>DROT01000059.1 GCA_011321775.1 Gammaproteobacteria bacterium | reverse complement strand
TTTTGGCTTGTCGAGTTCCAGTTGCAGTTCCAGCTCGAGATCGGCATCGGTGCTGTCGTCCGGGATGAAGTCGTACCGCGGATCCGGCGGCGGGTTGCCATCATAGACCAGATTGCGCCGCCGTTGCAGATAGGCGTCGCGCACGAAGGCGTACGGATCGAGCGCGGCTTCGTCCACCACGCGGGTGGCGCCCAGCAACTGGGCGCGCAGATCGATGTAGCGCAGGCCCACGGCGCCCCAGGACACGGCCTCGTCGGTGATCAGGCCCTGAAACATCGGATGGACATAGATGTCACCCACCAGCCCCACCGTATCCCGGGCGCTGCTGGGGCCGAGGAAGGGCAGCACCAGATAGGGGCCCGCAGGCACGCCCCAGTAGCCGAGGGTCTGGCCGAAGTCCTCGTCGTGCTTGGGCAGCCCCATGGGCGTGGCCACGTCGATGATGCCCAGCAGTCCGAACGTGGTGTTGTAGACGATGCGGCCGAAGTCGGACATGCCCTGCTCGATCTTGAGCTGCAGCAGATCGTTGACCAGCACGATCACGTCCTGCAGGTTGCCGAAGAAGTTGGAGATGCCGGTGCGCACCGGACGGGGTACGTGATCGCGGTAGTCGGTGGCGATGGGCCTGAACACTTCCCGATCGGCGGCATCGTTGAAGGCATACACGGCCCGGTTGAAGGATTCGAAGGGATCCCGTTCGTCCGGCGGCCCCGGCACGCTGGCGCAACCGCCAAGACCCAGGACGGCCAGCAGGCTGAGTGTGTTGAGCAGGCGGGCAATGGACATCGGCAGATCCGGATGTGTCTAGCGGGTTTCCACTCGGGTCGCACCGCATCGGGCGCAGCGGTAGCGGGTGACGAGCTTGCCGGTCTTCACGTCGAACGGATTGCCCTTGACCACTTCCCAGCGATGGAAACCGCTGCGACACAGGGTCTTGCCCTTGTGCCTTTCGCTGGCAGTGGGTTTGCGAAAGGGGACGACATCGCCCATGGTTGTGACCTCGTTCAGCCGGGCCCGCCGACAGGGATCGGCAGACCATCGAATGGTTCACTGGCACAGGCCGGCCACCCGGCTGTGCAGGAAGTCGGCTATTATTCCACAACCTTGAATGCCTGCAGGAGAAACCGTACGCAAATGAACCGCGACTACCCCGTGCTGATCGGTGCCGCCGGCTGGCGTCATCCGGCCTGGCAGGGCGATTTCTATCCGGACGACCTGCCCGCGGAATGGCAACCCGTGTACTACGCCAACGAGTTTCCGGTCGTGCTGATCGCCGCGACCGATCTGGCCGATGCCGCCACCCTGGCCGGGTGGCGGGAAGCGGGCGACACCGGCCTGCGCCTGCTGGTCGAGCTGGACGACGAAGGCGTCCTCGCGACCGGCGCCGGCGAGCTGGGTGAGGCGCTGGCCGGATGGATTCTGCCGGCGGGGGATACGGCTTCGCTGGAAGACCGGCTCGATGCGCTGGGCCCGGCACTTCCCGTCGTGGTCGATTTCGGCACCGGGGAGCCGGATCCGTCGCTGGCCGAACGTCTGGCCGCGCGCGGTGTGGGCTGGTGCTGGCATGGCGAGGGCGATGCCGGGGGACTGGCCCATGGCGAACTGGCGCTCATTCGCGTGGCCTCCTCGGGCGCCGGTCCCCGGGATATGCGTCGCTGGCTCGAGACCGGACTGGCCGTGCAGGACGGCCGCCGCACCGTGGCCCTGGTTTTCGAGGGGACGCCACCGGACATCACCGTTCTGCGACAGGCGCAGACCCTGAGCGAGCTGTTGTGA
>DROT01000058.1 GCA_011321775.1 Gammaproteobacteria bacterium | reverse complement strand
GTACCCCGGCGGAGTACCGCCAGGACAGCTTTGCTCGCATGCCCCCGGTTCGCGCCGGAATGGCCACCCCGCGTCAGGAGGCACACAACATGACACATTATCCGGGAGCGCCGGGCCCCAGCCCTACGCTCCCGGATTCGGCGACAATCTTCCGACCGTCTCATCCCCTGGCTGAAACTGCCGCGGCATCGCCTGGCTCGTCGTAACCGACCGGGCAGCTAGCCGACCTCGATGCGGCGTTTGCGCGCGCTGGCCTTCTTCGGCAGCCGGACGGTCAGCACACCGCGCCGGTACCTGGCCCTGGCGCCCTGCTCGTCGACCTCGGCCGGGAGGGGAATGGCGCGCTCGAAACTGCCATAGGCGCACTCGATGACATGGAAACGACCGTCGACCTGGTCACGCTCGACGCGTTTCTCGCCGCGCACCACCAGCACGTTGCCGTTTACCTGGAGGTCGAAATCGTCGGCCTCCATCCCGGGCGCTTCCAGCCTCACCCGTACCTCGTCATCGTTCTCGCTGACGTCGGCCGTCAGCAAGCCCCAGCGTGAGGCGCTTTGCAGGAACTGTTCGTCCGTCGTCTCCAGTCCGCTGCGCCGGTCGCCGGGATTGAACCGGGTCAGTGCCTGCGTCGCCCGACGCCGCAGCTGGCGCCAGCCCTCGCTGAGCGTGTCCCAGGCGCGTTCCAGTCCTTCACCGATTTCCGCAAATGTGCTCATGCCTACCTCCAGTCATGATCGCGAACACGGCACACACCGGCCTGCGCCCCTGCGGACACCGGCCGGCCTGTACCCGTGCTGCCGGATCAGCTCTCCACCTTGATGCGCTTGGGTTGCACCTTTTCCTGCTTCGGAATCACGATCTCCAGCACACCGTCTTTCGACTTCGCGCTGATGGCTTCGGCATCCGCCGTATCCGGCAGGCTGAAGCGCCGGAAAAAGCTGCCACGCACGCGTTCGATACGCTTGTAGCCTTCGCGCTCTTCCTTGTTCTCGGACTGACGCTCGCCCTTGATCGACAATACCCCGTCTTCCATGCTGACCTCGATATCCTTGGGATCGACCCCGGGGACATCGGCATGGATGACATAGCGATCGTCCTCTTCCTTGATATCGACGGCGGGGACCCAGTCGCTGGCGGCCGCCAGCTGGTTGCCCTCGTCGCCATAGCGACCCAGGCGGGTATCGAACAGACGATCGATCTCGCCGTGCAGCTGGTTCAGCAGACTCATGGGTTCATAACGTACCAGTGACATTTCACACCTCCTGAAATTCATCCTGTATGGTTTCGGGACGGCATCCAGCCAGGATCCCGTCGTAGCTACTACATGGGAACGGCGAGGATGTTTTTCAATAGCGGGAGGCGAACAGCCAGGCCAGAACAGCCGCGGCGGCGAGCGAGCCGGCTAGGGCGAACAGCGCCTGAAGCCGGTAACGGCTCACCAGCTGTGCCTGGGGGCGGTCCGAGATGAGGAAGGGATGGTCGGCGGATTCGCCGCCATGGACCAGATGCACCACCGGCCGGGCGGCACGTGCCGCCCGCCGCTGCAACACCTGCTCACTGGCCGCACGACGGGCCTGCTGCCACTCGCGCCCGTCGAGCACGCCGTCGCCGTTGGCATCGAAGCGCCGTTTCAGTTCCTGCTGGTCGCTTTTCCAGCGCCGCAGCAGCCGGCGGGTTTCTTCCGCCGGTGCCACATCGTTACCGCGGCGGGTCTCGAACCACCCCAGCAGGTAGAGCCTTCCGGCGCCGATGCGCTCTTCCGTGTAGCGGTAACGGCGGCCGGAGAACAGGGAAAGAAAGCCGGCCTCGCGGCCCTGGCGCGGACGACGGTGGCTGCCGAACCATACCCGGCGGCTGCGCGCCACGACCTCGGCACGCCGCGGATCGACCAGGCATTCACCGGTAGTATCGCTGAAGCGGAAGGGAATCTCGCTGGTGCCGGACTCGACCTCGGTCCAGGCGGAAGCCCGTCGCCCGTAGCGACGCCGTTCCTCGATGCGGTAGCGATACCAGACGCAGGGCGTCCCGGTCAGCGGCGCGAGCAG
This sequence comes from Gammaproteobacteria bacterium, assembly GCA_011321775.1. GTDB lineage: Bacteria > Pseudomonadota > Gammaproteobacteria > DSM-19610 > DSM-19610 > Thiogranum. Next base: position 9,988 of record DROT01000058.1, on the reverse strand, counting down.
CTGTCGCCCCGCCAGCGGGTGTGCCGTCCCCTCCAGTTCGACATAGCCCTGCGGCGCCGACCGCAGGCGGGCGGTGGCCGTATCCTCGATGATGCGGGCACGGCGGAAGTTGCGCCAGATGCGTTGAAACAGGCAGGCCAGCGCACCGGCCAGCGCCAGCGACAGCAAGCCGAAAGACAGCGGCGCCATCGACTGGGGATCGCCGAACAGCAGGGACAACACGCGAAATCGAGCCTAGCCGGCGAACAGCGCGCCGAGGTCGACGTCGGCGCGTTCTCTCTCCTCGAATTCGAGCAGATCGAAGGGTGCGAAACCGAAGCGGGAGGCCACCAGAACGTCCGGGAACTGTTCCACCCGCACGTTGTTGAGATTGACGCTCTCGTTGTAGAACTCGCGCCGGTCGGCGATGCTCTCTTCCAGTGCGCTGATCCGCTCCTCCAGGTGACGGAAGGTGGCGTCGGCCTTGAGCTGCGGGTAGGCCTCGGCGACCGCGAACAGCCCACCCAGCCCCTGCCGCAGCTCGGTCTCCGCCTGCCCCAGGGCACGCAGGTCGGCACCCGCGCGCGCCTGCGCCACCCGCGAGCGTGCGTTCATGACCCGTTCCAGGGTCTCCTGCTCGTAGCCCATGTAGCGCTTGCACACCTCGACCAGCTTGGGCAGTTCATCGTGCCGCTGCTTGAGCAGGACGTCGATGTTGGACCAGGAACGGGAAACGCCGTGCTTGAGCGACACCAGGCGATTGTAGATATGGATGAAATAGACGATCAGGGCCACCAGTAGCAGGCCGGTGAGCGCCCAGAATATGCCACCCGTTTCCATGGGTTCCCCCTTCAGCCGTTTCAGGACACCATATCCTGATGTCGGCCACCGGCGGCGGGGGCTTTAACCCCTGTATTGCACTATTAACCCGGCAACCTACTATGTCGGACTCAGTCGAAGTCGGCGACCAGGGCGGCGCGGACGTTCTCGGGGAGGGGCTCCAGCTGGCGCGTGTAGCCCGCGTGGCTCACGCCGGCACCCAGCGCCGCGCCACCCCTGGCCGCCTCGATCATGGCGGGAGTCAGCTCGAAGCGCATGAAATGGACCGAGGAGGTCTTGTCCTCGTTCTCACGCTCCAGGTCCTCGTCGGCGATGGCGAACACGGGTTCGAAACCTTCCACGCGCAGCCACACCTCGTTCTCGATCCCTTTCAGCTCACCCAGCAGCCGTCGCCGCTCGTCCTCGTCCGGCACCTCGATCATGAAGGTGGCCTTGAGGTTGCTGCCATCGGGGATCAGCGGGTTGTAGGCGTCCAGTTCCTCCTGCACGCCCTCGGCCTCGAAGATGCGTTCGGCGCGCAGCATTTCCTGCACCTGGTACTGCATGGTGAGGCGATCCTCGAAATAGAGCGCCGCAATCTCGCCCAACGGTACCCGGCGATGCTTCTTGTGTTCCATCACCTGGGCCCGGAACTCCGGTCGCACCTCGTGGTACTGTTCCAGGCTGTAGAGATCCTCGCGCCTCAGCTTGTCCATTTCCTCACCTCGTGTCAGATTCCGTAGGCCATGCGCAACAGTTTCAGCGGGTGCTCCGGCCGGCTGCCGTCGGCCAGCCCGATCTCGATCTGGTGGCCGGCCATGGGACAGTCGCTGCAATAGTGGTCGGCCGCGGCCTTCTGCACGCGGTTGACCACCGGCTTGCCGATCTTCATGGAGATCGCATGAAATTCCTTCTTGACGGCATAGGTCCCGTCGTGGCCGGAACAGCGCTCGATGGCCTCCACCCGGGTATCCGGTACCAGCTGCAGCAGTTCGCGGGTCTTCATGCCGATGTTCTGCACCCGCAGGTGGCAGGCGACATGATAGGCGATGGTGCCCAGACTGTTGCGGAAATCGGTCCTGAGCGCGCCGTGCTTGTGACGTATGGCGAGGTACTCGAACGGATCGTAGATATGGTCGCGCACCTTCGCCACCTGCGCATCGTCCGGAAACAGGAGCGGTAGTTCCTGCTTGAACATCAGCACGCAGGAAGGCACCGGCGCGACGATGTCCCAGCCGGCGTCGACCAGCGCCGCCAGTTGGGGGATGTTGACTTCCTTCGCTTTTTGCACCGCTTCCAGATCGCCCAGTTCCAGCTTGGGCATGCCGCAACAGCGTTCACTGTCGGTGAGACGTACCGGAATGTCGTTGTGCTCGAAGATGGCGACCAGATCCTCGCCCAGCTCGGGCTCGTTGTAGTTGCCGTAACAGGTGGCGAACAGCGCCACCTTGCCGCGCGTCGGGCCGGCCTCGGTGCCTGCCGCGGCCGCGGAGTTGCGCTCCGTGCCCAGCCGTCGCCGCAGGGTGCGGCTGTGGTATTCGGGCAGGTGTGCTTCGGCGTCGACCTCGAGCAGTTCCTCCAGCACCTTGCGCCCCACGCGGCTGTGATTGACCGCGTTGACCAGCGTCGACACTACCGGGATGCCCGCCAGCGAGCCGACCACGTCGGTCGAACTGAGTATGGTATCGCGCACCCGGGTCCTGCCCTGCTTGTGCTTCACCGCCTTGGCGCGCAGCATCAGGTGCGGAAAGTCCACGTTCCACTCGTGCGGTGGCACATAGGGACACTTGGTCATGAAGCACATGTCACAGAGGTAGCAGTGATCCACGACCTCCCAGTAGACACGCTTGTCGACACCATCCAGCTCCATGGTGTCCGACTCGTCGATGGCATCGAACAGGGTGGGGAAGGCATTGCACAGGCTGAAACAGCGGCGACAGCCGTGGCAGATGTCGTACACCCGCTCGAGTTCCTTCAGCAGCGAGGACTCGTCATAGAATTCGGGGTTCTGCCAGTCGACGGGGTGGCGGGGGGGGGCCTCCAGACTGCCTTCACGAACGGACATGCGCTACTCCTGGGATCACGATGGGGAAAGGAGCGGCGGACCCGCGGCTGCGGGCCCGCCACTGCGGCAGACGCCTAGTCGTCCAGGGCGTCCAGGGCCTTCTGGAAGCGGTTGGCGTGCGAGCGCTCGGCCTTGGCCAGGGTCTCGAACCAGTCCGCAATCTCGTCGAAGCCTTCGTCGCGCGCCGACTTGGCCATACCGGGGTACATGTCGGTATACTCGTGGGTCTCGCCCGCGATGGCGGCCTTGAGGTTGTCGCTGGTGGAACCGATGGGCAGCCCGGTCGCCGGATCACCGACGGCCTCCAGATACTCGAGATGACCGTGCGCGTGGCCGGTCTCGCCTTCGGCGGTGGAACGAAATACGGCGGCAACGTCGTTGTAGCCCTCGACGTCGGCCTTGGCCGCAAAATAGAGATAGCGGCGGTTGGCCTGGGACTCACCGGCAAAGGCCGCCTTGAGATTCTCTTCGGTCTTACTTCCTTTCAGATCCATTGTGTTACCTCCAAACGCAGGGAAAAACCAGAAACCAGTTAATTTAGACTCAGTCTAAATTCGACCACAAATCTAGCTCAGCGTGGCGATGCTGTCAATCATTTTCAGCCGCCGGAGCGTTTGTAATGCAAATGGGGCCCGGCGCCGAAAATTCAAATGACGGGGTGACTGTTCAGCTCCGGGGGCGCGGGGCTGAACAGTCACCTGGCAGATCGGCCCGCACCCTTGTTGACCCTGTCCGAGGTCGCTTGTAACGTACGCAACCCCATAGCGGAGAGCATACGTGGCCAAACGCAGTCAGAAAATCCCGGACTTCGAAACCGCACTCTCGGAACTCGAGGCGCTGGTCGAGAAAATGGAACAGGGCGATACCAGCCTGGACGAAGCCCTCAAGCAGTTCGAGCGCGGCATTCAGTTGACACGCTCCTGCCAGCAGTCGCTCCAGGAGGCGGAACAGAAGGTCCAGGTTCTGCTGGAAAAAGACGGCCAGCCCTCGCTCGAGCCCTTAGACAGTGACGCCGATCCCAGCTGAACTGGAACGCTTCTCCGTCCGCTGCAGGCAGGGCGTCGAAACGGCGCTGGAGCGCCTGCTGCCGTCCGCGAACACGCACCCGGCGACATTGCATCAGGCCATGCGCTACGCCGTGCTCGGCGGCGGCAAGCGTATCCGGCCGCTGCTGGCCTGCGCTGCCGGTCAGGCGGTGGGGGCACCGCAACAGCGGCTCGACGTCGTTGCCGCCGCCCTCGAGTGCATTCATGCCTATTCGCTGATCCACGACGATCTGCCGGCCATGGACGACGATGAGCTGCGCCGCGGGAAACCTGCCTGCCACAAGGCCTTCGGCGAGGCCCAGGCGATACTCGCCGGCGACGCCCTGCAGACCCTGGCGTTCAGGATCCTCGCCGACGCCGACATGGGGGGGCTCGACGGCGATCGGCGCCTGCGCATGATCAGTCTGCTGGCGCGGGCCGCCGGATCGCGTGGCATGGTGGGTGGACAGGCCATCGACCTGGCAGCCGTCGGCAGGGAGCTGGACATCGCCGAACTCGAGGACATGCACATTCACAAGACGGGCGCCCTGATCCGCGCCTCCGTACTCCTGGGCGCCCTGTGTGCGGAGCAACTGCCCGCGGCGGTCGAAGATGCCCTGGATCACTACGGCAAATACCTCGGCCTGGCATTCCAGGTACAGGACGACATCCTCGACGTGACCGGCAGCACCGAGCAGCTGGGCAAGCAGGCCGGCGCCGACGAGGCGCTGGACAAACCCACCTACCCGGCCCTGCTGGGCCTCGCGGGTGCGCGCGAACGCGCACGCGAACTGCACCAGGCGGCCATCGACAGCATTGCCGCCCTCGACCAGCACGCCGATCCGCTGCGCTGGCTGTCCGGTTATGTAGTGCAACGCAGCGCGTAAAAAATGTCGCCGGCGTGCCTGCTTTCGCGAAATCTGGTCTATACTTCCGGATTGAACGATCCTGCCGCCCATACTCACCCGCAGCGCACGGGGTGACCGTCTCTTCGCGGTATACATCCTGCCAGAACAAGGATGACGACCATGGACAGAGCCTTCACAAGCTGTGCTGCCGCAGTACTTGCACTGATCGGACTGATGACAACCACCGTGGCATCCGCCGACCGGCTGCCGTTGAGCGTCCCGGCGGCTGCCCCCGAGATGCTGCTGATTCGCGCAACCAGTGCCGTGGCGGCATTTTCCCGACTGCAACGTCCTCCGGTACGGTCGCCCCTGGCGACCAGCGCCTCCTTCCGGGGTCCGCGAACCCCGTCCCGGAGCCCGAAGCCGCCGCCCCCCGTGGCACCGGAGATGGAGCGGCTCGACAGCACCCACCTGGTGATCGCCACGGCCCTGATCGCCGTGGTCGCGATCGCACGCCGCAGGCAGCCGCTCAAGACCACGCCACGCCGCCTGTACCGCAAGCACGCCTGATCGCGCGAGGATAAGGCTGCACAGCGGAAGCGCTTGCCTCGGGGGCCTATAGCGCCGATAATTTGGCTCCCCGAGCCCGCCGCTTCCCGATGAAAATACCTCCCGCCAATCAGCCCTTGCTCGAGCACATCGACTCGCCGGAGCAGCTGCGCACGCTGCCCGCCCGGCGACTGCAGCAACTGGCCGAGGAGGCACGTCAATTCCTCATTCACTCGGTCGCCGGAACCGGCGGCCACCTGGCCGCCAACCTCGGCACCGTCGAACTCACCATTGCCCTGCACTACGTGTTCAATACACCCGACGACCGCCTGGTATGGGACGTGGGGCACCAGAGCTACCTGCACAAGATCCTCACCGGCCGCCGCGAGCAGATGGGCAGCCTGCGCCAGAAGGGCGGCCTCTCCGGTTTTCCGCGCCGCGAGGAAAGCCCCTACGACAGTTTTGGCGTGGGTCACTCCAGCACTTCCGTCAGCGCCGCGCTGGGCATGGCGCTGGCCGCCGCCGCCCAGGGCAGCCCGCGCCGCGTGGTGGCCATCATCGGCGACGGAGCCATGACGGCCGGCCAGGCCTTCGAGGCACTGAACCACGCCGGAACCCTGGACGCCAACCTGCTGGTGGTCCTGAACGACAACGACATGTCGATCTCGCCGAACGTCGGCGGCCTGTCGAACTACCTCGCCAGGGTCCTCTCGGGCCGCACCTATGCCACCATGCGCGAAGGCAGCAAGAAGGTGTTGCAGAACATGCCCAGCGTATGGGAACTGGCGCGGCGCGCCGAGGAGCACATGAAGGGGATGGTCGTCCCCGGCACACTGTTCGAGGAACTCGGATTCAACTACATCGGCCCCATCGACGGCCACGACATGGACGCACTGCTCAGGACCTTGCGCAACATTCGCCAGCTGAATGGACCGCAGCTCCTGCACGTGGTCACCCGCAAGGGCAAGGGATACCGGCCGGCCGAACAGAATCCATGCAAGTTTCACGGCATTGGCAAGTTCGATCCGTCGACCGGTGACTGCCATGCCGGTGGCAGCACCACCCGCACCTACACCAGCATCTTCGGTGACTGGGTATGCGACATGGCGGAACAGGACGAGCGGCTGGTGGCCATCACCCCGGCCATGCGCGAGGGTTCCGGGCTGGTGGCGTTCTCCGAGCGTTTCCCGCAACGCTATTTCGACGTCGGTATCGCCGAACAGCACAGCGTCACCCTGGCCGCCGGCCTCGCCGCCGAGGGACGGCGGCCGGTGGTCGCCATCTATTCGACCTTCCTGCAGCGCGCCTACGACCAGCTGATTCATGACGTGGCGTTACAGAAACTGCCGGTGCTGTTCGCCATCGATCGCGGCGGGCTGGTGGGCGCCGACGGACCCACCCATTCCGGCAACTACGATCTCAGCTTCCTGCGCTGCATCCCCAATATGACAATCATGACGCCGGCGGACGAAAACGAGTGCCGGCAGCTGCTGAGCACCGGTTTCCGCCTGTCGGGACCGGCGGCGGTGCGCTACCCGCGCGGCGGCGGTCCCGGCGTCACCGTCGACACCGCGCTGGACGAGCTGCCGGTCGGAAAGGCGGAGATCCGGCGACAGGGGCGCGATGTGGCGCTGCTGGTGTTCGGCAGTCCGCTGGCGGATGCGCTGGCGGCCGCCGAGCGCCTCGACGCCACGGTGGCCAACATGCGCTTCGTCAAGCCGCTGGACGAGGACTGCATCCTGGAACTGGCGGCCGGTCACCGCCTGCTGGTCACCATCGAAGACAACGCCGTCGCCGGTGGCGCCGGCAGCGCCGTGGCCGAGGCGCTGGCTCAGCACGGCAGCAGCGTTCCGCTCGCGATGCTGGGCATCCCCGACCGCTTCATCGAACACGCCAGCCGTGAACAGCAGCTGGCCGAATGCGGACTGGATGCCGAAGGCATCTACCAGCGCGTCCAGCGGGAAGTCGCGGCCCGGATTGCAACCCTGCGCGTGGTCGATTAATATCCGACCTTTTCAGTCAGGAATTAACCCCCGGTACGACCTCAGGATGCCCCGCAACAGCGGCCGGGGACAGCATACAAGGTATGGATTGGTGTGGCGGCACGCTACGTTCTGAAAATAGTCACGGATTTTGCCTCCGCGCACACGCTGCGCGACTATCCGGGCGCCTGCGCCCGAATGCACGGGCACAACTGGAAGGTCGAGACCGAGGTGTTGGCCACCGGACTCGACGAGCTGGGCATGGGCATCGACTTCAGGCACGTCAAGCAGGCGACGCGCGAGATCGCGCAGCGTCTGGACCATCGTTACCTGAATGAACTGGAGCCCTTCGACCGCATCAATCCGACGGCGGAGAACATCGCCGCCTACTTTTACCAGGAACTTTCGGCGCGCCTGAACGACGACCGCATCCGGGTCCACGCCGTCACCCTGTGGGAAACCGAACGCGCCTGCGTGCGTTATTCCGAGGACGAATCATGAGCAAACAACGAGCGGCGGCCGGAACGGGCAATATAGCCGATGTACAGAGCAGTGCCGATACCCGCCAGATCGCCATCGACAAGGTCGGCATCAAGGACATTCGCCACCCGGTGCGGGTGCGCGATCGCACCGAGGGCGAACAGCACACCATCGCCACCTTCAACATGTACGTGAACCTGCCGCACAACTTCAAGGGCACGCACATGTCGCGTTTCGTGGAAATCCTCAACCTGCACGAACGCGAGATCAGCGTCGAGTCCTTCAAGGAGATGCTCGGCGAGATGACGGAACGGCTCGAGGCCGAGTCGGGACACATCGAGATGAGCTTCCCCTACTTCATCAACAAGACCGCACCGGTCTCCGGGGTGCAGAGCCTGCTCGACTACGAGGTGTCGTTCATCGGCGAGATCCACGGCGACCGGCCGGAAATGAAGATCAAGGTGGTGATCCCGGTGACCAGCCTGTGCCCCTGTTCCAAGAAGATCTCCGACCGTGGCGCGCACAACCAGCGCTCGCACGTGACCGTGACCGCCACCACCTGCGACTTCGTGTGGATCGAGGAACTCATCGAACTGGTCGAGAGCCAGGCCTCCAGCCAGCTCTACGGCCTGCTCAAGCGCCCGGACGAAAAGTTCGTCACCGAACAGGCTTACGACAACCCGAAATTCGTCGAGGACATGGTGCGCGACATCGCCGCCCGCCTGAATGCAGACGACCGTATCTGCGCCTACGTGGTCGAATCGGAGAATTTCGAGTCGATCCACAACCACTCGGCCTACGCGCTGATCGCGCGCGACAAGAAGACCGACACCCTGACGGAAGGATAGCCGGCGGGCCTTCAGGGGGCCTCTTGCGGCCCGAAGTGGTCGAAGCCGACGCGCTCCGGCCGGTAGCGGCGCCCGTCTTCATGCAGGCAACGGATACCCGTTCCTTCCTCCACCCGACCGATCTCGGTGACCGTCGTGCCCGCCTGGCGGGCCAGTTCGGCCACCTCGTCCAGGCGACTGAAGTCGACCGTAAAGCAGAGTTCATAGTCGTCTCCGCCCCCGAGCTGGTACGCCAGCGTGTCATCGAAAGCGTGGACAGCGAGCGCAGCCGAACGCGGCAGACGCTCGATCCACAGGGTGGCGGCGCAACCGCTGGCGGCGAGCAGGTGCCCGAGATCGGCCAGCAGACCGTCCGAAACGTCGATGGCCGCCGTCGCCACCCCCCCCAGCGACCGTCCCAGCGCGACCCGCGGCTGCGGCCGGTTGAGACGCTGCAGCAGAAGCGGGTCGACCGCCTGGCCGGCCTGCCACTGTTTCAGCGCCCAGGCGGCGTCCCCCGGCGTACCGCTGACCAGGATGGCCTGGCCGGGCCTGGCGCCGGCACGCCGCAGCACCCGTTGCGGCTCCACGAAACCCTGGAGCTGAACGCTCACCGACAGCGGCCCACGAGTGGTGTCTCCGCCCACCAGTTCGACGCCGTGCTCCCGCGCCAGACCGAAGAACCCCCCGGCAAAAGCCTCGAGCCAGTCGTCGGTGGCCTGCGGCAGGGTCAGCGCCAGGGTCGCCCAGGCCGGCATGGCCCCCATGGCCGCGAGGTCGCTGAGGTTCACCGCCAGCGACTTGTAGCCGATGTCGAAAGGATCCGCCTGCGGAGGAAAGTGCCGGCCGGCGACCAGGGTATCGACGGCACTGACCAGCAGCTGGCCCTGCGGCACCTCAAGCAGCGCAGCATCGTCACCGATCCCCAGCACCACGTCGTTACGCCTGGGCGGTCGCCTGAAAAACTGTTCGATGATGTCGAATTCCGACAGACTCATGGCCGCGATCCCGGGCACCGGTTTGCGCATCTCACTCGCGACGTCTGCCGGCGAAAAACTTCCGGCCGCCTCAGTCGGCGCCGCCCCGCTTCTTCAGCACACCGGCTCCGTCTCCCTTGCCGTGCGGGTGTTCCACCGGCCGCAGCTCCCGCGCCGCCTTGTCGAGCACGCCGTTGATGTAGCGGTAGGCCTGCTCGGCACCGAACTTCTTGGCGAGGTTGACCGACTCGTTGATGATCACCCGGTAGGGTACGTCGATCCGCGTCATCAATTCATAGGTGGCCATGCGCAACAGCGCGCGCTCCACCGGGTCGATCTCCGCCAGCGGCCGGTCGAGGTAGCCGGCGAAGGCCTGCTCCACCTCGTCCAGTCTCGCCGGCACCTGGTGCAGCAACTCGCGAAAGTAGTCGCCGTCG
>DROT01000057.1 GCA_011321775.1 Gammaproteobacteria bacterium | reverse complement strand
GGCGATGACACCTTCCTCATCGAGGGGACGGACAGCGCCTTCGACACCTTCAACGGCGGCGAGGGCAGGGACCGTATTCTCGGTGGCACCGGCGACGATACCATACGCCTGCGCGGTTTCGGTGTCAGCAACAGTATCGAGATCATCGACGGTGGCCCCGGGGACAACCGGATCGCCGGCACCCGCGGATATGACACCATCGATCTGAGTGCCACGATCGTGCGCAACATTGATCGTATCGACGGTGGTGCCGGCAACGACGTCCTCACCGGGACCCCGAACGACGACCGCATGATCGGCGGTCCGGGGCGGGACCTGTTGAACGGCGGTGGCGGCGATGACACCTTCCTCATCGAGGGGACGGACAGCGCCTTCGACACCTTCAACGGCGGCGAGGGCAGGGACCGTATTCTCGGTGGCACCGGCGACGATACCATACGCCTGCGCGGTTTCGGCGTCGGCAACAGTATCGAGATCATCGACGGTGGCCCCGGGGACAACCGGATCGCCGGCACCCGCGGTTATGACCACATCGACCTGAGCACGGTAGCGTTGCACAACATTGACCGTATCGAGGCCGGCGCCGGCAACGACACGGTCATCGGCAGCAGCGGCGCCGATACCATCGCCGGTGGAACCGGCCGGGACCGGCTGGAAGGAGGCCCCGGGGACGATACCTACCGCTTCCTGCGTGGTGACGGACGGGACACGATCTTCGATCAGGACGCAGCGCCGAACAGCGACCGGCTCGTGTTCGGCGGCGGCGTGGCGCACGACCAGCTCTGGTTCAGTCGTCTTGGTGACGATCTGCAGGTGGACCTCATCGGCACCGGCGACCGCGTCACCATCGACGGCTGGTATCTCGGTGAGGACCGGCAGCTGGAGTGGTTTCGTGCGGGTGACGGCCTGTCGCTGTCGAACACGCGGGTCGATCAGCTGGTACAGGCCATGGCGGCCTTCGAACCGCCCGCCAGCGGCGAGACCAGCCTCCCTCCGGAACTGCAGGCGCAGCTGGATCCGGTGCTGGCGGCCAACTGGCAGCCGGGCTGAGTCATTCGCCGCACACATGGCGTCCGGTCGGGGCAGCCACTATAATCGCGTCTTTTGTGAAGACGCAGGTCGGGGTTCGCCGGGCGCAGCCCGACCGGCCGGTCGACAAGGGGGGTCACCGATGAGTTTCGATGCCGGAAGGCTGCAGGAGGTGCTCCGCAATGCCGATCAGATCTGTTCCCGTGCCGAGGTGGAACAGGCGCTGGATCGCATGGCGGCGGAGATCACCCCGGTCATCGGCGATCAGGATCCGCTGTTGCTGTGCGTCATGACCGGTGGCATGGTGCCGGCCAGCGAGCTGTTCACGCGCCTGGAGTTTCCCGTCCAGCTCGACTATCTGCACGCCACGCGCTATGAAGCCAATGTCGGCGGCCGCGAGCTGAAATGGATCACTCCGCCCTCGCAATCCCTCAAGGACCGCACCCTGCTGGTGGTCGACGACATCCTCGACGAGGGACTCACGCTGGCCGCCATTCTCGACTATTGCCGCGAGCAGGGTGCGCGCGCGGTCTACAGCGCGGTGCTGGTGGAAAAGCTGCACGATCGCAAGCCGGAGGCTCTCGAGGCCGATTTCGTCGGCCTGCACGTCGAGGATCGCTACGTGTTCGGCTACGGCATGGACTACCACGGTTATTTCCGCAACCTCCGGGGCATCTACGCGGTTGCGGGGACCTGATCGAAATACAGACGGATTCATTATGGCAGAACTGGCAATCATCGGCGGCACCGGCCTGACCACCCTCAAGAACCTGGAGATCCGCAAGCGCGAGGTGATGCGCACGCCCTATGGCGAGCCCTCCGGGCCGCTGATGCACGGCGAACTGTGCGGCAAGGACGTGGTCTTCATCCCGCGGCATGGCCACGGGCACACCATTCCACCGCACATGGTGAACTACCGCGCCAACATCTGGGCCCTGCGCGAGACCGGAGCGCACAGCGTCATCGCGGTGGCCGCCGTGGGTGGTATCCGGGAGGATATGGTGCCGGGGCGGCTGGCCTTCCCCGACCAGATCATCGACTACACCTGGTCGCGCAAGAACACCTATTTCGAGCAGGGTCTCAACGAGGTGGTGCACATCGACTTCACCGAGCCCTACAGCGAACGGGTGCGCCGGCTGCTGATCGGCGCGGCACGGGAACTGGGGCTGGAGGCAGCCGAGAACGGCACCTACGCCGCGACCCAGGGTCCGCGCCTGGAGACCGCCGCCGAGATCGACCGGCTGGAACGCGACGGTTGCAGCATGGTGGGGATGACCGGCATGCCGGAGGCGGCACTGGCACGCGAACTGGGGCTGTGTTACGCCACCTGCGCCGTGATCGCCAACCGTGCCGCCGGGCGCGGCGACGGCGCCATCAGCATGGCTGATATCGAAGCCAATCTCGCGGTGGGCATGGAACAGGTGCGGCGGCTGCTGGAAACCGCCATACCGAAACTCGAGAGTGCCTGCTGAGTCGGCGCAGCCCCGCTCGTTCGGCCGGCGGGTTTCCGGCTTTGTCTACAGCCCGCGGGAATCCTCGTTACGCCCCAGACGGGTCAGCAGATGACGGGTATGGATGGCCTGGGTACGCACCTTGCGGCACAGGGTCTGCAGCGTTTCGGGATCGGCGTCGCCGCGTTTGAAACGGTTCAGGGCCATGGTGGCGTAGACGGCGATGTCGATCAGGTTGTCGGTGATGATGTGCAAGCGCTCCGCATCGAGGGCTGGGAGCGCTTTGTTGCCGCTATCCTGTTTGCTGTCGTCGTCTTCGGGTTTTGGCGTGCTGCCACTCGGTTCGCCTTTCTCCACGGCCTCGACCGGCGTCACGTCTTCCACTTCCTCGTCGGCGGAGAAGGGTGGTGCCGCCGTGTCCGGGCTTCGCGGCGCTGCGGCTGCGGGTATTTCCACGCCCGCCGGCGTGCGCAGTTGTGACACGTCGGTGTGGAAGGAGGCCTGTTCCGGGTTGAAGGTCAGGTTGTAGACCACCGACGGTGCCTCGCTGGAGGGACGCTGTCGCTGACGGCGCAGTACCAGGTAGAGGCTGTTGGCCAGCAGAAAGGCGAGAAATCCGAAGGGTGCCAGATAGGCGCCCTGTAACCGGCCACTGTTCACCAGATGATCGGCGAAGGCCGTCAGCATCAGCAGGAACAGCCCGGAACCCAGCGCAATGGCGGCACGGCGGCGTCCGTGACGGAACAGACGGCTGGTGGCATAGAAGGCGAATACCAGCGAAGCCGCCACGGCGCCTTCGAGACCGCTCCACCAGGGGCTGACGGCGTGTTGTTGCAGGACCTCGCTCACCGATGGCATGTCGGCATACAGCAGGCTGTTCTCGGAACTGATGTTGCGGATCAGGAGTACCATCCAGGCGGCACTCAGCAGGTCGAGCAGCAGCAGCGGCCGAAAACGGGTGCGGTGGGCGACATACCACAGCAGCGCGGTCCACAGCAGGATGCCGAGGCTGATGCTGGCCTTGCCGGCGGCGCGCAACTGGCCGACGTCCTGCACCTGGTAGGTGAGGGCGCTGGCGAGCGCAAAACCCGAGAGCAGCAGGTACATGACCCCCAGCGGCGCGTGCTGCAGGCCATCGTCCTGCTCCACCGCCAGGTAGAGGTGGTGGGCGCCGGCGTAGAGGGCGATTCCCGTGAGGATGTAGAGTGCGGCTTCGGCCATGATCCTGGTCCGTTTGTCGATGCGGTCCCTGTGCTGTTCTGACAATACCCTGTTAGCGGTGGCGGGACCATTTTTTTGAGCTGGGTGATATTAACCCGGCAACTTAATAACGCCACCAGAGCGACAGGGCCGGAATGTAGGTCACCAGCAGCAGCCAGACGAGCATGATGGCGATGAAGGGCAGCGCCGCGCGGAACAGGCCCAGGAGAGGCTTTTCGAAGCGCTGGCTGGCGATGAACAGGTTGATGCCCACCGGCGGCGTGGAATAACCGATCTCCAGGTTGGCCAGAAAGACGATGCCGAGGTGGACCGGGTCGACGCCGAAGCGCTGTGCCAGCGGCAGGATCAGCGGCACGATCACCACCGTGGCCGAGAAGATGTCCATCATGGCGCCCACGGCCAGAAGAAAAATATTCAGTATTATCAGAAAGCTGAGAGGTGTATCTATTGCGGTTTCCATCCATCCCAGCAGCCGCATGGGGAGCTGGGCATCGATCATCAGGTTGGTCAGTCCCATGGCCACGCCGAGGATGATGAGGATGCTGCCGACCAGCACGGCGGTATCGGTGAGCAGTGGCAGCAACTGGCGCCTGAGGTCGATGCTGCGGGTGACGAAGCCTTCCAGCACCAGCACGTACAGCGCCGTGAACGCCGCCGCTTCGCTGACGGTGACAAAACCGCCGAAGATGCCGGTCAGGATCAGCAGCGGCAGCAGGATGTCGCCCAGGGCGTGGCGCACCGCCCGCAGCGCCACGTGCCAGGCAAAGGGGTGGTGATGCACGTGGTATCGCCGACCGGTGAGGCCGGCGTAGGCGCCGAGCAGCAGCATCAGCACGGTGCCGGGCACGATACCGGCGAGGAACAGCTCGTCGATGTTGACGCCGGCGACGATGCCGTACAGCAGGATGGCGAGGCTGGGCGGGAACAGCAGCCCGAGCGAGCCGGAGGTGGTCAACAGGCCGAGCGTAAAGCGTTGCGGGTAATGGACCTTGCGCAGCACCGGGTAGAGCAGGCCGCCGAGCGCGAGGATGGTGACGCCGGAGGCGCCGGAAAAGGAGGTAAAGAAGGCGCAGGCGCCGATGGCGACCACGGCCAGGCCGCCGGGGAGCCAGCCGAGCACGGCGTTGAACAGCCGGATGAGCCGCTGCGGGGCGCCGCCCGCCGCCAGTACCACGCCGGCGAGGCT
>DROT01000056.1 GCA_011321775.1 Gammaproteobacteria bacterium | reverse complement strand
ACGCCACCGAAAGCAGCCGCTGGCGCTACACCCCCGACGGCATCCGGGTACTGGAATACCGGTCGCTGAAGCCCGGCGGCGACGCCGACGACAACGAGCACCTGGTCTTCGACTGGCAGCACCACCGCGTGAAGAATGTCTCACCGCTCGATCCCTGGTCCATGGAACTGCCGGCGGGAACCCTCGACAAGATGGTCATGCAGCTGGCCATGCTGTTCGATCTGCGCAACGGCAAGAAGGTGTTCGAGTACCGGGTACCACGCCAGGACCGCATCAAGACCTATCACTGGGCGCTGGTAGGCGAGGACGTGACCGAACTGGACGACCTCGGCAGCTTCCGCACCCTGAAACTGATGCGCACCGACGACCGCAAGGACCAGAGCCTGGTGTGGTCGGCACCCGACCTCAACTACTTCCCGGTGCACTTCCAGAAAAAGAAGAAAAGCGGCCTCAAGATCGACCTGATCCTGCGCAAGCTGGAATTCATCGATCCGGAGAGTCAGACCGCCGACCCAGCAGCGCGAAGCTCCGGGAAAGACAACGACCAGGATCGAATCAGCCACGGAAACACACGGAAGAACACGGAAAACTATCAGGGTGACCATTCGGCTCGGTGAGCGTGGAGCGAGCCTCTTCCCTCAGACGACCGCTTGTTTCCTTGAAATGGGCCGGATTTTCCGGGCCGGCCTGAACTCGCTGCGCTCAGACAACGGCCGGCTTTTTCCGGAAAATCCGGCCCATTTCAAGGCGCGGTCGATTCGGTCAGAGGCTCGCTCCACGCTCACCGAGCCGAATGGTCATAAATCAGGAAAGACAATTCCGTGTTCTTCCGTGTGTTTCCGTGGCTGACAAAGCCAATGTCCGCCTATTCAACCAATCCGCAAACCACCCGCCTCAGGCCTTCGGCAGGGTGACTCCCGTCTGCCCCTGGTACTTGCCGCCACGGTCGCGGTAGGAAGTCTCGCATTCCTCGTCCGATTCGAGGAACAACACCTGCGCCACGCCCTCGTTGGCGTAGATCTTGGCGGGCAGCGGTGTGGTGTTGGAGAACTCCAGGGTGACGTGCCCTTCCCATTCCGGTTCCAGCGGCGTCACGTTGACGATGATGCCGCAGCGCGCGTAGGTCGACTTGCCCAGGCAGATGGTGAGCACCTTGCGGGGAATGCGGAAGTACTCCACGGTGCGCGCCAGCGCGAAGGAGTTGGGGGGAATGATGCACACGTCCGACTTGACGTCGACGAAGCTGTTGTCGTCGAAGTTCTTGGGATCGACCACCGCCGAGTTGATGTTGGTGAAGATCTTGAATTCGTCGGCGCAACGGATGTCGTAGCCGTAGCTGGAGGTGCCGTAGGAGATCACCCGGCCGACCTCCTCGTGGTGACGGACCTGTCCCGGCACGAACGGCTCGATCATGCCGTGCTCCTGCGCCATGCGCCGTATCCACTGGTCGGATTTGATCGACATCGTCTGCCCCGCAGAAAAAAATGAAGCGGCAACGATACCGGGAAAGGCCGATCAAAAAAAGTCCGCCGCGGATCTTCCCTCAGTTGTTCTGGATGACGATCTGCGGGAACTTGGCGGCGTAGTTCTTGGACTTGAGCGCCAGCTTGGCGGCGGTACGCCGGGCGATGTCGCGGTAGATCTGGGCGATCCGGCCCTCCGGCTCGGCGACCACCGACGGGCGGCCGCTGTCGACTTCCTCGCGGATCTTGCGGTCCAGCGGCAGGGCGCCGAGGAAGTCGACGTCGTAGTCCTCCGACATCCGCTGACCGCCGCCCTCGCCGAAGATATGCTCCTCGTGGCCGCAGTTGCTGCAGATGTGGATGCTCATGTTCTCGATGATGCCCAGAACCGGCACCTCGACCTTCTCGAACATCTTCAGGCCCTTGCGGGCGTCCAGCAGGGCGATGTCCTGCGGCGTGGTGACGATCACCGCACCGCTCACCGGCACCTGCTGCGCCAGGGTGAGCTGGATGTCACCGGTGCCCGGCGGCAGGTCGATGACCAGGTAGTCCAGGTTGCTCCAGTTGGTATCGCCCAGCAGCTGCTGCAGCGCCTGGGTGACCATGGGGCCACGCCAGATCATGGGCGTCTCCTCGTCTACCAGGAAGCCGATGGACATGGTCTGGACGTGGTAGCTGACCAGCGGCTCCAGCGTCTGGCCGTCCTTCGACTCGGGCTTGCCGCTGATGCCGAGCATGCGCGGCTGGCTGGGACCGTAGATATCGGCGTCCAGCACGCCGACGTTGGCGCCCTCGGCCGACAGCGCCAGCGCCAGGTTGGTGGCGGTGGTCGACTTGCCGACACCCCCCTTGCCGGAGGCCACGGCGATGATGTTCTTGATGCCGTCGATGGTCTTGACGCCCTTCTGCACCGCATGCGCCTCGATGGCGAAATTGACGTTGACGCGCGCCTTGCCCACGCCGTCGATGGATTCCACCATCTGCTTCAGCTTGCTGGCGAGTTCCTCGCGGTAACCCGCGGCGGGGAAGCCCAGCACCACGTCGACCACCACCTGGTCACCGTCGATCATGACGTTGCGCACGCACTTGGTGGACACCAGATCCTTCTCCATATAAGGATCGATGTATTCCTTGAGCTTCGATTCGATCTGCTCTCTGGACAGCTCTGCCATGGTCGTTTCCCCTGAGTCTGTTCTGTAACCGGCCGCGAGGGCTGGACTTTCCCGAAAAATCGAGGCGCGATTGTACACAATCCGCGAAAGCGGGTCTCCATTGGGGTTTGTACGGATTTGGATCCGGGGGCGCCTGGAGCGCGGATGCGCGAATCGAGGTCCGGGCGAGGCCGGGAAGCTCGCTGTAACCAGCCACGGAAAGACACGGAAGGTAAACGGCCAATGTTTCCCTGTGGTTCCGTGGGAGATGACATGTTCGCGCGACTCTCCACTCCCCCCGCACTGAGCGCCCCGGGCCGGGGAGCCGCGACGACCGCCTGTGCATGCCTGCACCGAAGGCCGGCGGGGGTCACCGGCCCGGGGCGCGGATCGAAGCCACCCGGTCAAAGCTCCGGACAAGCCGGTGGCTCACCCGAAAGCAGGACAAACAGCCCGTGTTTAGTGCCCCGCGCTTCTGGCATAATGGGCCGCTATCTGTCAGTGCAGTCAGGAATTTTCATGCCGGAACAACGACGCAGCCTGCTGGTCACCAGTGCCCTGCCCTATGCCAACGGCTCCATCCACCTGGGCCATCTGGTGGAGTACATCCAGACCGACATCTGGGTCCGCTTCCAGAAGATGCGCGGCCACGACTGCACCTACGTGTGCGCCGACGACGCCCACGGCACCCCCATCATGCTGCGCGCCCGCCAGGAGGGCATCACGCCCGAGGAACTGATCGCGCGCGTCTCGGTGGAGCACCAAGCCGACTTCGCCGACTTCCTCATCGGCTTCGACCACTACTCCAGCACCCACTCCGACGAGAACCGCGAGCTGGCCGAACTGATCTACACCCGCAACCGTGACGCCGGCCATATCGAGACCCGCACCATCACCCAGCTCTACGACCCGGAAAAGGAGATGTTCCTGCCGGACCGGTTCATCAAGGGCGAGTGCCCGCGCTGCGGCGCGCCCGACCAGTACGGCGACAGCTGCGAGGTCTGTGGCGCCACCTACTCGCCGACCGAGCTGAAGAACCCGGTGTCGGCGATCTCCGGCGCCACACCGGTGGAGAAGGAATCGCTGCACTACTTCTTCAAGCTGGCCGACTTCGAGCCCATGCTGAAGAAGTGGACCGCCGCCGGCCACCTGCAGGAGGAAGTCGCCAACAAGCTCGGCGAATGGTTCCGCGAAGGCCTGCGGGAATGGGACATCTCCCGCGACGCGCCCTATTTCGGCTTCGAGATCCCGGACGCGCCGGGCAAGTATTTCTATGTCTGGCTGGACGCCCCCATCGGCTACCTGGCCAGCTTCAGGCAGTACTGCCAGCGCAGCGGCAAGGACTTCGACGCCTACTGGAAGCCGGACAGCAACGCCGAGGTGTATCACTTCATCGGCAAGGACATCATCTACTTCCACGCCCTGTTCTGGCCGGCCATGCTCACCGGCGCCGGTTTGCGCACGCCCACGGCCATCTTCGCCCACGGTTTCCTGACGGTGAACGGCCAGAAGATGTCCAAGTCGCGCGGCACCTTCATCAAGGCGCGCACCTACCTGGAACACCTGCAGCCGGAATACCTGCGCTACTACTTCGCCGCCAAGCTGGGCAGCGGCGTCGACGACCTCGACCTCAGCCTCGAGGACTTCGTCGCCCGCGTCAACAGCGACCTGGTCGGCAAGGTGGTCAACATCGCCAGCCGCTGTGCCGGCTTCATCCACAAGCGCTTCGAGGGGCGGCTGTCAGCGGCGCTGGAACAGGAAGAACTCTATACCACCTTCGTCGCCGCCGGCACCGAGATCGCGCGCCTCTACGAGGCCCGCGAATACGGTCATGCCATGCGCGAGATCATGGCACTGGCCGACGTCGCCAACCAGTATATCGACGAACAGAAACCCTGGGTGCTGGCCAGACAGGAGGGCGCCGGACGGCAGGTGCAGGCGGTGTGCAGCCTCGGGCTCAACCTCTTCCGCGTGCTGATGACCTACCTCACTCCGGTGCTGCCGGCCATGAGCGAAAAGGTGCGCGAGTTCCTGCAGCTGGCGTCCATGCGCTGGGACGACATCGCCGAGCCGCTGCTCGATCACCGCATCGGCAAGTTCCAGCCGCTGATGACCCGCATCGAGGCGGATGCCGTGGAAGCCATGGTGGAAGCCTCGCGCGAAAACCTGGAGGCGGCGCCTGCGGCCGCGATCAGCGGCCCCCTGGCCGAGGAACCCATCGCCGAAACCATCAGCTTCGAGGATTTTGCCCGACTCGACCTGCGCATCGTGCGCATCGTGCGCGCCGAGGAGGTTCCCGGCGCCGACAAGCTGCTGCGCCTCACGCTGGACCTCGGCGGAGAAACGCGCAACGTCTTCGCCGGCATCAAGAGCGCCTACCGGCCCGAGGAACTGGAGGGCAGACTCACCGTCATGGTCGCCAACCTGGCACCCCGCAAGATGCGTTTCGGCGTCTCCGAAGGGATGGTGCTGGCCGCCGGCCCGGGCGGCAGCGACCTGTTCATACTTGAGCCGCATCAAGGCGCGCAGCCCGGGATGCGGGTCAAATAGCCGTTTTCAGAGAACACCGGGAAGCAGCCAGACAGCGACCATGACCGAATTCGCGCTCATTCTCATCAGCACCGTCCTGGTCAACAACTTCGTACTGGTGAAGTTCCTCGGCCTGTGCCCCTTCCTGGGCGTTTCGCGCAAGCTCGAGACCGCCACCGGCATGGCGCTGGCCACCACCTTCGTGCTGACCCTGTCCTCGGTATGCAGCTACCTCGCCAACGAATACCTGCTGGCGCCGCTGGGACTCGAATACCTGCGCACCATCACGTTCATCCTGGTCATCGCCGTGGTGGTGCAGTTCACCGAGATGGTGGTGCACAAGACCAGCCCGCTGCTGTACCAGGTGCTCGGCATCTTCCTGCCGCTGATCACCACCAACTGCGCGGTGCTGGGCGTGGCTCTGCTCAACGTGCAGGAGAAGCACGGCTTCTTCGAATCGGCGGTCTACGGCTTCGGCGCCGCCGTGGGCTTCTCGCTGGTGATGATCCTGTTCGCCGCCATCCGCGAACGCGTCGCCGTCGCCGACGTCCCCGAGGCCTTTCGCGGACCCTCCATCGCCCTGGTCACCGCGGGCCTGATGTCGCTGGCCTTCATGGGCTTTGCCGGGCTGATCAAGGGCTGAGGAGCGGACATGCTGACCGCCATGCTCGCCATCGGCCTCCTCGCGGCAGCCTTCGGCCTGCTGCTCGGCTATGCCGCCATCCGTTTCCACGTGGAGAGCGACCCCATCGTCGACCAGATCGACGCCATCCTGCCACAGACCCAGTGCGGCCAGTGCGGCTTCGCCGGCTGCCGTCCCTACGCCGAGGCCATCGCCGCCGGCGAGGCCGACATCAACCAGTGCCCGCCGGGCGGCGAGGCCACCATACAGGCGCTCGCCGAACTGCTGGGCGTCGACCCCAAACCTCTCAACGCCGAGCATGGGGAACATGCAGAAAGGCTGGTGGCGGTGATCGACGAGCAACGCTGCATCGGCTGCACCCTGTGCATCCAGGCCTGTCCGGTCGACGCCATCCTGGGTGCTGCCAAGCACATGCATACCGTGATCGAGAGCGAATGTACCGGCTGCAAGCTGTGTGTCGATCCCTGTCCGGTCGACTGTATCCACATGGTGCCGGTGAAGACCGATATCAGCACCTGGAAATGGCCCTATCCCGAAGATGAACAGACGTCCATTGCCGCAACGGCCTCCGCTTGAGTCCCGCGTCCGCCGACCCAGGTCGTTAGCGCTTTTTTCACGGTCATAGCCTGTACAATGCCGCTCACATGATCACGCTACTGGAACAACCGAAGCGCATTCCCGGCGGTCTCCACCTCGAGGCCAACAAGCGCCAGTCGCTCGAGCGGCCGTTGCGTCAGGCGCGGCTGCCGGCACGCCTGACCGTGCCGCTCAGCCAGCACATCGGCGAAGCGGCCGAGCCGGTGGTGAGCAAAGGCGACCGGGTACTCAAGGGCCAGCTGATCGCACGCTCGCCCGACTACATCAGCGCGCCGGTGCACGCACCCACTTCCGGCACCGTGATCGACGTCGGCGACTACCCGGTGCCGCACCCCTCCGGTCTCAGCGCCGGCTGCATCGTCATCGAGGCCGACGGCGAAGACCGCGCCGCCGACACCGGTCTGAAAATGGAAGCGGTGTTCGAGGCCGAACCGGCGGACATCCGCCAGCGGGTGCGCGATGCCGGTATCGTCGGCCTCGGCGGCGCCGGCTTTCCCACCTCGGTGAAACTCAACCCGGGCCCGGAGCACAGCGTTGACCTGCTGCTGATCAATGCCGCCGAGTGCGAGCCCTACATCAGTTGCGACGAGGCCCTGATGTGCCACCACACCAGCGAGGTGATCGACGGCATCCGCATCATCCGCCACGCCCTCAACGCCCGCCAGGTGGCCATCGGTGTCGAGGACAACATGCCGGATGCCATCCGCTGCCTGCAGCGCGGTCTGGAGCAGGCCGGGGAGCAGGACATCCGCATCGTGCCGGTACCGACCATCTATCCCGCGGGCGGCGAAAAACAGCTCATCTACGCACTCACCGGCGAGGAGGTGCCGAGCCAGGGACTGCCCATCGACCTCGGCGTGGTGTGCCACAACGTCGGCACCGCCGCCGCCGTGGCACGCGCCCTGCTGCACGGCGAACCCCTGATCTCGCGCATCGTGACCGTGACCGGCGCGGGCGTCAGCGAACCCTGCAACCTCGAGGTCCGCATCGGCACGCCCATGTCGGAACTCATCGAGCAGTGCGGCGGCTACACCGGCGAGGTGAGCCAGCTGCTGATGGGCGGGCCGATGATGGGCATCGCCCTGGTCAGCGACGGGCTGCCGGTCATCAAGACCACCAACTGCCTGCTCGCCGCCAGCCGCGCCGAGGCCCCGCCACCGGCGCCGGCACACCCCTGCATCCGCTGCAGCGCCTGCAGCGAGGTATGTCCCGCCATGCTGCTGCCGCAACAGCTGTACTGGTATGCGCACGCGCGCAATTTCGACAAGATCCAGGACTACAAGCTGTTCGACTGTATCGAGTGCGGCTGCTGCGCGCTGGTCTGCCCCAGCCATATTCCGCTGGTCCAGTACTACCGCTTCGCCAAGACCGAAATCTGGGCACAGGAGCGCGAACGCCGCAAGGCCGATCTGGCGCGGCAACGTCACGAATTCCGCCTGCAGCGCCTGGAGCGCGAGAAGAAGGCCCTCGAGGAACGGCGCGCGCGGGCACGCAAGGCCCTGAAGAAACCCGGGGGCGGCAAGGACGATGGCAAGAAAGCCGAAATCGCCGCCGCCCTCGAACGCGTGAAAGCCCGGAAAGCCGATGCGGCCGCAGAGACGCAGGACGGCAATACCGGCGGTAACGGCTGATGGACTTCCCGACCCGCAGTTCGCCCTACCTGCCGCCGCGCAACGACGTCGGGCGGCTGATGGCGGATGTCATGCTGGCGCTGATTCCGGGCGCCCTGGCGCTGATCTGGTTCTTCGGCTGGGGCACGCTGTTCAACCTGCTGCTGGCCACGACCACCGCGGTCGGCGCCGAGGCACTGATGCTGGGGCTGCGCCGCCGACCGGTCGCCGCCACGCTCAGGGATGGCAGCGCCATCCTTACCGGCCTGTTGCTGGGACTGGCGCTGCCACCGCTGACGCCCTGGTGGATTCCGGTCGTGGGCGCCCTGTTCGCCATCGTGGTCGCCAAGCAGCTCTATGGTGGCCTGGGCTACAACCCGTTCAATCCCGCCATGGTGGGTTTCGTGGTGCTGATCATTTCCTTCCCGCTGCAGATGACGCTGTGGCCGCCGCCGCGCGGCATGGGACAGGAACTGCTGACCTTCCTGGACACGCTGAGACTGGTGTTCACGGGCGCGCTGCCGGCCGGACTGACGCTGGATGGCGTCACCACGGCCACGCCGCTGGATGCCTACAAGACCGGCATCAGTCTGAACCTCACCGGCAGCGAGATCCTGTCCGGGCCGCTGTTCGGCAGCCTCGCCGGGCGCGGCTGGGAGTGGGTCAATGGTGCCTTCCTCGCCGGCGGGCTGTGGATGCTGGCGCGCCGCACCATCCACTGGCAGATCCCGGCCGGCATGCTCGGGACCCTGTTCCTGATGGCCCTGCTGTTCTATATCGGCGATGCCGACAGCTTCGGCTCGCCGCTGCTGCACCTGTTCAGCGGCGCGACCATGCTGGGCGCCTTCTTCATCGCCACCGACCCGGTATCGGCGAGTACCACGCCACGCGGACGTCTCTATTACGGCGCCGGCATCGGCCTCATCGTCTATGTCATCCGCTGCTGGGGCGGCTATCCGGACGGCGTCGCCTTTGCCGTGCTGCTGATGAACATGGCGGCGCCCACGCTCGACTACTACACCCAGCCACGCGTATTCGGGCACGGGGAATCCGACTGAACCATGTCCTACCGTTCCGTCCTCATCTCGGCGATCTTCCTGTT
>DROT01000055.1 GCA_011321775.1 Gammaproteobacteria bacterium | reverse complement strand
CCCAGTCCGCCCGTCGGACCCGCGCTGGGTCAGCACGGTGTCAACATCATGGAATTCTGCAAAGCCTTCAATGCACAGACCCAGAGTCTGGAGAAGGGCATGCCGGTTCCCGTCGTCATCACCGTATACAGTGACCGCAGCTTCACCTTCATCACCAAGACCCCCCCGGCCGCGGTGTTGCTGAAGAAGGCGGCGGGTATCGCCAAGGGCTCCGGGCGACCGAATACCGAAAAGGTCGGCAAGGTCGATCGTGCCCAGCTGGAAGAGATCGCCAACATCAAGATGCCCGATCTCACGGCGGCCGACATGGACGCGGCGGTGCGTTCGATTGCCGGTACCGCGCGCAGCATGGGGCTGGATACGGAGGGGGTGGAATAATCATGGCCAGGTTGAGCAAACGTATCAAGGCGATTCGTGAAAAGGTCGAGCCGGGCAAGGTCTACCCGGTCGACGAGGCGCTGTCGCTGCTGTCCGAGGTCTCCAGCGTCAGGTTCACCGAGTCGGTGGACGTGAGCGTCAATCTCGGTGTCGATCCACGCAAGTCCGACCAGGTGGTGCGCAGTTCCACGGTGCTGCCCCACGGGACCGGCAAGACGGTGCGTGTGGCGGTATTCACCCAGGGGGCCAACGCCGAGGCGGCCAGGGAAGCCGGCGCCGACGTGGTCGGCATGGAGGATCTGGCCGAGTCGATCAAGGGTGGCGACATGGATTTCGACGTCGTCATCGCCTCTCCCGATGCCATGCGCGTGGTCGGCCAGCTGGGTCAGCTGCTCGGTCCCCGCGGCCTGATGCCCAACCCCAAGGTCGGTACTGTCACACCCGACGTGGCTACGGCGGTGAAGAATGCCAAGGCCGGTCAGGTGCGCTACCGCACCGACAAGGCAGGCATCATCCACGCGTCCATCGGCAAGGTCGATTTCAAGGTCGAGGATCTGCGCGAGAACCTGCAGGCCCTGCTGGCAGATCTCAACAAGCTGAAGCCGGCCTCGTCGAAGGGTGTGTACCTGAAGAAGGTGACGGTCTCGACGACCATGGGGCCGGGTCTGCAGGTCGACCAGGCCTCGCTCGGACTCTGAGTTTCATCGCGAGGTGCCATGACGCCTCGCACATGATTTGACGCTGTTTGGATTTATCCGGGAGCTGTCAAAGACCGCAGGTGCCGCAAGGCTTAATTGCGGGGCGGAAATGCACCGCAACCTGCGCAGATGGCGCAGCCGGGACAGGGATCTCCTGATCGCGGCCGCCGCAACCGGTGTGCAACACCCGTGTTGTACGCTGTAACGAAGGACGGGGCTCCGGCCCGGTCCATGGAGGTAAACAGGTGGCACTAAGTCTTGAACAGAAAAAGGCTGTAGTTTCAGAAGTCGCCGAAGTCGCCGCCGAGGCGTATTCGGCCGTTGCTGCCGAGTATCGTGGTCTGACCGTGGAAGAGATGACGGAACTGCGCGCCAAGGCGCGTGAGGGCGGCGTCTATCTTCGGGTGGTCAAGAACACGCTGGCCAAGAGGGCCGTCGAAGGTACGGATTTCGAGTGCATGCAGGAAGGTCTGGTCGGCCCGTTGCTGCTGGCGTTCTCAAGAGAGGAGCCCGGTGCAGCTGCGCGGCTGGTGAAGGACTTCGCCAAGGAGCATGACTACCTGGTACCGCGACTGGTCTCTTTCGGCGGCAAGATGCTCGACGCCTCGGATCTGGATCGTCTGGCGAAGATGCCGACCCGCGATCAGGCACTCAGCCTGCTCATGGCGGTGATGAAGGCCCCGACCGAGAAGCTCGTCCGCACCCTCAACGAGGTGCCCGGCAAGCTGGTTCGTACGGTGGCCGCGATCCGCGACCAGAAACAGTCAGCCTGAACATTCATTGATCAACCTATTTTTGGAGTAAGCAAACATGGCAGCGTCTCAAGAAGAAATCCTGGAAGCCATTTCCAACATGACCGTGATGGAGGTCGTCGACCTGATCTCCGCAATGGAAGAGAAATTCGGCGTGTCTGCGGCCGCAGCCGTCGCCGCCGCCCCTGCGGCCGCCGGTGGCGAAGCCGGCGGGGCAGCCGAAGAGAAGACCGAGTTCGATGTGGTCATGACCAGCTTCGGTTCCAACAAGGTGTCCGTCATCAAGGCGGTTCGCGCCATCACCGGCCTGGGCCTGAAGGAGGCCAAGGAACTGGTCGAGGGTGCGCCTTCGCCGATCAAGGAAGGTGTCAGCAAGGACGAAGCCGAAGACATCAAGAAGCAGCTCGAAGAAGCCGGCGCCAGCGTCGAGGTCAAGTAATACGGACCTTGATGCCTGCTGGCTCAACCCAACTGGCGACCGCCGCTGCAGCGGCGGGGTGTCCGGGAATGGCTGGTAGCGGGATTCCGCTGCCGGCCTTTTCCCGTTTGCTGGATTCCGGCGCCGCGTTCTGTCCGGGCGTCGGCGGCGCCTGACATTCAGTCTCCAAAAGCTTATTTTCAAGAGGAACACCGATGGCTTACAGCTTCACCGAAAAGAAACGTATCCGTAAGGATTTCGGCAAGCGACAGAGCATTATGGACGTGCCATACCTGCTCGCGACGCAGCTGGATTCGTATCGGGATTTTCTGCAAGCCGATCGCGACGTGGACAAGCGTGAGGACAAGGGTCTGCACGCGGCGTTTTCCTCGGTGTTTCCCATCACCAGCTATTCCGGTACCGCGGCACTCGACTATGTGAATTACCGGCTGGGAACCCCCACCTTCGATGTCAAGGAGTGCCAGCTGCGCGGCATGACCTACGCTGCGCCCTTGCGTGCCCTGGTGCGCCTCATCATCTATGACAAGGAAGGCGCCAACAAGTCCATCAAGGACATCAAGGAGCAGGAAGTCTACATGGGGGAACTGCCCCTGATGACGGAAAACGGGACCTTTGTCATCAATGGTACCGAGCGCGTCATCGTTTCCCAGCTGCACCGCTCGCCGGGCGTGTTCTTCGATCACGACAAGGGCAAGACCCATTCCTCCGGCAAGCTGCTGTTCTCGGCGCGGGTGATCCCCTATCGCGGTTCCTGGCTGGATTTCGAATTCGATCCCAAGGACAACCTGTTCGTGCGTATCGACCGCCGGCGCAAGCTGCCGGCCACGGTACTGCTGCGGGCGCTCGGTTATGAGACCGAGCAGATTCTCGATATCTTCTTCGACACCAACACCTTCCGCATCGGCGCCGACAAGGTGGAACTCGACCTGGTGCCCGAACGTCTTCGTGGAGAGACGGCCACCTTCGATATCAAGGTGAAAGGCAAGGTCATTGTCGAGGAGGGGCGTCGTATTACCGCGCGCCACATCCGCGAGCTGGCCAAGACCGGCGTGAAGAAGCTGGAGGTGCCGGAGGACTACCTGATCGGCAAGGTGCTGGCGCATGCCGTGGTCGATACCGCCACCGGGGAAGTGATCGCCAACGCCAACGACGAAATCACCGAAGAGACGGTGAAGGCGCTGCGCGAGGCCGGCATCAAGGAAATCCAGACGCTGTATACCAACGATCTGGATCGTGGACCCTATATCTCCAACACCCTGCGCATCGACCCGACCACCACCCAGCTCGAGGCGCAGGTCGAGATCTACCGCATGATGCGGCCGGGCGAGCCGCCCACCAAGGATGCGGCCCAGAACCTGTTCCACAACCTGTTCTTCACCTTCGAGCGTTACGACCTGTCCGCGGTCGGGCGCATGAAGTTCAATCGTCGCGTGGGGCGTGATACCGATACCGGCGTCGGCATCCTCTACGACGGCGTCTATTTCAAGGCGCGCGCCGAGAAGGGCGACGAGACCGCGGCCGGCTATGTGGAGCAGCTGGACGATACCTCGGACATCCTCGACGTCATGAAGCTGCTGGTAGACATCCGCAACGGCAACGGCGTGGTGGACGATATCGACCATCTCGGCAACCGCCGCATACGCTGCGTAGGCGAGATGGCGGAAAACGTGTTCCGTATCGGGCTGGTGCGCGTGGAGCGAGCCGTGCGCGAGCGTCTCAGCGTGGCCGAGTCCGAGAGTCTGATGCCGCAGGAACTGATCAACGCCAAGCCGGTGGCTGCCGCGATCAAGGAGTTCTTCGGTTCCTCGCAGCTGTCGCAGTTCATGGACCAGAACAACCCGCTGTCGGAAGTCACCCACAAGCGCCGCGTTTCGGCGCTCGGCCCGGGCGGTCTGACCCGCGAGCGCGCCGGCTTCGAAGTGCGCGACGTGCACCCGACCCACTACGGTCGTGTCTGTCCCATCGAGACGCCGGAAGGTCCGAACATCGGCCTCATCAATTCGCTGGCCGTGTATGCGCGCACCAACCAGTACGGCTTCCTGGAAACGCCCTACCGCAAGGTGGAGAACGGGCGGGTCACCGACCAGGTGGACTATCTGTCGGCGATCGAGGAAGGAGAATTCGTCATCGCCCAGGCAAACGCGGCGCTGGACAAGGACGGCAGGCTGCTCGACGAACTGGTGTCCTGCCGGCACCAGAACGAGTTCACGCTGTCGACCCCGGACCGGGTGGACTACATGGATGTTTCGCCGAAACAGATCGTGTCGGTGGCGGCCTCACTGATCCCCTTCCTGGAACACGACGATGCCAACCGTGCGCTCATGGGCTCCAACATGCAGCGCCAGGCGGTGCCGACACTGCGTGCGGAGAAGCCGCTGGTCGGTACCGGCATGGAGCGCACCGTGGCCATCGACTCCGGCGTCACCGTGGTCGCACGCCGTGGCGGCGTCGTCGACTCGGTCGATGCCGGTCGTGTGGTGGTGCGGGTAAGCGACGAGGAAGCGGTTGCCGGTGAGCCGGGTGTGGACATCTACAACCTGACCAAGTACACCCGTTCCAACCAGAATACCTGTATCAACCAGCGCCCGCTGGTGTCTCCGGGTGACGTGGTGGAGCGCGGCGATGTACTCGCCGACGGTCCGAGCACCGACATGGGCGAGCTGGCGCTGGGCCAGAACCTGCGTATCGCCTTCATGCCCTGGAACGGCTACAACTTCGAGGACTCCATCCTCATCTCCGAGCGGGTGGTGGAGGAGGATCGTTTTACCACCATCCACATCGAGGAACTGACCTGCGTGGCCCGCGATACCAAGCTCGGCTCCGAGGAGATTTCCGGTGATATTCCCAATGTCGGCGAGAGCGCGCTGGGCAAGCTCGACGAGTCGGGCATCGTCTACATCGGTGCCGAGGTCAGGCCGGGCGACATCCTGGTCGGCAAGGTGACGCCCAAGGGCGAGACCCAGCTGACGCCGGAAGAGAAGCTGTTGCGTGCCATTTTCGGCGAGAAGGCCTCGGACGTGAAGGATACCTCGCTGCGCGTGCCTTCCGGCATGGATGGAACCGTCATCGACGTTCAGGTGTTCACCCGCGACGGTGTGGAGAAGGACGCCCGCGCCTTGCAGATCGAGGAAGAACAGATCGCCGGCGTCAAGAAGGATCTCAACGACCAGATGCGCATCATGGAGGGCGATATCTTCCAGCGTGTCGAGAAACTGCTCACGGGCAAGACCGCCGAGGGCGGTCCCGGACAGCTCAAGGCCGGCAGCAAGGTGACCAAGACCTATCTGGAAGGGCTGGACCGCAGCAAGTGGTTCGAAATCCGCCTCAAGAACGAGGATGCCAATCAGCAGCTGGAGGCGGCGGCCAGGCAGCTGGAAGAGTTGCGTCGCGACTTCGATCGCCGTCTGGAAGAGAAGCGCAACAAGATCACCGCAGGTGACGATCTGGCGCCGGGTGTACTGAAGATGGTCAAGGTCTACCTGGCGGTCAAGCGTCGCGTGCAGCCCGGCGACAAGATGGCCGGTCGCCACGGCAACAAGGGTGTCATCTCCATGATCGTGCCGGTGGAAGACATGCCCTACGACGAGAACGGCACGCCGGTCGATATCGTCCTGAACCCGCTGGGCGTGCCTTCGCGCATGAACGTCGGACAGGTGCTGGAGACCCATCTCGGCTGGGCCGCTGCGGGCATCGGTGTGAAGATCGGCCAGATGCTGGAGGCGAAGGGGCAGGTCGCGGAACTGCGCAGTTACCTCGACGAGGTCTACAACGCCAGCGGCAAGAAAGAGGACCTCGATTCGCTCAGCGACGAGGAGGTGCTGGCGCTGGCCGAGAACCTGCGCCGGGGCGTGCCGGTCGCGACGCCGGTGTTCGATGGTGCCACGGAAGACGAGATCCGCAACATGCTGCGTCTTGCCGGCCTGCCGGAGAGCGGCCAGACCACCCTGTACGATGGCCGTACGGGTGACGCCTTCGAGCGCCCGGTCACCGTGGGCTACATGTACATCCTGAAGCTGAATCACCTCGTCGACGACAAGATGCACGCACGCTCGACCGGTCCCTACAGCCTGGTC
Source organism: Gammaproteobacteria bacterium (assembly GCA_011321775.1). Classification (GTDB taxonomy): domain Bacteria; phylum Pseudomonadota; class Gammaproteobacteria; order DSM-19610; family DSM-19610; genus Thiogranum. Next base: position 8,043 of record DROT01000055.1, on the reverse strand, counting down.
ACGCAGCAGCCCCTGGGCGGCAAGGCGCAGTTCGGCGGCCAGCGTTTCGGGGAAATGGAGGTGTGGGCGCTGGAGGCCTATGGCGCTGCCTATACGCTGCAGGAGATGCTGACCGTCAAGTCCGACGATGTGAACGGTCGTACCAAGATGTACAAGAACATCGTCGACGGAAACCATTACATGGAGGCCGGTATGCCCGAGTCCTTCAACGTGCTGGTCAAGGAAATTCGTTCGCTGGGTATCAGCCTGGAACTCGAGCAGGACTGAGGGAGACACCATGAAAGATCTACTGAATCTGCTGAAACCGCAGGGTCACACCGATGACTTCGATGCCATTCGCATCGGCCTGGCCTCGCCCGACATGATCCACTCCTGGTCCTATGGCGAAGTAAAGAAACCGGAGACCATCAACTACCGCACCTTCAAGCCGGAGCGCGACGGCCTGTTCTGCGCCAAGATCTTCGGCCCGGTGAAGGACTACGAGTGCCTGTGCGGCAAGTACAAGCGTCTCAAGCACCGCGGCGTGGTGTGCGAGAAGTGCGGTGTGGAGGTAACGCTGACCAAGGTGCGGCGCGAGCGCATGGGCCATATCGAGCTGGCCAGCCCGGTGGCGCATATCTGGTTCCTCAAGTCCCTGCCGTCGCGCATCGGCCTGCTGCTGGACATGACCCTGCGCGACATCGAGCGCGTGCTCTATTTCGAGGCCTTCGTGGTCATCGACGGGGGCATGACCACCCTGGAGCGCGGCCAGCTGCTGTCCGAGGAAGCCTACCTGGAGGCCATCGAGGAATACGGCGACGAGTTCGACGCGCGCATGGGCGCCGAGGCGGTGTTCGAGCTGCTGCGCGATCTGGACCTCAAGACCGAGATGGTGAAGTTGCGCGAGGACATCGGCGCCACCAAGAGCGAGACCAAGCTGAAGCGTCTCAGCAAGCGCCTGAAGCTGGTCGAGTCCTTCATCGAGTCGGGCAACAAGCCCGAGTGGATGGTGATGACGGTGCTGCCGGTGCTGCCGCCGGAACTGCGCCCCCTGGTGCCGCTGGACGGTGGCCGCTTCGCGACCTCCGATCTCAACGATCTCTACCGCCGCGTCATCAACCGCAACAACCGCCTCAAGCGCCTGCTGGAGCTGAATGCCCCGGACATCATCGTGCGCAACGAGAAGCGCATGCTGCAGGAGTCGGTCGATGCGCTGCTGGACAACGGCCGCCGTGGCCGCGCCATCACCGGTACCAACAAGCGTCCGCTGAAGTCGCTGGCCGACATGATCAAGGGCAAGCAGGGGCGTTTCCGCCAGAACCTGCTGGGCAAGCGCGTGGACTACTCCGGTCGTTCGGTCATCGTGGTGGGGCCGACGCTGCGCCTGCACCAGTGCGGGCTGCCCAAGCGCATGGCGCTGGAACTGTTCAAGCCCTTCATCTTCAGCAAGCTGCAGCTGCGCGGCCTGGCGACCACCATCAAGGCGGCCAAGAAGCTGGTAGAGCGTGAAGGCGCGGAAGTCTGGGACATCCTCGAGGAAGTCATCCGCGAGCACCCGGTCATGCTCAACCGCGCGCCCACCCTGCACCGCCTGGGCATCCAGGCCTTCGAGCCGGTGCTGATCGAGGGCAAGGCGATCCAGTTGCACCCGCTGGTCTGTGCCGCCTTCAACGCCGACTTCGACGGCGACCAGATGGCGGTGCACGTGCCGCTGTCGCTGGAAGCCCAGCTGGAGGCGCGCGTGTTGATGATGTCGACCAACAACATCCTGTCGCCCGCCAACGGCGAGCCCATCATCGTGCCTTCGCAGGACGTGGTGCTGGGACTGTATTACATCACCCGCGAACGCATCAACGCGAAGGGCGAGGGCATGGTCTTCGCCGACGTCGCCGAGGTGCACCGGGCCTACGAGTCGGGAACCGCCGATCTGCACGCCAGGGTCAAGGTGCGCATCGAGGACAGCTATCGCGACGAGGCCGGTGAGCTGCATCACCGTTCGCGCCTGCTGGATACCACCGTGGGTCGCGCCCTGCTGTCCGAGATCCTGCCCGAGGGCGTGCCCTTCGAGCATATCGACCGTGACATGAGCAAGAAGGCGATCTCCAATGTCATCAACGTCTGCTACCGTACCGTCGGCCTGAAGGAGACGGTGATGTTCGCCGACCACCTGATGTACGCGGGCTTTTCCTATGCCACGCGGGCTTCGGTGTCCTTCGGTATCGACGACATGGTGATCCCGGACGAGAAGGCCGCCATCCTCAAGGAAGCGGAGGCCGAGGTGAAGGAGATCGAGAACCAGTATACCTCCGGCCTGGTCACCAACGGCGAGCGTTACAACAAGGTGGTGGATATCTGGTCGCGCACCAACGACCAGGTCGCCAAGGCGATGATGGACAAGCTCGGTACCGAGGAAGTCGTCGACGCCGAGGGCAAGGTGGTCAAACAGAAATCCTTCAACTCGGTCTACATGATGGCGGACTCCGGCGCCCGTGGCTCGGCCGCCCAGATCCGCCAGCTGGCGGGCATGCGCGGCCTCATGGCCAAGCCGGACGGCTCCATCATCGAGACGCCGATCACGGCAAACTTCCGTGAAGGGCTGGATGTGCTGCAGTACTTCATCTCCACCCATGGCGCGCGCAAGGGTCTGGCCGACACGGCACTGAAGACGGCCAACTCCGGTTACCTCACCCGCCGGCTGGTGGACGTGGCCCAGGACCTGGTGGTCACCGAGGACGATTGCGGCACCGAGCAGGGGCTGCTGATGACGCCGCTGGTCGAGGGTGGCGACGTGGTCGAGTCGCTCGCCGAGCGTGTGCTCGGACGGGTAACGGCGGTCGATACCCTGGCGCCCGGCAGTGACGAGGTGGTGGTGCCGGCGGGTACCATGCTCGACGAACGCTGGGTGGAGAAGCTCGAGGCCGCGAGTATCGACGAGGTCCACGTGCGTTCCCCGATTACCTGCGAGACGCGCTACGGTATCTGTTCGGCCTGCTACGGACGCGATCTGGCACGCGGCCACCAGGTCAACATCGGTGAGGCGATCGGCGTCATGGCCGCCCAGTCGATCGGTGAGCCGGGCACCCAGCTGACCATGCGCACCTTCCACATCGGCGGTGCCGCGAGTCGTTCGGCAACGGTCAACAACGTGCAGATCAAGAACAGCGGCGCCATCAAGCTGCACAACATCAAGACCGTCACCGACCGCAACGGCAACCTGGTGGCGGTATCCCGTTCCGGTGAAATCGGCATCATCGACGAGCACGGGCGCGAACGCGAGCGCTACAAGGTCCCCTACGGTGCCGTCATCACGGTTGCGGACGGAGCCGCCGTCGAGGGTGGCCAGATCGTCGCCACCTGGGACCCCCACACCCACCCGATCGTCATCGAGGTGGCGGGCAAGGTGAAGTTCGTCGACTTCGTCGACGGCGTGTCGGTGCAGAAGCAGACCGACGAGATCACCGGCCTGAGCAGTCTGGTGGTTACCGACCCCAAGCAGCGCGGTGTCGCCGGCAAGGACCTGCGGCCGATGATCCAGCTGCTCGGCGAGAACGGCGAGGAGGTGAAGATACCGGGCACCGACGTGCCGGCGCACTACTTCCTCCCCGCGGGCGCCATCGTCGGTCTCGAGGACGGTGCCATGGTCGAGGTTGGCGACGTGGTCGCGCGTATTCCGCAGGAATCCTCCAAGACCCGCGACATCACCGGCGGTCTGCCGCGGGTGGCCGATCTGTTCGAGGCGCGCAAGCCCAAGGATCCCGCCATCCTGGCGGAGATCTCCGGTGCCATCGGTTTCGGCAAGGAGACCAAGGGCAAGCAGCGCCTGGTGATCACGGCCAGCAACGGGGAGACCTACGAGGAACTGATTCCGAAGTGGCGTCACATCTCGGTGTTCGAGGGCGAGAAGGTGGAGAAGGGCGAGGTGCTCGCCGAAGGCGAGCCCAATCTGCAGGACATCCTGCGGCTTCTCGGAACCACGGTCATGTCGGAGTACCTGGTCAAGGAGATCCAGGACGTCTATCGCTTGCAGGGTGTGAAGATCAACGACAAGCACATCGAGGTCATCATCCGCCAGATGCTGCGCAAGGTGGAGATCACCGATGCCGGCGATTCCAGCTTCCTCAAGGGGGAGCAGGTCGACAAGGCACGTCTGCTGGACGAGAACGAGCGCCTCGAGCGGGCCGGCAAGGAGCCGGCAAAGTGGACCCCGTTGCTGCTCGGTATCACCAAGGCCTCGCTGGCGACCGAATCCTTCGTTTCCGCGGCCTCCTTCCAGGAGACCACCCGGGTGCTGACCGAGGCGGCAGTGCGCGGATTGCGCGACGAACTGCGCGGTCTCAAGGAGAACGTCATCGTCGGTCGCCTGATTCCGGCGGGCACCGGTCTGGCGCACCACCAGGAGCGCCGGCGTCAGCGTCACGGGCTGTCGGTGGAGGACGTGATGGAGCCGCGTCCGGCGCCGGCGACCTCCTCCAGCGACGACGCCACGGAGCAGCTGACGGAAGGTTGACGCTTTTCCTCCGGGGACGGTTTCAAGGCCGCCCCGGAGGGCCTCGCCGCGATGGCGCAGATCGTCGCGAGTGCGGACCCGGAGCAAAGAATTTGCTTGACAGTACCGGGCCCAATACCTACAATGCGCCTCCTTCGACAGGCCGGGGCTCCCGGCCTGTCGTTTATTTTCAGGACTTTACAAATTTTTCAACACCCCTGAGTGCTTGAGGGTGGAGTATTGACTGATGGCCACGATTAATCAGCTGGTGCGCAAGCCGCGCTCCCGTAAGAAGGCGAAAAGCAACGTCCCCGCACTGGAGGCCTGCCCGCAGAAACGCGGCGTGTGCACCCGTGTATATACCACCACCCCGAAGAAGCCGAACTCGGCGTTGCGCAAGGTGGCCCGTGTACGCCTGACCAATGGCTACGAGGTCACTACGTATATCGGTGGTGAGGGGCACAACCTGCAGGAGCACTCGGTGGTGCTGATCCGCGGCGGTCGTGTGAAGGACCTGCCGGGCGTGCGCTATCACACGGTGCGCGGCAGTCTGGACACCCAGGGCGTCGAGAGCCGCCGCCAGGGTCGTTCCAAGTACGGTGCCAAGCGGCCCAAGTCCTAGGCGGGCAATCGAAACTTAATACAGGATTCAGGCGAGACTCAGCAACATGTCCAGAAGAAGAGCAGCGGAGCGGCGGGAGATTCTTCCCGATCCCAAATTCGGCAGCGAGATGCTGGCCCGGTTCATCAACATGGTGATGAAGTCCGGCAAGAAATCCGTCGCCGAACGCATCATCTACGGCGCCCTGGACCAGATCCAGGAGCGTGGTAACAGCGATCCGGTGGAGTTGCTCGACCGGGCGCTGGACAACGTGCGCCCCATGGTGGAGGTCAAGTCCCGCCGCGTCGGTGGCGCGACCTACCAGGTGCCCGTGGAGGTGCGGCCGGTGCGGCGCACCACCCTGGCCATGCGCTGGGTGATCGATGCCGCGCGTGCGCGCGGCGAGAAGACCATGGCGCTGCGTCTCGCCGGAGAATTGATGGATGCCGCCGAGAGTCGCGGTTCGGCCGTCAAGAAGAAAGAAGACACGCATCGCATGGCAGAGGCCAACAAGGCCTTTGCGCACTATCGCTGGTAACGGCAGACAGGTAACCCGGAAGGAAGCACGGCTGTGGCACGCAAGACTCCAATCAAACGGTATCGCAACATCGGCATCATGGCGCACATCGATGCCGGCAAGACGACTACGACCGAGCGTATCCTGTACTACACGGGTATTTCGCACAAGATCGGCGAAGTGCACGACGGTGCGGCGACCATGGACTGGATGGAGCAGGAGCAGGAGCGTGGTATCACCATCACCTCCGCGGCGACCACCTGTTTCTGGCAGGGCATGGACCAGCAGTACGAGCAGCACCGGATCAACATCATCGATACCCCCGGCCACGTCGACTTTACCATCGAGGTGGAGCGTTCGCTGCGGGTGCTCGACGGTGCGGTGGCGGTGTTCTGTGCCGTCGGCGGCGTGGAGCCCCAGTCCGAGACCGTCTGGCGTCAGGGCAACAAGTACGGCGTGCCGCGCATGGCCTTCGTCAACAAGATGGATCGCGCCGGTGCCGATTTCCTGCGCGTGGTGGAACAGATCCGCGAGCGCCTGGGTGCCAACCCGGTGCCGCTGCAGATCGCCATCGGTGCCGAGGACAACTTCGAGGGTGTGGTCGATCTCATCCGCATGAAGGCCATCTACTGGAACGAGGCCGACATGGGTGCCACCTACGAGGCCCGGGATATTCCCGAGGACCTGCAGTCGCTGTGCGACGAGTGGCGCGAGCACATGGTCGAGGCCGCGGCCGAGGCCAACGAGGAACTGATGGAGAAGTACCTCGAGGGCGGTGAGCTGAGCGAGGACGAGATCCGCCAGGGCATTCGTATCCGCACCCTGGCCAACGAGATCGTGCCGGCGCTGTGCGGTTCGGCCTTCAAGAACAAGGGCGTGCAGGCGATGCTGGACGCCATCATCGAGTTCATGCCTTCGCCGGTGGATGTGCCGCCGATCAAGGGTATCCTCGAAGACGAGACCGAAGCCGAGCGCCCCGCGTCCGACGACGCGCCCTTTGCCGCGCTGGCCTTCAAGATCGCGACCGACCCCTTCGTCGGCACGCTGACCTTCTTCCGCGTCTACTCCGGTGTGTTGAGTTCCGGTGATACCGTCTACAACCCGGTCAAGGGCAAGAAGGAGCGCGTCGGTCGTATCGTGCAGATGCATTCCAACTCCCGTGAGGAGATCAAGGAAGTGCGCGCCGGCGATATCGCCGCCGCCGTCGGGCTCAAGGACGTCACCACCGGCGACACCCTGTGCGATACCGAGAACGTCATCACCCTGGAGCGCATGGAATTCCCGGAACCCGTCATCTCGGTGGCGGTCGAGCCGAAGACCAAGAGCGACCAGGAGAAGATGGGTGTGGCCCTGAGCAAGCTGGCCCAGGAAGATCCCTCCTTCCGCGTGCGTACCGACGAGGAGTCGGGCCAGACCATCATCTCCGGCATGGGCGAGTTGCATCTGGACATCATCGTCGACCGCATGAAGCGCGAGTTCAACGTCGAGGCCAACGTGGGTGCGCCGCAGGTGGCCTACCGCGAAACCATCCGCAAGGTGGTCGAGAAGGCCGAAGGCAAGTTCGTGCGCCAGTCCGGCGGTCGCGGCCAGTATGGTCATGTAGTGCTCAAGCTGGAGCCCCAGGAAGCGGGCAGCGGTTACGAGTTCGTCAACGAGATCGTCGGTGGCGTGGTGCCGCGCGAGTACATCGGCGCGGTCGACAAGGGTGTCCAGGAACAGATGGAGAGCGGCGTGCTCGCCGGCTACCCGATGGTGGACGTCAAGGTCACGCTGTACGACGGTTCCTACCACGATGTCGATTCCTCGGAAATGGCGTTCAAGATTGCCGGTTCCATGGGTTTCAAGCAGGGGGCGCTCGCCGGCGATCCCGTGCTGCTGGAACCGATCATGAAGGTCGAGGTGGTGACGCCGGAAGAGAACATGGGCGATGTCATGGGTGACCTCAACCGCCGTCGTGGCCAGGTCCAGGGTATGGAAGACGGGCCGGCCGGCAAGATCATCCGCGCCGAGGTGCCGCTGGCGGAGATGTTCGGTTATGCCACCGACCTGCGCTCGGCTACCCAGGGCCGCGCGACCTATTCGATGGAATTCGAGAAATACGCCGAAGCGCCTAACAGCATTGCGGAAGCGGTCATCAAGAAAGCATCTTGATTTTTGGTATCAGGCACTAACAGAAGCTAGAGAGGGTAGCACTCGTGTCCAAGGAAAAATTTGAGCGTACGAAGCCGCATGTAAATGTGGGAACGATAGGTCACGTTGACCACGGCAAGACGACGCTGACGGCGGCGTTGACGAAGGTGGCGGCGGAGAAGCAGGGTGGTGAGTTCAAGGCCTACGACCAGATTGACAATGCGCCGGAGGAACGTGCGCGCGGGATCACGATTGCGACGGCGCACGTGGAGTACGAGACGCCGACGCGGCACTATGCGCACGTGGACTGCCCGGGACACGCGGACTATG
>DROT01000054.1 GCA_011321775.1 Gammaproteobacteria bacterium | reverse complement strand
GCGTGTAGCTTTTCATCGTGCTCCTCTTTCTTGCCGGTTAGAGGGATCACTGATGCTACCGCAGCTTGCCCTCTTTCCGTCAGCTAGAGTTGCACTTACGAGTTGAATTCAGACAGGAAAAAGCCGGCCGTTGTCTGAGCGCAGCGAGTTTAGGCCGGCCCTGGAAAATCGGCCCATTTCAAGGAGACAAGCGGTCGTCTGAGGGAAGAGGCTTGTCCCCTCCAGCGGAACCGAGTAGTTGCCTCCGAATCTCCATGTTCATGACATGCTTGGCGCTGCGTGCATGGCGCGCTACGCTTCCCTGCATGACTGAATGCATGAAGTGTCGCGTGAGGGGCCGGGTTCAAGGTGTGTTTTTCCGGGCCTCCACCCAGCGCATGGCGCAGCGGCTCGGGGTGACCGGCTATGCGCGCAACCGCTCCGACGGCAGCGTCGAGGTGCTGGCCTGCGGCGAGGCGGAGGCGGTGCGCAGACTGCGCGAATGGCTGTGGTCGGGGCCGCCCGCGGCGCGCGTGACCGCGGTCGACTGCGAGCGGCTGGAGGTCCCGCCGCCGGAGCGCTTCACGACGGCTTGAGGTCGACCACGCTCAGCTGTTCCACCTTGTCCACGGCGACGTGCTGTGACCCGTCCTCGTTGCGTTGCGGCACCAGCACGGTGTCGCTGGGCGGTCGGCTGTCGTCCGGCTCGGGGTAGTCCAGGGTGTAGTGCAGGCCGCGGCTCTCCTTGCGCATCTGTGCCGAACGGATGATCAGTTCGGCGACCTGCACCAGGTTGCGCAGTTCCAGCAGGTCGTTGGTGACGCGGAAATTGCCGTAGTATTCCTGGATCTCCAGTTCCAGCAGCTCGACGCGGCGGCGCGCCCGCTGCAGGCGCTTGTCGGTGCGCACGATGCCGACGTAGTCCCACATGAAACGTCGCAGTTCCTCCCAGTTGTGGCTCACCACCACTTCCTCGTCCGAGTCGGTGACCTGGGATTCGTCCCATTCCGGCAGTTCCGGCGGCATGGCGACCTGCTCCAGGCGCGCACTGATGTCGCCGGCGGCCGAGGTGGCGAATACCAGGCACTCGAGCAGGGAGTTGCTGGCCATGCGGTTGGCGCCGTGCAGGCCGGTGCAGGCCGCCTCGCCGATGACGTACAGGCCTTCCACGTCGCTGCGGCCGTGCAGGTCGGTGCGCACCCCGCCACAGGTGTAGTGGGCGGCGGGCACCACCGGGATCGGTTCGCGGGTGATGTCGATGCCCAGTTCCAGGCAGCGCTGGTAGACCGTGGGAAAGTGCTCGCGGATGAAGGCGGCCGGCTTGTGGGAGATGTCCAGCAGCACGTGGTCGATACCGAGGCGTTTCATCTCGTGGTCGATGGCGCGGGCGACGATGTCTCGCGGCGCCAGTTCGGCGCGGCTGTCGAAACGCTGCATGAAGGGCTTGCCGTCCGGCAGCAGCAGCTTGCCGCCCTCGCCGCGCACCGCCTCGGTGACGAGGAAGGACTTGGCCTGGGGGTGATACAGGCAGGTGGGGTGAAACTGGTTGAATTCCATGTTGGCCACCCGGCAGCCGGCACGCCAGGCCATGGCGATGCCGTCGCCGGTGGAGGTGTCCGGGTTGCTGGTGTAGAGGTAGACCTTGCTGGCGCCGCCGGTCGCCAGGGTCACGAAGCGGGCCCGGAAAACCTCCACACGGCCCTTGCCGCGGTCCAGCACATAGGCGCCGAGACAGCGGTGTTGCCGGCCACCGAGGCGCTCGTCGGTGATCAGGTCGACGGCGATGTGCTGTTCGAACAGGTCGATGTTGTCGCGCCGGCGGGCCTCGCCGATGAGACTGGTCTCCACCGCTTTGCCGGTGGCATCGGCGGCGTGGATGATGCGCCGGTGCCGGTGGCCGCCCTCGCGGGTGAGGTGAAAGTCGCGGCTGCGCTTGTCCTTGCGGGTGAAGGGAACGCCCAGCTCGATGAGCCACTGTACCGCCTCCGGGCCGCGTTCCACCGTGAAGCGGACCGCTTCCGGGTCGCACAGGCCGGCACCGGCGCGCATGGTGTCCTCGATGTGGGATTCGATGGAGTCGCGGCTGTCCATGACCGCCGAGATGCCGCCCTGGGCGTAGAAGGTGCTGCCTTCCTGCACCGGCCCCTTGGCGAGCACGGCGATGCGCGTATGTGCGGGCAGGCGCAGTGCCAGGGTCAGGCCGGCAGCGCCGCTGCCGATGACGAGCACGTCGTACTGATGCTGGGTGTGCATGACCATGTGCGCCTGTCTCCCGGTGCCGGCCTCACCCGGCATTGGTGTACACTTGGTGAATTATGGTTCAAATTCAAGCTCTTTCTAGGTTAACCTTAACCTATCGGATCGATACTGGCGAACTCTCCCGGCTTTCGCCGGTCCATTCACGGCATGCACGCTGTCCGGGACATTGAGGGGAAGGCCCGGATGGGCGAGCGCAATCTGGACCAGGAGCTGGTCAGGCGGGTACAGCAGGGCGACAAGACCGCCTTCGACATTCTGGTCCGCAAGTACGAGCACAAGCTGGCCAATGTCATCAGCCGCTACATCAGCGATCCGGCCGAGGTGCTGGACGTTGCCCAGGAAGCCTTCATCAAGGCCTACCGGGCGTTGCCCAATTTCCGTGGTGACAGCGCTTTCTATACCTGGCTGTACCGTATCGCCATCAACACGGCCAAGAACCACCTGGTTGCCGCCGGCCGGCGCCCGCCGCGGGACGATATCGATGCCGGTGACGCGGAACAATTCGATACCGGTGCCGGTCTCAGGGAATACGCCACGCCGGAAAGGCTGGCCCTCAAGAACGAACTGGCGGAAACGATCCAGGAAGCGATCGAGGCATTGCCGGAGGAATTGCGGGTTGCCATCGTGCTGCGTGAGCTGGAAGGTCTGAGCTACGAGGAGATCGCCAGGGTGATGGATTGCCCCATTGGCACGGTGCGGTCGAGAATCTTCAGGGCGAGGGACGCGATCGACAAGAAGATCCGACCCTTGATCGAATGAACCTGCGGGTGACAGAGAAATGAAAGACGAAATCCGGGAACAACTGTCGGCATTGCTGGACGATGAGCTGAGCGATGCGGAACGGCCACTGCTGCTGGGGCGGCTGGAAAGGGACGTGCAACTGCGTGACTGCCTGGGGCGCTACCAGCTGATCTCCGAGGTGCTGCACGGAAGCGGTCAGGCAAGCACGCTGGGCTTGGCTGACCGGGTACAGCGGGCGCTGGAGCACGAGGCGCCGCCCCGGGCCGCGCCGGCTGCAGCCGGCATCGGCGGCTGGTGGAAAGCGATCGGCGGGCTGGCCGTGGCGGCTTCGGTAACGGCGGTGGCCGTGATGTCGTTGCATCCTGCCGGCAGCAAGCCCGAGTCGCTGGCCTCGTCGGGCGGGACGCCGGTGACGGCGAACGCCCCGGCCCCGCAAGCGCAGTGGAAACGCATCGACAAGCGCCTTGCCGGCTACCTGGTGAACCACAGCGAATATGCTGCCAGTCGCGGTGTGCAGGGCGTCATGCCCTATGTCCGCGTGGTGGGGTACGACAGCGGGCGCTGATGATACCTCTCTCCCTTTCGATGGTGCTGGCGGCCGTCCTGGCCGCGCCTGCTCTCGTGGCCGCCGCGACGGACGATGCGCGCCAGTGGCTGGAAGACATGTCCAGGGCATCGCGTTCGCTGAACTATAAAGGCGTGTTCGTCTACCAGCACGACGACCGGCTGGAAGCGATGCGTATCGTGCACGCCATGGACGACGAGGGTGAGCGCGAGCGCATGTTCTCGCTGACCGGTCCCAAGCGCGAAGTATTGCGTGACAACGAGGTCGTGACCTGTATCCTCGGCGACAGTCGCTCGGTGATCGTAAACCGCAGCCAGCCGCGCACGCCGTTTCCCGCGAGTTTCCCCAGGGAATTGCAGGATCTGGAAAAATATTATGAATTCAAGGTGATGGGCGAGGACCGCGTGGCCGGCCTGGGGTGCAGGCGGGTGGAGGTGCAGCCGCGTGACCGCTACCGCTACGGACGGCGTCTGTGTGTCCACGACGACAGTCGTCTGCTGCTGCGCTCGGAGCTGACCGGGAGCGATGGCCGCGCCATAGAGCGCATCATGTTCACTTCGGTGGAATTCCCCCCGCAGATCGAGTCGCGGGAACTGTTGCCGCAGCTCGACAGCGCCGATTTCAGCTGGAAGCGCGAATCGGACCAGCCGCAGGCCGCCGTCGGGCAGTCGAGATCGCCGCGCTGGGAGGTGACCGACGTCCCCGCCGGCTTCATGCTGACGGATCACAACTGGCACCATCTTCCGGCGCACCAGGCCGGGGTCGAACACTGGGTCTACAGCGACGGGCTCGCCAGTGTATCGGTCTATATCGAGAAATCGCCACAGCCCGGCGACAGCTACAGCGGTACCAGCCACCGCGGTGCGCTCAATGCCTTCGGCACCATGGTGGACGGCTATTACGTAACCGTGGTGGGCGAGGTGCCGCTGGAGACGGTGGAACGCATCGGCCGCTCGGTACGGATCAGGTAGCGGCATGCTCGAGGAAGAAGCCAGGGTGGTGCAGGTGGAGAACGGCGAGGTCTGGGTCGAGACCGGTCGCCAGTCGGCATGCGCCTCCTGCGGTGCCAGCAAGGGCTGCGGAACGGCGGCCCTGTCGAAAGCGCTGGGCCAGCGGCGCAACCGGGTGCGGGTACTGTCCGAGCTGCCGCTGCAGGTCGGCGACCGGGTGGTGATCGGCATCCGCGAGCGGGCGCTGGTGCGCGGATCGCTGGCGGTCTATGCGGTGCCGATCCTGATGCTGCTGGCGGGCGGTCTGGTCGGTGAGCTTGGTGCCCGGCAGTTTCTCTGGGACAATTCCGAACTCGCCAGCATGGTACTGGGCCTGGCGGGCCTCGGCGGGGGACTGTGGTGGCTGAAGCGCTTCACCCGCCGGATACGCAACGACCGCGACTTTCAGCCGGTGGTGTTACGCCGCCTGGCCGTCACAGGATTCATTACTACGGGATAATTCAGGAGTATCTATGGTTTCGTTGAAGAACAGGGGCTGGCTGTCCGCCTGCCTGGCCCTGATGCTGGTGGCTGTGGCGAATGTGCAGGCGGCTTCGCTGCCCGATTTTACCGATCTGGTCGAGGAGACCAGCAGCGTGGTGGTCAACATCAGCACCACCCAGAAGGTCAAGACGAGCCGCCTCAACCTGCCCGAGGGCATCGAGATCCCGGATCTGCCGAAGGATTCGCCCTTCAACGACCTGTTCAAGCATTTCTTCGGCGAACAGGGCGGCAACGGGGCGCCGCGCTCGCACGAGGCCAAGTCGCTGGGTTCCGGTTTCATCATTTCCAGCGACGGCTACATCATGACCAACAATCATGTGGTCAAGGATGCGGACGAGGTGATCGTGCGCCTCGAGGACCGGCGCGAACTGAAGGCGAAGATCGTCGGTACCGACGAACGCAGTGACGTGGCCCTGCTCAAGATCGATGCCCGTGACCTGCCGGTGGCGAAGATCGGTGATTCCGGCAAGCTGAAGGTGGGGGAATGGGTGCTGGCGATCGGTTCGCCCTTCGGTTTCGACCGTTCCGCCACCGCCGGCATCGTCAGCGCCAAGGGGCGCGCCCTGCCGAGCGAGAACTACGTTCCCTTCATCCAGACCGACGTGGCCATCAATCCCGGCAACTCCGGCGGCCCGCTGTTCAACATGGATGGTGAGGTGGTGGGCGTCAATTCACAGATCTACAGCCGTACCGGCGGCTACATGGGCCTGTCTTTCGCCATTCCCATCGACGTGGCCATGGACGTCGCCAAGCAGCTCAAGGAACACGGCCGGGTGCGGCGCGGCTGGCTCGGGGTGCTGATCCAGGACGTCACCCGCGAGCTGGCGGAGTCCTTCGGCATGAGCAAGCCGCAGGGCGCGCTGGTGGCCGAGGTGATGCCGGACAGCCCGGCCGCCGCCGCCGGTCTGCAGGTGGGTGACATCATCGTCGCCTTCAACGGCAAGGACATCGATCGTTCCTCGTCGCTGCCGCCGGTGGTGGGCCGCACCCCGGTGGGCAAGAAGGTGCCCGTCAAGGTCGTCCGCCAGGGAAGCAGCCGGACGCTGTGGGTGAAACTCGGCGAGCTGCCGGAGAAGGACGAGAAGGTCGCCGTCGAGGAACCGGAGAAGGCCACCAGCGACAACCGTCTCGGCATCAAGGTGACGGCGCTCACGGCCGAACAGCGCAAGGAACTGGATATCGAGTCCGGCATCCTGGTGGAAGACATCGGCGAGGGTGCGGCGGCCGACGCCGGCATCCGCAAGGGCGACGTCATCCTGCGGATCGACAACCGGCCGGTGAACAGCGTCGAGGACTTCGAGAAGATGGTCGACAAGTTGCCGCCCGGCAAGTCGGTGGCGGTGCTGGTGCAGCGCCGCGGCGGGCCGATCTTCCTGGCGCTCAAGGTACCGGGAAAGCAGTGAGGCGTGGCCGGGGTCTGCCTGACGCTGTACTACCGGCAAGGCTGTCACCTGTGTGAAGCGATGTTGCAGGCCCTGCGGGGCCTGCAGGCGCGTTCGGGGGTGGAACTGCAACTGGTCGATATCGATCGCGATCCGCGCCTGCGACAGCGCTACGACGAGTGGGTGCCGGTGCTGTGCCACGGCGATCACGAGATCTGCCACTACCATCTCGACGTGGCGGCCCTGGAACGCTATCTGCACGCGCGCCGGTAGGTCGGCGTATCAATAGCGTGTATACTGTGCGTCGTTCTGTCGCGCGTCCCCGGGCGTGCCGCTTCTTCTTTGTCAATCAGGTTGTTATGTTTCTTGTACTCATTTGGCCGGGGCGTGGATGACTGATCTGTCCCACATCCGCAACTTCTCCATCATTGCCCACATCGACCACGGCAAGTCCACGCTGGCGGACCGCTTCATCCAGATCTGCGGCGGCCTCAGCGAACGCGAGATGGAGGAGCAGGTACTGGATTCCATGGACCTGGAACGCGAGCGCGGCATCACCATCAAGGCGCAGAGCGTGTCGCTGGAGTATCAGGCGAAGAACGGCGAGACCTACGTGCTGAACTTCATCGATACCCCGGGACACGTGGACTTCTCCTACGAGGTGTCGCGTTCCCTGTCGGCCTGCGAGGGCGCCCTGCTGGTGGTGGATGCCGCCCAGGGGGTCGAGGCCCAGAGCGTGGCCAACTGTTACACCGCCATCGAACAGGGCCTGGAGGTGGTGCCGGTGCTGAACAAGATCGACCTGCCCTCGGCGGAACCGGAGCGCGTCAAGCAGGAGATCGAGGAGATCATCGGCATCGAGGCGGACGACGCCGTCGAGGTGTCCGCCAAGACCGGCCTCGGCGTACGCGAGCTGCTGGAGCGTCTGATCGAGCGTGTTCCGCCGCCGCAGGGCGACGCCAGCGCCCCCCTGCAGGCGCTGATCATCGATTCCTGGTTCGACAACTACGTCGGCGTCATCTCGCTGGTGCGGGTGATGCAGGGTACGCTGCGGCGACGGCAGAAGATCCGGGTGATGTCCACCGGGCGTGATTTCCCGGCCGAGAAGGTCGGCATCTTCACGCCGCGACGCGAGGAACGCGAGCAGCTGACCGCGGGCGATGTGGGTTTCGTCATCGCCGGCATCAAGGAGATCGACGGCGCGCCGGTGGGTGATACCATCACCCTCGCGGACAACCCGGCGGCCGAGCCCCTGCCGGGCTTCCAGAAGGTGCAGCCGCGGGTGTTCGCCGGCCTCTATCCGGTGGTCTCCGACGACTACGAGGACCTGCGCGAGGCGCTGCAGAAGCTGCGACTCAACGATGCCTCGCTGCATTTCGAGCCCGAGACCTCGCAGGCCCTGGGTTTCGGTTTCCGCTGCGGCTTCCTCGGCATGCTGCACATGGAGATCGTGCAGGAACGCCTGGAACGCGAATACAACCTCGATCTGATCACCACCGCGCCCACGGTGGTGTACGAGATCCTGGACACCAGGGGCGAGGTCCACCAGATCGACAATCCGGCCAGCCTGCCGCCGGTCAACCAGATCGAGGAGATCCGCGAGCCCATCATCCTCGCCAACATCCTGGTGCCGCAGGACTACCTCGGTGCCGTCATCGGCCTGTGCGTGGAAAAGCGCGGCGTGCAGCGCAGCATGCAGTACCTGGGCAACCAGGTGTCGCTGAGCTACGAGCTGCCGCTGAGCGAGGTGGTGCTGGACTTCTTCGACCGGCTGAAATCGGTCAGCCGTGGTTTTGCCTCCTTCGACTACTCCTTCGAGCGTTTCCAGGCGGCTCCGCTGGTGAAGCTGGACATCCTCATCAACGGCGAACGGGTGGACGCCCTGTCGGTCATCGTCCACCGCGAGTTCGCCCAGAGTCGCGGCCGCGACCTGGCCGAACGCATGCGCGATATCATTCCGCGACAGATGTTCGACGTCGCCATCCAGGCGGCCATCGGTTCGCAGATCATCGCGCGCACCACCGTCAAGGCGCTGCGCAAGAACGTGACCGCGAAGTGCTACGGCGGCGACATCACCCGCAAGCGCAAGCTCCTGGAGAAGCAGAAGGCCGGCAAGAAACGCATGAAACAGTTTGGCAAGGTGGAGATACCCCAGGAGGCCTTCCTGGCGGTGTTGCAAGTCGGTAAAAAATAACAAGGCGGAACGACATGAATCTGGATTTTCCCACCATCCTGGTGGCGGCCACGTTGATAACCGGTCTGATCTGGGCTGCGGATGCCCTGCTGTGGGCGCCCCGGCGGCGCCGGGCCGCCGAAGCCCTGGGCGCCGGCGGGGGCAGTGCCGACGCCGCGGCCGTGGAGAAGGCGCTCAAGGAGCCGACCCTGGTCGAGTATGCCAAGTCCTTCTTCCCGGTCATCCTGGTGGTGTTGCTGTTGCGCTCCTTCCTGGTGGAGCCGTTCCGCATCCCCTCGGGATCGATGATGCCGACCCTGCTGGTGGGCGACTTCATCCTGGTCAACAAGTACGACTACGGCATCCGCCTGCCGGTGCTCAACACCAAGGTACTGGATATCGGCGAGCCGCAGCGCGGCGACGTGGTGGTGTTCCGCTTTCCCAAGGATCCCAGCGTCGACTACATCAAGCGCGTGGTCGGTCTGCCCGGTGACCACGTGGTGTACCGGAACAAGACGCTGACCATCAACGGTGAGCAGGTTCCGCAGATCCCCATCGGGACCTACATTGGCAGCGGTTCCGGCTTGTCCATGTCGGGTGCCAGCCTGCGGCGCGAGAAACTCGGCAAGGTCGAGCATGATATCCTCGTGGTGCCGCGCATGCCGGGCGTGTCGACCGACGTGGTGGTGCCCCCGGGACACTACTTCGTCATGGGCGACAATCGTGACAACAGCAACGACAGCCGCTACTGGGGCTTCGTGCCCGACGGCAACCTGGTCGGCAAGGCGTTCATGATCTGGATGAACTGGGATTCCGCCGCCGGAGGGATCGGCTGGGATCGCATCGGAAAGTCCATCAACTAGGAGACAATCGATGAAGGTAGCACGATACCAGAAAGGCATGACCGCGATCGGCTGGTTGCTGGTGCTGGGACTGATCGCCTTCTTCACGCTCATTGCCCTGCGCCTGGTTCCCCTCTACATGGAGTATGGCAAGGTGGTCTCGGTGATGGAGTCGCTGGCCAACGAACCGAACATCAGTACCCAGACCCGCAGGCAGATCATCTCGCTGGTCGGCAAGCGCTTTGACATCAACGACGTGAGTCACGTGGATCCGAAGCTGGTCAAGATCAGCAAGGACAAGGGCCGCATGACGCTGTCGATCGAGTACGAGCGCCGCGAACATCTCATGGGGAACGTGGACGTGGTGGCCCGTTTCTCCAAGACGCTCGAGGTGGGTGGTCGTTGACGCGTGCGCCGGAGGAGCTGGCGCGCACGCTGGCCTACCGTTTCCAGGATCCGCAGCTGCTGCAGGCGGCACTCACCCACCGCAGCGCCGGCAGCCGCAACAACGAACGCCTGGAATTTCTCGGTGACGCCGTACTCGGCTACATCGTCGCCGAATGGCTCTATCAGCGCTTTCCGCAGGCCCGCGAGGGCGAGCTGAGCCGTCTGCGCGCGACCCTGGTCAAGCGCGAGACGCTGGCCGATATCGCCCGTGGTCTGGAGCTGGGCGACTATCTGCGCATGGGAGCGGGCGAGTTGAAGAGCGGCGGTTTCCGGCGCGACTCCACCCTGGCCGATACCCTTGAGGCGGTGCTCGGTGCCATCCTGCTGGACGGCGGCATCGACGCCTGTCGCGCCTGCATCGAACGCCTGTTCAGCAGGCCGCTGGAAGAGATCTCGACGCGGGAAGAACTCAAGGATGCCAAGACGCGGCTGCAGGAATACCTGCAGGCGCAGCGATTGCAGCTTCCCACCTACCAGGTCCTGCAGGTGAGCGGCGAATCGCACCGTCAGCAGTTCGTGGTCGAGTGCCGGGTCGCCGCCGCGCAGCAGGCCACCCGCGGACAGGGACGCAGCCGCCGTCGCGCCGAACAGGCGGCGGCGGAAAGGATGCTGGAGCAGCTCGATGACCGGGGCTGACCATCGCTGCGGCTTCGTTGCCCTGGTCGGGCGGCCCAACGTCGGCAAGTCCACCATTCTCAACCGCCTGGTGGGGCAGAAGATCAGTATCACCTCACGCCGGCCCCAGACCACCCGTCACCGCATCCTCGGTATCAAGTCCGACCCGCAGTCCCAGATCGTCTTCGTCGACACGCCGGGGCTGCACGTGCGCCAGCCGCGGGCCATGAACCGCTACCTCAACCGCGCCGCCGCCGACAGCCTGCGCGACGTCGACGTGGTGGTGTTCGTGGTCGAGGGCACGCGCTGGAACGAGGACGACGAGCGCGTGCTGGAACTGCTGCGCGAGGTCCGTTGCCCGGTGGTGCTGGCGGTCAACAAGGTCGACCGTATCGACGACAAGAGCCGGCTGCTGCCCCACCTCGATACGCTGTCGAAACGGTTCGACTTTGCCGAGCTGATTCCGCTGAGCGCCCGCAGCGGCGACAACCTCGATCGCCTGGAACAGGCGGTGCGGCGCCTGTTGCCGGAGTCGCCGCCCTTCTATCCAGAGGACCAGGTCACCGATCGCAGTGAACGTTTCCTCGCCGCCGAACTGGTGCGCGAGAAACTGTTCCGCAAGCTCGGCGAGGAGATTCCCTATGGCCTGACGGTGGAGATCGAGCGTTTCCGCAACGAGGGCAAGGTGCTGCACATCCATGCCCTGATCTGGGTGGAGAAGGCCAGCCACAAGCCCATCGTCATCGGCAACAAGGGGGAACGTCTGCGGGAAGTCGGCCGCGAGGCGCGCGAGGACATGCAGAGGGCCTTTGGCTGCAAGGTGTTCCTGCAGCTGTGGGTGAAGGTCAAGGAAGGCTGGGCCGACGACGAACGCGCATTGCGCAGCCTGGGCTATGGGGACGACTAGGAGCCTGTCCGAGTAATGATGGACCTACTGCGAGCGCAGCACAGCGGCCGCTTTTCGCGATCCTTTTCGTCGCATAGTACCCACTATGCGCCTCAAACGATCGCAAAAATCGCCTCGCTGTGCCACGCTCTCGCTACGGCCCCCATTACCCGGACAGGCTCCTAGCCCGGCGGCGGGACGGGAAGGGGGCAGGCGGCCGTGGCAGCGACCACACGCATCCAGCTGAGCCCGGCCTTTCTGCTGCACCGGACGCCCTACCGCGAGACCAGCGCCCTGCTGGAGGTCTTCAGTGAGCAGCACGGTCGCATCGGGCTGGTGGCGCGCGGCCTGCGTTCGGCGCGTTCGCGGCTGCGCGGCGAGCTGCAGCCGTTTCGCCCGTTGCGCCTGTCCTGGAACATGCGCGGCGAACTCGGCACCCTCAGCGGCGCCGAGCCCGACGGCGCCGTGGGCACCCTGGAAGGCGCGGCGCTCTACAGCGCCTTCTATCTCAACGAGCTGCTGCTGCGTCTGCTGGCGCGCCAGGATCCGCATCCGCAACTGTTCCGGCACTACCGCCGCAGCCTGGAACGGCTGGCGCGCGGCGACGAGGTGGAAGCCGTGCTGCGGGTGTTCGAAAGGGACCTGCTGGAGGCACTCGGCTACGGCTTGCTGCTGGAGTACGAGGCCGGCCTGGAGCGGGAGGTGCAAGCGGACCGCTATTACGATTATCATCTGGAGGCGGGCCCGGTCGCCGTCGCCGCGGCCGATGCGCCGGGCTTCATCGTCCGCGGCTCCAGCCTGCTGGCGCTGGCGCGCGGCGAACTGCGCCAGCCTGCGGAACGACGCGACGCCAAGCGCCTGATGCGCGCGGCGCTGGAGCTCTATATCGGGGAGCGACCGCTGCGTTCGCGTGAGCTGTTCCGCGCAGCCACGGACAGCGGCCGGCAGCGGCCGCCGTAATCCCCCTGTCAACGGACAAGGAAACATGAACAGTATCCTGCTGGGCGTCAACATCGATCACGTCGCGACCCTGCGCCAGGCGCGCGGCACCCGCTATCCCGACCCGGTGCAGGCGGCCATCGAGGCGGAGCAGGCCGGCGCCGACGGCATCACCCTGCACCTGCGCGAGGACCGCCGCCACATCCAGGACCGCGACGTGGAGCTGCTGGCCGACATCCTGCAGACGCGCATGAACCTGGAGATGGCGGTGACCGCCGAGATGCTCGATATCGCCTGCCGGCTGCAGCCGAGCGACTGCTGCCTGGTACCGGAACGGCGCGAGGAACTCACCACCGAAGGCGGGCTGGACGTGGCCGGGCAGAAAGACCGCCTGCGCGACGCCTGCCGGCGGCTGGCGGAGGCCGGGGTGCGGGTGTCACTGTTCATCGACGCCGACCCGCGCCAGGTGGAAGCGGCCAACGAGGTGGGGGCGCCCTGCATCGAGATCCACACCGGCCATTTCGCCGACGCCAGCGACCCTGAGCAACGGGAGGCGGAGTTCCGCCGCATCGTCGCGGCGGTCGCCCTCGGCGACGACATCGGCCTGCAGGTCAACGCCGGTCACGGCCTGCACTACCACAACGTGCAGCCGGTGGCCGCCCTGCCGCAGCTGCGCGAACTCAACATCGGCCATGCCATCATCGCGCGGGCGCTGTTCACCGGCCTCGGCGAGGCAGTCGCGGAGATGAAACGCCTGATGCAACAGGCGCGGCTGGGGGGCTCACCATGAACAGCGGCGGCGCAAGGGAATTTCCGGGTGTCGAACAGTTCATCGGCAACACGCCGCTGGTGCAGCTGAAGCGGCTTCCGGGCGAAACCGGCAATACCCTGCTGGTGAAACTGGAGGGCAACAATCCCGCCGGTTCGGTCAAGGACCGGCCGGCCCTGAGCATGATCGTGCACGCCGAGGAGCGCGGCGAGATCGCGCCCGGCGACACCCTCATCGAGGCCACCAGCGGCAACACCGGCATTGCCCTGGCGATGGCGGCGGCCATCCGCGGCTATCGCATGGTGCTGATCATGCCGGAGCACATGAGTGTGGAGCGGCGCCAGGTGATGAAGGCCTTCGGCGCCCGGATCATTCTGGTCACGCAGGAACAGGGCATGGAGGGCGCGCGCGACCTGGCCAAGCAGATGGAGGCCGAGGGGCAGGGACGGGTGCTGGACCAGTTCTCCAATCCCGACAACCCGCGCGCCCACTACGAGACCACCGGCCCCGAGATCTGGCGCGACAGCGGCGGCAGCGTCACCCATTTCGTCAGTGCCATGGGTACCACCGGCACCATCGTCGGCACCTCGCGCTACCTCAGGGAAGTCAGTCCGGCGATCGAGATCGTCGGTGTGCAGCCCGCCGAGGGGGCCGCCATACCCGGTATCCGGCGCTGGCCCGAGGCCTACCTGCCGTCGATCTTCGATCCTTCGCTGGTCGATCGCACCATCGACATCGGCCAGCAGGAGGCCGAGCAGACCACCCGCGCCCTGGCCGAGAAGGAAGGCATCTTCTGCGGCGTATCCTCGGGCGGCGCGGTGGCCGCCGCCCTGCGCCTGAGTGCGGAGGTCGAGAATGCCGTCATCGTCGCCATCGTCTGCGACCGCGGCGACCGCTACCTGTCCACCGGGGTATTCCCCGATTGAGACGCCTGGCGGGCGGCCTGTGCCTGTGGCTGCTCTGGTGCACCGCCTACCCTCTCGAACAGATCCAGCTGCACTTCGGCACCATCGCCGATGGCGGCTGGTCGTTGCAGGAGGTCGAACTCGTCCTGGATGTGTCGGATGCGAAAAAGCCCGTCGCCAGCATCCGCGTAGGGCGTGCGCGGTTCCCCGGCGTGGAACTGCAGCACCTGGCTTTCGAGTGCAGCGAGCTGCAGATCGACGTGGAGACAGTGGCCTGCGCGCAGGGGCGTCTCGGTCTGAGCATGAAGGGGCTGAGCGCGAAGGCCGTACCGGCCGCCTTCCACTATGATCGCCGCAGCGGCGCGCTGGAACTCTCCCTTTCCCGGTTTCCGCTCGCCGCCGGTCGCCTGGGCCTGGCGTTGTCACTGCAGGCCGGGCGCTGGCAGGCGCGGGTCCGGCTGGCGCGCGTGGACCTGGACGGACTCGCCGGCCTGCTGACCGGAGCGGGGATGGTG
This sequence comes from Gammaproteobacteria bacterium, assembly GCA_011321775.1. Lineage (GTDB taxonomy): Bacteria > Pseudomonadota > Gammaproteobacteria > DSM-19610 > DSM-19610 > Thiogranum. The sequence continues at coordinate 1,895 of DROT01000054.1, read as the reverse complement.
CTGCCGCCGCTGGAATACGCCGGCCGGCTCGGTGGCGAGTTGTCGCTGGAGGGAGGGGAGGCCGGCGTGCGCAGGCTGCGCTGGGACCTGCACGGCGACGACGGTGGCTGGAGCAACGCCGACGGCAGCCAGGCGGCCGAGGCGTTGCAGCTGGACAGCCGTGGCTCCCTCAGTCGCCGCCCGCACGGCTGGTACATCGACGCCTCGCTCCGGGCCAGCGCCGGCATGCTGTTCTCGGACCCGCTGTACCTGGAGTTCGCCGGCGACCGCCCGCTGTCGCTGTCGTTGCAGGCCTCATGGAACCCGGATGCCGGCCGGCTGCAGCTCGAGCGCCTGTCCTTCGACCAGCCGCAGGTGGTGGCGGGGCATCTCTCCGGACGCCTGCAACCGGCGGCGCAGCCGCTGCAGCACCTGGAACTGGAAATCGAGCGCTCGCAGCTGCCGGGCCTGTACCAGACCTGGCTGCAACCCTGGTTCGCCGGCACCGTCCTGGACGATCTGGAGACGCAGGGTCAGCTGCAGGGGAGTCTGAGGGTGGAGCAGGGGCGGCCGCGTGCCCTGCAGTTGCGGCTCGAACAGGTCTCCTTCCGCGAAGCGGGCGGGCAGTTCGGGGTCGAGGGCCTGAACGGGCGACTGCAGTGGAGCGACGACCGGGCCACCCACCGGTCGACACTGGCCTGGCGGGCCGCCAATTTCTACCGCCTGCGCCTGGGGGCGGCGACCCTGCAGCTGGAGAGCGGGCGCCGCGGCCTGAGACTGCGCAAGCCGCTGGTGGTCCCCTTTCTCGACGGCCAGCTGCACCTCGACGAATTCCAGCTCGGTGTGGACGACAAGGGTGTGCACTGGCTGCTCGACGCCATGCTGACGCCGGTGTCCATGCGCACCTTCAGCACCGCCCTGGGCTGGAAACCGCTGTCCGGCAAGCTGTCGGGCATGGTGCCCCGGGTGCAGTACCGCAACGGCGTCCTCACCCTCGGCGGTATCCTGCTGGTGCAGGCGTTCGACGGCGACATCACGGTGCGCAACCTGCGTATCGAGCATCCGCTCGGGCGGGTGCCGCGCCTGTGGGCGGACGTGCGCGCGGAACACGTGGACCTGAAGACACTGACCCGCACCTTCGACTTCGGCCGCATCGAGGGCCAGCTTCGCGGCGAAGTGAAGGGCCTGTACATGGAGGCCTGGCAGCCGGTGGCCTTCGACGCCTTCCTGGCCACGCCGGAAGGCGACCGCAGTCGCCACCGCATCAGCCAGAAGGCGGTCGACAATCTCTCCGACCTCGGTGGCGGCGGGGTGGGCGGCGCGCTGTCGCGCAGCTTCCTGCGCGTGTTCGAGGATTTTCCCTACCGCCGCCTCGGCATCGGCTGCCGGCTGGAGAACGGCGTCTGCCACATGCGCGGCGTCGGCCCGGCCCCGGACGGGGGCTACTACCTGGTCGAGGGCGCCTTCCTGCCCCACCTGGACGTCATCGGCCACGTGCGCGAGGTCGACTGGCAGGGACTCCTCGACCGGCTGATCGCCGTCACCACCGGGACGGGCGAAGGACCGGAGGTCAGCATCGGTGCGCAATGATCGAGTTTCGGGGAGAAATCGTGATGGCCGCGAAACCCACGGAAGTATCTTCGCAACGATTCCGTTCCGCCAACGCGGGGGGCGCCTCTTCCCTCAGGTGACCGCTTGTCTCCTTGAAATGGGCCTCCTTTTCAGGGCCGGCCAAGTGCTCTATCCCCCGGACAATTACGGGTTCAGTTCGCTTGTCGACGTTCACGGCAAGGCGCGTCTCGCAGGCAATGGTCATTCCCTTGCCAAGAGACGCAACGCCGTCCGTGGACGTCGACAAGCGAACCCGAAGGGCGCCCCTGTGGTGCCCCGCCGCTGCGTTGCTGTGCTTGGCAAGG
>DROT01000053.1 GCA_011321775.1 Gammaproteobacteria bacterium | reverse complement strand
TTTCTTGACCGGTGGCGTGCGTTGCAGCTGCTGATAGGGCCGCGCAATCCACTCGTGCGGGCTGCTGTTGTGAATGCGGTACTCGACCTCGACCACGTAACTGCCGCGCCGGAAACGATACAGCTTGGTGACCTCGATGCCGTCGCCACTACTCCAGTGCAGCGGAACTTCGATGGTCTCGGCATCCGCTTTCAGCTCGAAACGGTTCTGTTCCACGCGGTAGCTGGCGTGGTGATTCGGTTCCGGGCCTTTTCCCACGCGCAGGCCACCCTGGGCGATGAACACCTTGTCCGGGCTCTCGTCCAGCAGCTTGAAGGGCTCTGCATCCTTTTCGAGGCTGACCGGATATTTCAGCAGATCGACCTCGCGCAGGTTGCCGCCGCGGGTGTCGATGACGGCATGGAACAGGTCGGTGACGACATCCACGCGCTGGTCCTTCGCCAGCTTGATCGATATCTCCGACTCGGGTGCCGGAGCGGCCGCTTCTTCCTCCGGCAGCGCGGGCAGATCCTCCTTGCCGCCGGTCGCCGGCTGCCCCGTTCCAGCCGCGCCTTGCGATGGCGCCTGCCCGCCGGCGGGAGCGCTCGTCGATTCGACCGCCGCCGGTTCGGGTTTCGGACCATAGTCCTGCACCCAGGCCTGCCACAGCATGAGTACCAGAAAGGAGAGAGCGATCGACAGGAGTACGCGGGGATTATCCATGGCTGTGATTCGTTGTTTTTTCTTCAGGAGAATGGGTACAGGTGTGCGGAACCGGATCGTAGCCACCCTCGTGCCAGGGATGGCAGGAGCCGATGCGCCGCAGCGCCAGCCAGCCGCCCTTGAGCAGGCCGTGCCTTTCGATGGCGATGAGGGAATATTCCGAACAGCTGGGCGTGAAGCGGCAGTGGTTACCGAGCCAGGGGCTGAGCAACAGGCGGTAGGCCTTAATGAGTGTCAGAACCAGTGTGCGCATGCGCTGCAATCTTACGCCAGTGAGTGTCCAGTGCGGTGAAAAGCTGCCGGTTGTCGAGCGTCGCCGTGTCCGGCCTCGCCAGCACCACGACATCCCAGCCGCCCAGGATATCCTGGTGCAACCGGAAACTCTCCCGTATCAGACGCTTGATCCGGTTACGCCTGACGGCGTTGCCGGCATTCCGAATGGAAACGGCGCTACCCAGGCGCGCGTGAGGCAGATCGTTTGCGACCGCCAGCACCGTGAGGTAGCGGTCACTGCTCCTGGCCTGGCAATGCCGGAAAACCCTCTGGTACTGCGCCGCGGTCAGCAGGCGGTGGCTGCGCGGATAGGGCGCGGTCGCCGCGGCCAACGGGCGAGATCAGACGGACAGGCGCGCGCGACCTTTCGCCCGACGAGCCTTGATGATCAGGCGGCCGTTCTTGGTACGCATCCGGGCGCGGAAACCGTGGGTGCGCTTGCGCTTCAGGTTGCTGGGTTGAAAAGTTTGCTTCATGGCGCGGTCCGTTCCCAAACGATAGTCAAACGGCCCGCACAAAGCGGGCCGAAACAGGCCGCGCAGAGTACAGTTTTTGCCCCCTCCCTGTCAACCGCCGCTGACCGCCGTCCGACGTCGTCTTCCCTGTGGATAAGCTGGGGCGCGCGCGTTAGACTCCTTCGTCCTCCGCTCCTGGATTCACGGCAAACCCGACGGGACCAACACCGGTGCAAGCAAGTCTCTGGCAACAGTGTCTGGCGCGGCTTGAAAACGAGCTGCCGGAACAACAGTTCAATACCTGGATCCGGCCGCTGCACGCGATCGAGGAAGAGTCGGAACTGAAACTGCTGGCTCCCAACCGCTTCGTCCTGGACTGGGTCCGGGATCACTACATCAGCGATATCCAGAACACCCTCAACCACCTCAAGGATCCGCCCCTGCGGGTGGAATTGCAGATCGGCTCGGTCACCCCGCCGCGGGAATCACCGGCGGAGGGCGACGGCACCGCGGTTGTGCAGGTGGAACGACGTCGTGAACAGCGCGGCCTGCCGCGCAGCAACCTGAATGCCGGCTTCACCTTCGAAACCTTCGTCGAGGGCAAGTCGAACCAGCTGGCCCGGGCCGCTTCCATGCAGATCGGCGAACATCCGGGGGAAGCCTACAACCCGTTGTTCATCTACGGCGGCGTCGGCCTGGGCAAGACCCACCTGATGCACGCCGTGGGCAACATGATCGTGTCCAGGCGTCCCACGGCGCAGGTGGTCTACCTGCATTCCGAACGCTTCGTGGCCGACATGGTCAAGGCGCTGCAACACAACGCCATCAACGAGTTCAAACGCTACTACCGCTCCGTGGATGCACTGCTCATCGACGACATCCAGTTCTTCGCCGGCAAGGAGCGCTCGCAGGAGGAATTCTTCCATACCTTCAATGCGCTGCTGGAGGACCAGAGCCAGGTGATCCTGACCTGCGACCGTTTTCCGAAGGAGGTCAAGGGACTGGAGGAACGGCTCAAGTCGCGCTTTGGCTGGGGACTGACGGTTGCCATCGAACCGCCGGAACTGGAGACGCGGGTGGCCATCCTGGTGAACAAGGCAAAGCAGGCCAACATCGATCTTTCCAGCGACGTCGCCTTCTTCATCGCCAAGCGGATCCACTCCAACGTGCGCGAACTCGAAGGTGCACTGCGCCGCGTCATCGCCAGTGCCCGCTTTACCGGTCGCGAAATCGACGTCAAGTTTGCCAAGGAATCCTTGCGCGATCTGCTGGCGCTGCAGGACCGGCTGGTGTCCATCGACAACATCCAGAAGACGGTTGCCGAATACTACAAGATCCGGGTCGCCGATCTTCTGTCCCCGCGTCGTACGCGGTCCATTACGCGACCACGACAGATTGCCATGGCACTGGCCAAGGAACTCACCAGCCACAGCCTGCCGGAGATCGGTTCCGCCTTCGGCGGTCGCGATCACACTACCGTCATGCACGCCTGCCGCAAGGTGGTCGAACTCAAGGAAGCGGATGTGCGCATCGCCGAGGACTACAGCAACCTGTGGAGAATACTGACCACATGATGTGGATAAGCGGTGCACAAAAAAGGGCGGCGGAACTTATGCACGCTTATCCACAGGAGCCCCACATCTTGCGGGTACGGTTAACAACACCTGGAACTCGGAATAACATCCTGATAATATTTGGAAATCCAGTTCCTTCCCCCAGCTGCACAGGGTCCTAATAACAGTAACAGGTTGTAGATATACAGGAATTATAATTAATGAAATTCACTATTGACCGGGAGTCCCTGCTCAAACCTCTCCAGCAAGTCATTGGTGTAGTCGAACGTCGACAGACATTACCTGTACTGGGCAATCTGCTGATCAAGGCCGGCCAGGATGGGCTGAAAATCACGGCTACCGACCTGGAAGTGGAAATCCAGGCACAGGCCGCCGTCGACATCGAGGAGGGCGGGGAGATTACCTTGCCGGCCCGCAAGCTGATCGATATCTGCAAGGCCTTGCCGGAAAACGCCAGCATCGTGCTGGAACTCAAGGACCAGAAAGCACAGATCCGTTCCGGTCGCAGCCGCTTTACCCTTTCGACGCTGCCGGCGGCGGATTTTCCCGTGGTCGACAAGATCAGCAGCGACTGCCGTTTTTCGATGCCGCAGGACCGCCTCAAGGAACTCATCGAGCGTACCCAGTTCTCCATGGCCCAGCAGGACGTGCGCTACTACCTCAACGGTCTGATGCTGGAAATCGGCCCGGACCTGTTGCGCGCCGTGGCCACCGATGGTCACCGCCTGGCCCTGTGTGACACCGCGATCGACGTGGCGGTCCAGGATGCCCGTCAGGTGATCGTTCCGCGCAAGGGGGTCCAGGAGTTGCAGCGTCTGCTGGAAGACAGCGATACGCCTGTCGAGCTGGAGATCGGTACCAACCACATTCGCATCCGTTCACCGGAAGTCTGTTTTACGTCCAAGCTCGTGGATGGCCGTTTTCCGGATTACGAGCGGGTGGTACCGCGGGGAGGCGACAAGGTGGTGCTCGCCGATCGCGAGCTGCTGCGGCAGGCCTTGTCGCGTACGTCAATTCTCTCCAATGAGAAATATCGCGGTATTCGTCTTACTATATCAAAAAATATTCTTAAAATTCAATCACATAATCCGGAACAGGAAGAGGCGGACGAAGAACTCGAAGTGGAGTATCCGGGGGCTCCTCTGGAAATCGGGTTCAATGTCACCTACCTGCTGGACGTGCTGTCCGCCATACGCAGCGAACAGGTCGAGATCATTCTCAGCGACTCCAACAGTAGCTGCCTGATGCGCCAACCGGATACCGATCGCTGTCGCTACGTCGTCATGCCGATGAGGCTGTAGCCATTTGCCAGGCCTGCAAGCGGTGACGCCAGGCGGGTGCCGGCGTCGCGAACCGTTGAACGCGGCCGTCGTCAAACCCTCATACTGCAAACTGCTCGCAAGGCCTTCGGATATCGCGAAGCCACCAATATGCCTATCACTTCGTTGACCATCGAGCATTTTCGAAATCTCGACGAGGTAACGATCGATTGTTCACCCGGTATCAATCTGTTCACGGGCGCAAATGCCGCCGGTAAAACCAGCCTGCTGGAAACCATCTACGTGCTGGGCCGCGGCCGCTCCTTCCGCGCGCGCAATCTGAAACATCTCATTCAGCGCGAATCGGACGGGTTCCGGCTGCTGGTGCGGGTTCAGCGGGACGACGAACGGGTGATCCCGGTGGGCATGGAACAGGGCCCCCATGCGCTGGCGGTCCGTGTCGACGCCCGGCCCGTAAGAAAACTGTCGGATCTGGCGGTGCTCTTTCCGATTCAGTGGATTGGTGGAGAGCTGCACCGGCTCATCGAACAGGGGCCTGCTTGTCGCCGGCAATACCTCGACTGGGGATTGTTTCACGTGAAACCCGGCTACCTGGCTGTCTGGCGGCGGTATCAGAAATTGATGAAACAGAGGAATGCCGCGCTTCGTACCGGTGCGCCCGAGCGCGAGGTGAGGGCCTGGGATCGGGATCTGGCTC
>DROT01000052.1 GCA_011321775.1 Gammaproteobacteria bacterium | reverse complement strand
TGCGCGTCACAACCTCGGTCTGACCAGCGCCATGCTGGCGGAGGCGAAGTCTGAGAAGGCGCGCAAGGAAAAAGAAAAGAAGGAAAAACAGAAGAAGGGACAGAAGCAGCAGGAGCAGAAGGAACAGGCGAAGAAAAAGCAACAGGAACAGCAGTCCAAGGAGCAGCAGTCCAAGGAGCAGCAGTCCGAGGAACAGCAGTCCGAGGAACAGCAGTCCAAGGAGCAGCAGTCCAAGGAGCAGCAGTCCGAGGAACAGCAGTCCAAGGAGCAGCAGTCCAAGGAGCAGCAGTCCAAAGAACAGCAGTCCAAGGAACAGCAGTCCGAGGAACAGCAGTCCGAGGAACAGCAGTCCGAGGAACAGCAGTCCGAGGAACAGCAGTCCGAGGAACAGCAGTCCGAGGAACAGCAGTCCCAGGAACAACAGTCCCAGGGACAGCAGTCGGAGCAACAGCAGAGCGGCGGCGAGGAGTCACAGGAGTCCGAGGGCGGGGAGTCGTCGGAGCAGGAAAGCGGCAGCGGTGCCCCGTCCGAACAGCAGACGGAAGAAGGGCAGGGGCAGGAGGAAAAACAGCAACAGGAGTCGGAAGGCGGCCGCGAGAAGCAGCAACAGGAGTCGGAGGGCGGCGAGGAGGAACAGCGGCAGGAATCCGAGGGCGGTGATCGCGAGCGCCGTGAGGAAGGCAAGGGCGAGGACCAGACCGAGGCGCAGGAAAAAGGCGGCGGCAAGCGCGAACAGCAGGAATCGGAGGCCGGTGGCGAGGAGCAGCGACCGGAGAACGAAGAGTCGGCGGGGGAAAAAGCGCGTGAACAGGCGGAAGCGGCCAGGCAGGCGGAGGAACAGGCCGTCGATCACAAGGCCGCCGGCGGGGAAGAGGAGAAGGAATATCCCGGCAAGCGCCGGGACGAGCGACGCAAGGCCGGTGGCGAAGAGGACCTGCGCGACTTCAGGCCGGAGGCCAGCGACCTGAACATGGGCGCCATCGACAACCTGGAGCAGCTCGGCGGCCAGATGGATACCAGCGGTGAGAAGGGTGCGCCCGGTGGAGAAGGTGCCGGCAACGGTGAACGCCCGGCGGTGATCCTCATGGACAAGCTGCTGGAACAGGTCGAGGGCAACCCCGCCTATCTGATGAAGAACCAGTTCATGCTCGAGGAGCAGCGGCTGGTCAACCAGCAGGGGAGGCGGCTGTACGAGCCCCGTCCGTGGTGACCTCATGAATGTGAAACGAAGTTTGCAGATGCTTGTCCTGGTGGCGTGGTCCCTGTTGCTGCCACCGGCGTACGCCTACCAGCCGTTCGGCTATCAGCCACCGGCGAGGTATCCGCAGCAGTATCCCTATCCGGGCATGCGCGGACCGACCCAGGGACAGTCCTACTGGGCGCCCTATCAGCAGCGTCAGCCGCAGTACCAGCCGCCGCGGGTGGAGACCTACGTGAGCGCCTCCACGCCCTACGAGCAGCAAAGCCTGGTCTACCGTATCCGCATCATCGGCACGGGCAATCTCAAGACGGTGACGCCGGAGTTGCCGGAGACCGATTCGGTGGTGCTGCGCCAGCTCGGCGAGCCGGTGGTCAGCAGCGACAGCAGTGGCGGCGAAGCGGAGACCATCACCGAGTTTCGCTACCTGCTGATGCCGCTCACGGCCGGCGTGGTCACCATCCCCGCCGCACGCGTCACCGGAACCTACCTGGCGCCGGGCGGCGGCGAAGGCCCCTTCTTCGAGGTGAGCGCGCGCGACCCCGTGATCCTGAAAGTGCGCCCGGCCACGCCGGCGGTGCAGCCCTGGTTGCCGCTCTACGACCTGCAGATCGACGCCCGCATCCGCGGCGGCGAGAGACCGGCGGCGGGGAATCCGGTCACCCTGGAGGTGGAGAGCCGGGCCGTGGGTGCCACCGGTGCGCAGATTCCATCCGTCGCAGACCAGCTGAAGGGCGACGACTTCCAGATCTACCCCGGAAAGACGGTGACCGAGGGCAGCATCTCCGCCGACGGCCGCACCCTGGTCGGGCGGCGCCTGGAGACCTTCACCCTGGTTCCCCAGTACGGCGGCTGGCTGAAGATCCCGGACGTCAAGATCAACTGGTGGAACGTGCAGTACAACCGCCCGGAGGTCGCCGCGCTGCTCATGGATCAGCTGCACGTCAGCGGGCCGCCCAACCCCAGGCGCGGTATCGGCGGTGCGACCGGGTCGGGGCCGCTGGGATCATTCTTCTACTGGACACCGCTGGTGCTGGCCGTTGTGGTGCTGCTGTACAGCTGGGCCAGCGCCTTTCTCGGCGACGGCCGGTTGCCCGGCTTCGTGGCCCTGGCGCGCATGATCCGGCCGGTTCTCGGCGAGCTGTATGCGCCGTTGGCCGCCTTTGCCGGCCGCCTGTCGCCACGGCGCTATTTCCACCGCTCGCGGGCGTGGATCGGATCCAGGCTGCCGGTATCGTGGAAGCTGTGGTTCTGTCTGCGGGCCGTGGCGCGCGAAGAGGATCCGGCCGACTGGGTCCAGGCCCTGCAGTTCCTGGCCGCCAAGCACCTCGGCGTGCGCCCGCAGGCAAACCTGCGCGAGCTGGGCAGGAGCATTTCCGCCTGTCACCCGCGCGCCGATGCCGGGCGTGTCGAAGCCCTGATGGCGGAACTCGACCGGGCGGTCTACGGCGGCCAGCCGATGTCCTCCTTTGCGCGCTGGAAGCGCGAGTTCGAAGAGCAGATCAAGCCGGGCCTGTTTCCCATCCGTTTCCGCCAGTGCAAGCTCAGCGGCCGTGCTCGGAGCCGCCGGCTGCCGGACCTCAATCCGGTGTGATTCCCCGTCTTAACCCGACATAGCTAGGTTGCCGGGTTAATAATACTTGACCATTCCACTCGGCCATTTGTAGTATTGCCCACCTGCTGAAGTCACTGGATTGTCGACGGGGGCATCGACCCGGGAGGTTCGCATGGAAAAAATAAAACAATGTGCGGCTAACCGTTACTGTAGACTGCATACGGTTCTGAAGATCGCCATCGTGCTGCTGGTGGCCTCGGTGGTCGCCATCGCGCTGTTGTACGACAGTCACTAGCCATTTTCATCCTGTTGCCATGAGCATTTTCGAGACTTCGCTGGAGACCTTTGATCAGGACGTGCTGGAGGCGTCTGCCAGCCGGCCGGTACTGGTCGATTTCTGGGCCGACTGGTGTGCGCCCTGCATCGTCATAGCGCCGATACTGGAAAAGGTGCTCCATGACTTCGACGGTGCCTTGTCGCTGGCCAAGCTCGAGGTCGACGAGGCCGACAACATGAAACTGGCCGGTCATTACCGGGTCCGCGGTTTTCCCACCATCATCCTGTTCCACCAGGGCCGGGAAGTGGCGCGTTTCAGTGGCGCAAAATCGCGCACCCAGATCCTGCACTTCCTCGGCGAACACCTCGACATCCAGTTGCCGGCCTGAGCCCCGGCAAGCGGCGGGCCATGGCCCGCGGCCAACAAGGAGCATTCCATGAAGATCGGTATCATCAGCGGCAGTCACCGCATCGACTCGCAGAGCGAAAAGGTGGCACGCTTCATCCGGCGGACCCTGGAGGAGCGTCGGCTCTGCGACCGCAGCTGGCTGTTCACGCTCGCCGGTAATCCCTTGCCCTTGTGGGATCAGGGGATCTGGGACGGTGACCCGGCCTGGGCCGAACGGCTCGATCCGATCTCGGCGGAACTGACGGACTGCGATGGCTTCGTCGTGGTCTCACCGGAATGGCACGGGCAGGTGCCGGCCGGGTTGAAGAATTTTTTCCTCATGTGGAGCAAGGGTGAACTGGCCCACAAGCCGGCACTCATCGTTACCGTGTCGTCCGCCGACGGGGGCGCCTATCCGGTGGCCGAACTGCGCATGAGCAGCTACAAGAACAATCGCATCTGTTATATCCCGGAGCAGATCATCGTGCGCCACGTCGAGCGAGTCCTGAACGACGATCCGCAACAGAACGACGCCGATGCCGACGCCTACTTCCGTGATCGCATCGCGTATGCCCTCGGCATTCTCAGGGAGTATGCAGTGGCGCTGCAGGCGGTGAGGGCCAGCGGCGCCACCGACCTGAGCGTCTACCGGAACGGAATGTAGGGAGGAAGACGGCCTTCAGTCGGCCACGCACACGCGGTTACGGCCGCTGCGCTTGGCCTGGTAGAGGGCCTGGTCGGCGCGGGCGAACAGGGATTCCGGCGTGTCGTCGTCGCGCAGCACGCTGACACCGATACTGAGAGTGATCCTGAGTTCGGCGCCGGAGCAGTGGCAGGTGCTGTTCTCGATGCAGCTGCGAATGCGTTCGGCCAGCAGGCGCGCGCCGGCTTCGCCGGTATCGCGCAGCAACACCACGAATTCCTCGCCCCCGTAACGGAACAGCAGGTCCCCGTCGCGTTTGCAACCGCCGATGCGGGCGGCGATGTCACGCAGGACGCCGTCGCCGACGATATGGCCATAGCGGTCGTTGACGGCCTTGAAATGGTCGATGTCCAGCACCAGCAAGGCGCAGCTGGAATCGTGGCGACGGGCGTGGCTGAGTTCACACTGCAGGCTCTCGTCCAGAGCCGAACGGTTGCTGACGCCGGTGAGCGGGTCCTTCTGCGCCAGCTGCAGGGCATCCTGGTACAGCAGCGCGTTGCGCAGCGGATAGAGCAGGCTGCACAGCAGCTGTTCCAGGGCCTCGAACTCGGCTTCGTTGAACTTGCGGTTGCGGCGGAAGGTCAGTTTCCCCAGTGGTTCATCACCGATGTTCAGTCGATAGGTGCAGGCGTGACGGGCCTGCCGCCCCAGCTTGAGGTCGAGGTCGAGGTCCTCGTTGCGGTAACGGACACCCTGGTGAACGATCAGGCTGCCGACCTCCATGCTGAACAGTTCGATCAGCCGGGAAGGGTCGAGCGTGGTCTGCAGGGTGCGGGTAATGTCCGCGGATTTCTGCAGCGTCTGTTCGCGCAGCACCGTGCTGGCGCCCGGATGGTCGGTGGCGGACAGGGTATCAGCGACATTGAACAGTGATTCACTCATAACGGTTTCCGGCTTTGTCACTCGCATGCCGCGAATGATGCGAATTTTGTGCCAGCAGCCGGCTCAGGGTTCATAAGTACTTTGAAAACAATCGGCTAGAATCACTATCGGTACCGAGCGAGGACAAAACGTCAAACTTGTGACGGAAAACGGCCGCCGCCTTGCCGGCCGGCTTGCACCCCTGCCGGCGGGAGCACACCATGGTGGGGGGACGGAAAGAGGGACGGGATGATGAAAAGACTGATCGGTATTCTGTTGTTTTGGTGTCTCCAGCCCCTGGCGGCGCACGCGACCGCCGGCGAGGGCCTGCAGCCCGGCCTGGTGAACCCGGGTTACCATGAGCAGCCGGCGTGGTTCAAGCAGTCCTTCCTCGATCTGCGTGACGACGTGGCGGAGGCTCGCGCCGCGGGCAAACGCGTCCTGCTGTACTTTTACCAGGACGGTTGCCCCTACTGCAAGAAGCTGCTGGAGACCAACTTCGGCCTGCGCGACATCAGCGACAAGGCGCGCCGTTACTTCGACGTGATCGCCATCAACATCTGGGGCGATCGCGAGGTGACCGACCTGGCCGGCAAGGTGACCACGGAAAAGCAGTTTGCCGCCGACAACCGGGTCATGTTCACGCCGACGCTGCTGTTCCTCGACGAGCAGGGCAAGGTGGTCATGCGGCTCAACGGTTACTATCCTCCGCACCGTTTCTCCGCCGTGCTGGACTACGTCGGTCAGCACATGGAGGAGACTGCCTTCCGCGACTACTGGGCCGGACTGTCGCCGCCGGCGGCCAGCGGACGCCTGCACCGCGACCCCTCCTATCTTCAGCCGCCTTACCGACTCGCTCACCGAAACAGCGGCAAACCGCTGCTGGTGCTGTTCGAGCAGAAGGACTGCGCCGCCTGTGACGAGCTGCACGGCGATATACTGCGGCGTCCGCAGAGCCGCGAGTTGCTGCGCGGCTTCGACGTGGTGCTGCTCGACATGTGGTCACAGACGCCGGTGCAGACGCCGGACGGCGAACAGCTGACGGCTGCGGACTGGGCGCGGCGTCTCAAGGTCCAGTATGCGCCGACCATGGTGATGTTCGACACATCCGGGAAGGAGGTGTTTCGTACCGAGGCCTATCTGAAGGCCTTTCACACCCAGTCGGCGCTGGACTACGTGCTCTCGGGCGCCTACCGCGAACAGCCGAATTTCCAGCGCTATATCCAGGCACGCGCCGATGCGCTCAGGGACAGGGGTGTGGTCGTGGACATCATGGACTAGTTGCAGGCATTGAAGGGTGTAGCCACGGAACACACGGATGAACACGGAAGCAGGTCATTGCGAGGCGCGCAGCGCCGTGGCGATCTCTCTTCGACTCGTAACTATTCCGCCCAGGGAGCGTGGGGTATGCTTCTTCCCTCAGACGACCGCTTGTTTCCTTGAAATGGGCCGATTTTTCAGGGCCGGCCTAAACTCGCTGCGCTCAGACAACGGCCGGCTTCTTCCTGAAAAATCGGCCCATTTCAAGGCGCGGTCGATTCGGTCAGAAGCATACCCCACGCTCCCTGGGCGGAATAGTTACTCCAATCCAGGTGTCTGTCCGCCAGGCGGGCGGGGGTCGCGACCGGCGGAACGGTCAGCCTTTCCTCGTGAACTGTTGGCCGGTGATGCCGCGACTGTCGGGGCTCATCAGGTAGAGATACGGCGCGGTCACGTCCTCCGGTGAGGCGATCGTCTTCGGGTCCTCGCCGGGGTAGGCGAGGCTGCGCATTCCGGTGGCCACGGGGCCGGGATCGAGGCTGTTGACGCGTACGGAGGTATTGGTCTCTATCTCGTCGGCCAGCGTCTGCATGAAATTCTCGATCCCTGCCTTGCTGACAGCGTAGGCCCCCCAGTAGGCCTTGCCGTGTCGGCCGACGCTGTCCGAGCTGAACAGGATGGAGGCATCGCCGCTCTTCATCATCAGCTCCAGGCAGGCGCGCGTCATCAGGAAGGGGGCATTGAGGTTGATCTGGAGAATGCGGAACCACAGCTCGGGCTCGAAATGCGCGAGCGGAATGAGGGCACCGAGCATGGCGGCATTGTGCAGCAGTCCGTCGAGGTGACCGAATTCCCTTTCGACGGTGCTCGCCAGGTCGGCGTAGTCCTTTTCCGTAGCCCCTTCGAGATCCATGGGATAGATGGCGGGCTGCGGTCCGCCGGCCGCCTCGATGCGGTCGTAGACCTGCTCCAGGCCGGGTACTGTCTTGTCGAGCAGGATGATCGTGGCACCGTGGCGGGCGTAACACTCGGCCACGGCGGCACCGATGCCGCTGGCGGCACCGGTCACCAGGATCACGCGTTGCCGGAGGATGTCACCAGCGGCTTGCCAGTCGTCGGGTATGTGCATCGTGCAAGTCTAGCATGGCGGCATTGGTGCAGCGAGGCGGGTTTCAGCGGGGGGTGGCGCGTGCCTCGCGGCGTACCGTCTTCCACGCGATCCACAGCTTGCGCAGCGGCGTAAGCGCAAGGCGATGCTGCAGGAGACGATAGCCATCCGCCTCGACTTCGTCGAGCCATGCCTGGTAGAGGGCGGCCAGGACGAGGTGACTGCGCTGGGCGTGCCGGTCCCCGGCGGGCAGTCGCGCCAGCGCCTGCTGGTACTGTTGTCGTATGCGTTGCGCCTGGAACGCGAACAGTCTGCGCGCGGCGTCGCTGTCGATGCCGTTGGCCAGATCCAGTGGATTGACGCCGAAGCGTTCCAGTTCGTCCAGCGGCAGGTAGAGACGACCCCGCCGGGCGTCGGTGCGCACTTCACGCAGGATGCGTGTGAGCTGGAAGGCGCTGCCCAGCTGTTCCGCGTGACGCAGGGTGTCGCGGTGGCGATAGCCGCAGATCTCCGCCGCCAGCAGGGCGACGACGCCGGACACGCGGTGGCAGTACAGGGCCAGTTCGTTGAAGGATTCCCGTCGCGGCTGATCGAGGTCCATGTCCTGGCCGTCGAGGATCTCCTGAAAGTACTCCAGCGGCAGGTTGAGGTCGTGGACCGGCACCTGCAGGGCGCGGGTGACCGGGTGTTGGGGATTGCCCGCGAAACAGCGAGCCACTTCCTCGCGCCACCACTCCAGCTTGCGCCGCGCCACCCCGATGTCGCTGCACTGCTCGACGACCTCGCCGACTTCCCGACAGAAGGCATACAGCGCCTGCATCCTGCGCCGCTGTTCCGGCGGCAGCAACAGCAGGCTGTAATAACGGCTGGAACCGCTGCGCGCGGCCTTGCGCCGGCAGTATTCGTCCGGGGACATTCAGGCACGCAGTGGCAGAGGGAGCGAGCGGCGGGCAGTCCGGTTCATTGTTCCTGTGCCGGTGTCTCGTCCGGCAGCGCGGTCTCGGCCTCGCCGTGGGGTGAGCGCGGCAGGTGCTCGACCGGTTGCGGTTCCGGCAGGTCTTTCTTGCGCTGGATGCCCATCTCGCGGAACTTGCGCGCCCCCGGCAACACGCGGCTGTCGAAGGAGCCCACCGCCCGGTTGTAGCTCTCGACGCCGCGGCTCAGGTGCGTGCCCAGTTTGCCCAGGTGTTCGGCGAAGGTGCTCAGGCGTTCGTAGAGTTCCTCGCCGACGGTGCGGATGCGTTCGGCGTTCTCCGCCAGTGATTCCTGGCGCCAGCCGTAGGCGACGGCGCGCAGCAGCGCCACCAGGCTGGAAGGCGTGGCCAGTACCACCTTGTCGGCCATGGCGTCTTCCAGCAGGCGCGGGTCGACCTCGAGGGCGGCGCTCAGGAACTGGTCGCCGGGGATGAACAGCACCACGAAGTCGGGGGCCTCGGCGAACTGCTGCCAGTAGCCCTTGCCGGAGAGTTCGCGCACCCGGTCGCGCAGATTGCGCGCGTGGCGTTGCAGTTCGCGCGCGCGCTCGGCATCGTCCCCGGCCTCGATGGCGCCGAGATAGGCATCCATGGGCGCCTTGGCATCGACGATGATCTCGCGCCCCCCGGGCATGCGCACCACCATGTCGGGCCGCTGCTTGCCGTCCTCGGTGTCGACACTGCGCTGTTGTTCGAAATCGCAGTGCTCCACCATGCCGGCCAGCTCCGCCAGCCGCCGGAGCGTCATCTCACCCCACTGACCGCGCACCTCCGGGCGCCGCAAGGCCTTCACCAGGTTGCGCGTCTCGCTCTGCAGCTGCTGCTGTGCCTGGGCCATGAACTGCAGGTGCTGGTCGAGCGAGCCGAAGGCCTGCTGGCGTTCCTTCTCCATGCGGCGGATCTGCTGGTCGGTCTTCTCCAGGGTCTCACGGATCGGCCTGACGATGGCCTCGACCGCCTTTTCGCGCTGCTCCAGCTCGCCCACGGCGCGGTTGTGCAGCGCCTGGAAGCGGGTCTCGGCGAGTTTCAGGAACTCGCTGCTGCTGGACTTGAGCACGTCGCTGGCCAGCGATTTGAAGGTGGTTTCGAACTGTCCCTGCAGATCCTCCAGAGTCCGCAGCTTTTCCTCGAAGACTGCCTTGCGCGATTCCAGCTCGGCCCGCAGGCGCGCGTTTTCCTCGCGCAGGGGAATGAGGTGGCGCTGGGCGCGGCTGCTGCCGAGCAGCCAGCCGACCAGCGCCGCCAGGGCGCAGGCCGTGGCGGCGATCAGCCAGGTCGAGAGATCCATGAACGGGAATGATACCGGATTGGGGCCGCTATCCCAGCCATTCGAGGATTTCTGCGGGATGCCGCACCAGGCCGCTGGCGCCCCAGTCCTGGGGGCGGTCGTCCTCGAGCAGGTAGCCGAACAGGGCGACCAGGGTGGCCATGCCGGCGCGCCGGCCGGCCTCGATGTCGCGTTCGGCGTCGCCGACGTAGAGGCAGTGCGCCGGGTCGCTGCCGCTGCGGCTGCAGGCGTGCAGCAGGGGCGCCGGGTGCGGCTTGCGCTGCGCCAGGGTGTCGCCGGAAACGATACTGGCGGCGCGCGATCCGAGTCCGAGTGCGTCCATCAGCGGCTGCGTCAGCCAGCCCGGCTTGTTGGTGACCACGCCCCAGGGCAGGCCGCGACGTTCCAGTTCCGCCAGCACCGTCTCCATTCCCGGGAACAGGCGCGTCTGGTCGGCGATGTGGGCCTGGTAATGGTCGAGCAACTGTTTTCTCAGCGGCTCGAAATCCGGATGTCCGGGCTCCAGGCCGAAACCGAGTTCGATGAGGGCGGAACCGCCGTGGGAGACCACCGGGCGGATACGTTCGAAGGGCAGCATCTCGCGGCCGTTGGAAGCCAGCACGGCATTGAGCGCGCCGGCGAGGTCGGGTGCGGTATCCAGCAGGGTGCCATCGAGGTCGAAGAGGACCGTACGGACGGGTCGTGTCATCGTCGGGAAGGGAGCCCCCGGCTATGCGGATGCGGGTTCATTCGGCCTTGCGGAACCAGGCGAGGTAGTTGACGTCCACGTCGTCGCCGATGCTGTACTCGCCCGTCAGCGGGTTGTAGCTCATGCCGCTGAGTTCCTGCAGTTCCAGGCCGGCGGCGCGCGCCCAGCGTTCCAGCTCGGAAGGACGGATGAACTTGCGATAGTCATGGGTGCCGCGCGGCAGCAGGCGCAGCAGGTACTCGGCCCCGAGGATGGCAAACAGGTAGGCCTTGGGGTTGCGGTTGATGGTGGAGAAGAACAGGTCGCCACCCGGTCGCACCAGGGTGGCACAGGCCCGGACCACCGAGGCCGGGTCGGGTACGTGCTCCAGCATCTCCATGCAGGTGCAGAGGTCGAAGGCGCCGGGGTGCTCGGCCGCCATGTGTTCGGCAGTGATACGCTGGTAGTCGACTTCGACACCGGATTCGTGCTGGTGCAGGCGCGCCACCGTCAGCGGCGCCTCGCCCATGTCGATGCCGGTGACGCTGGCGCCGTGCTGCGCCATGGCCTCCGACAGCAGGCCGCCGCCGCAGCCGACGTCGATGACCTTCCGGCCCGCAAGCGGGGCACGCTGTTCGATGAAGTCGAGGCGCAGGGGATTGATGTCGTGCAGCGGCTTGAATTCGCTGTGCGGATCCCACCAGCGCGAGGCCAGTTCCTCGAACTTGCCGATTTCGCTGTGATCGACGTTGTGTGCCGTTTCTGTCATGGGCACAAGATACCGGGCTCCAGGTGTGGCGGCAAGCCGGCTGGATCGTCGTCAAACAGATTACAGGCTGGTATCGCTCGCGGCGATGCGACCTTGCCATTGGCCGGCGCGTTGCAGGAGGTCGGGAAGATCGAGGTGGGTCAGTTCGCGCGACTTGAGCATCTGCTGGCCGGCCACCCATACGTCGCTGACCTGTTCGCGACCGGCGGCGTAGACCAGTTGTGACACCGGGTCGTAGAGCGGCCGTGTCTCCAGCCGGCCCAGATCCACGGCGGTGAGATCGGCCCACTTGCCGACCTCGAGGGAACCGGTCTCATCGCCCAGGCCGAGCGCGCGGGCACCGTTGAGAGTGGCCATGCGCAGTGCCGTGTGGGCGGGCAGCGCGCTGGCGTCGCCGTGTACCGCCTTGGCCAGCAGGGCGGCGCTGCGCATCTCGCCGAGCATATCGAGATCGTTGTTGCTGGCGGCGCCGTCGGTTCCCAGCGCCACGTTGACGCCGGCGTCGAGCAGTTTCTGCACCGGGCAGAAGCCGCTGGCGAGTTTCAGGTTGGATTCCGGACAATGCACCACGCTGGCACCGCTGGCGGCCAGGCGCCGGATCTCGTCGTCGTTCAGCTGCGTCATGTGCACCGCCACCAGCGCGGGGGTCAACAGTCCGAGGCGTTCCATCCGGTCGAGGGGGCGTTCGCCGTATTTCTTCAGGCTGTCGTCGATCTCGCCGGCGGTCTCGTGCAGATGGATGTGCACCGGGACGTCGAGCTCGTTGGCGAGCACCTGGATCTTCTTCAGCGGTTCGTCCGATACCGTGTAGCCGGCATGGGGTGCGAAGCAGCAGCCGACCAGCGGGTGGTGCTTGTACTCATCCTGCAGCGCCAGGCCGCGGGCGAAATACTCGTCGGCATCCTGCGCATAGGTGGTAGGAAAGTCGATGAGGATCATGCCGAGGCGGGCGCGGATGAGGCCGCCGGCCGCTACCCGGGCCGTCACCTCGGGAAAGAAATACATGTCGTTGAAGCAGGTGGTGCCGCTGCGCAGCATCTCGGCGATCGCCAGCTGGCTGCCGTCGTGCACGAAGGGCTCGCTGACCCAGCGCTGTTCCGCCGGCCAGATGTGGTTCTGCAGCCAGTCCATGAGGTGCAGGTCGTCGGCGATGCCGCGCAACAGGCTCATGGCGGTGTGGGTATGGGCGTTGACCAGGCCGGGGATGAGCGCGTGCTGCGGCAACTCCACGTTGCTGCGTGCCTGCCAGTCGCGGCGCGCCTCCACGGTGGGAAGAACGGCGCTGATGCGCCCTTCGTCGATGGCCAGGCTGTGGTGTTCCAGCACGGTGCCGTCGGGTTCGACGGGAATCACCCAGCGCGCGTGGATCAGGGTCTCGGTCGTCTTCATCCGCGCGAGTATAGCGGGGCATCCGGGCCCTGGGCCAGTATGGCTCGGGCACAGGGTTTGAACAGGGTGACTGGAAGAACTCCGGCCTGATT
>DROT01000051.1 GCA_011321775.1 Gammaproteobacteria bacterium | reverse complement strand
GCGTGTAGCTTTTCATCGTGCTCCTCTTTCTTGCCGGTTAGAGGGATCACTGATGCTACCGCAGCTTGCCCTCTTTCCGTCAGCTAGAGTTGCACTTACGAGTTGAATTCAGACCGGAAAATCCGGCCCATTTCAAGGCGCGGTCGATTCGGTCAGAGGCGTGCCCCCCGTTTAACGGTCTGAAGAGTTACTCCCCGCACCATCCCCGTTTTGTCCCCCCGGATATTGGCAGCTGCTAAAGAAAAGTACCGTCTGCGCCGTCACATTGGGCAATCAATTGGTATGTATTGCTCTACAAGGATCTACCGTGACGCCGCAGGACCTGGTCGCCCGTAACGTAAAACTGGTTTCCCTGCCCGAGGTCTGCATGCAGGTGCAGGCGCTCGCGGATTCCCCCCACACCACCGCGGCCGATGTCGGCGAGGTGGTCGGCAAGGACACCGCCCTCACGGCGCGCCTGCTGAAACTGGTCAACAGCGCCTATTTCAGCCTGCCGCGCAAGATCGATACCGTGACCCGCGCGGTCAACATGATCGGCATGCGCGAACTGCGCAACCTGACGCTGGCGGCCTCGGCCGCGGAAGTGTTCGCCAACATCCCCAGCGAACTCATCGACATGGCCTCTTTCTGGCAACACAGCGTCTATACCGGCCTGATGGCGCGCAACCTGGCGGCGCGCTGCAACATCCTGCACAGCGAGCGGCTGTTTACCGCCGGCCTGCTGCACGACGTCGGCCGGCTGTTGATGCTGATGAAACTGCCGGAACCGATTGGCCAGGCCGAGGCGCTGCAGGTCGAGACCGGACGCGACATCTGTGACATCGAGCGCGAACTGGTGGGCTTCGACCATGCCGAGGTGGGCCACGCACTGTTGTTGCACTGGAACATGCCCGGCAACCTGTCCGCCTCGGTTCTCTACCACCACGACCCGGCCTCCGCCCACGATGCGCACCTGGAATCGGCCCTGATCCATATCGCCGACAAGGTCACCCATCACGCACAGGAGAGCAAGGACCCGCTCGGATCCCCCTTCTACGATCCCTACGGCGCCCTGCTGGACTCCGATCTCAATGCCGAGGCCATCGTCGAGGCCGCCATGCCGACGCTGGTCCCGCAGGCGCTGGCGATCACCCATGTCGCCCCCGAAGATCTCGTCGACGCCATCGGCAAGAGCGCCACCGCCTTCAACCAGGTACTCGACCTCCTCTACCCCATGGCCTGGGAGACGCGCTAGCGAATCTGACCTTACGCCGCCATACAGGGGCCAACCTTCAGTCCACGGCGGCCCAGTAATACCAGCTGGCGATACTGCGATACGGCCGCCAGGGTTCGGCGACCTCCAGATAGACTTCGTGAGCCGCATCTTCCGGCAGACGGTAGTGCTGGCGGATGGACTTGCGCAGTGCCAGGTCGCCGAGCGGCAGGATATCCAGCCGACCCAGCGAAAACATCAGCAACATGTCCGCCGTCCAGCGACCGACGCCCGGCAGACCCATCAGCAACTCCGCTGCCCCCTCGTCGTCGAGGCGATCCAGCAGATCCAGATCGAGTTCACCGCTGCGCACACGGCGCGCAATCTCGCGCAGGTAACGGATCTTGGCTCCGCTGAGACCACAGGCGCGCAGTGTAGCGGTACGAACGCGGTGGAAATGGTGCGGCTCGAACTGTTCACTGCCGAGGCGCGCCTGCAGGCGTGCCTCGATGGTCTGGGCCGCCTTGACCGACAGCTGCTGGTTAATGATGGCCCACACCAGGGTGTGAAAATGGGGGCGCGGATCACGCATCAGGGTACAGGGCCCGTGTCGCCCGATGAGCCCGGCCAGCAGCGGATCGACCGCCTTCAGGTGCCGCTCGGCGGCCTGAATGCGGCGTCTCACCAGCCGCCCGCCGACAGTACCGCCCAGCTCACCACCGCCATACCGGCGGCGGCGATGGCCGCCTGCCGCTTCCAGCCATTGAGCAGCAACAGTACCACCACCGTCCAGCCGAGCAACAAGGGCCAGTACTGCACTTCACCCGACACGCGTCACCCTCGCCACGGCGCTACTTGCGACGCCAGTTTCCATCGTCACGATACACCTCGTGTTTGACCCAGCCCGCGAATTCCTCGCGCGTCGCCACACCCGTGGTGTTGAGGCCGGCACCGGCCACCGTCTTGTAGATCACCATGTCACCCGAGGGGTGCTCCCCACCCGAGCTGTCGATGATCTGGCGCACCGCCCACTCCGGCCCGAACAGGCCGTTGCTGTAGTAGTGTCCGACCTGCAGATCGGCAGGCGAGAAGGTCTCGGCGCGCGAACGCCGGGTGGCCAGATCGTAGATGGCCACCAGGTCCTGTTCCGAAATATCGATGAACGAATCGACCTCGCTGAGGGCATAGACCAGATCCTCGTGCGAGATCGGCGCCCGTTCCTCCGGTGGTTGTACAGGTTTCGAGACCTTTTTCAGGTAGGCGGGATAGCGACGCCAGGCAAAGGGATAGTTGAACAGCACCGCCACCGTCAGGATGACCGCGACATTGATCGCCACCGGCGTGAGCACGAACTGATACCCCAGGGCATGCACGCCGGCTCCACCGACGACAGCCGAAAGCGCCGTGGCGCCGCCGGGGGGATGGATGCAGCGCAGATAGTGCATGGCGCCGATCGCCAGAGATACCGCCAGCGCCCCGCCGAGCAGAGGATCGGCCACCAGCTTGGCAACGGTCACGCCGATGACGCCGGACACCAGGTGTCCGCCGACGAGTGGCCAGGGCTGTGCCAGCGGACCGTGTGGCACGGCATACAGCAGCACCGCCGAAGCGCCCATGGAAGCGACGATCAGGGTGGCCGCTGCGGGTCCCACGAAGTGGTTGCTCACCTGCAGGATGGCATAGATACCGAGAAAACCGCCAACCGCAGAGATGAGGCGCTCGGAGTGACTGACGGGACTCAGTTCGATACCGAGCAGGCCGAGCCAGCGATTGTCGTTGTTCTCCTTCATGCTTTTCATTCCCCCAGCAGTTTCATCAGCTCGTCCTCCGACAGCACCGGTACACCGAGCTGTTCGGCCTTCGCCAGCTTGGAGCCGGCCTTCTCGCCGGCGATGACGGCGGTGGTCTTCTTCGACACGCTGCCCGATACCCGCGCGCCGCGTTGTTCCAGTTTCTGCCGGGCCTCGTCGCGGGTCATGCCGGCCAGCATGCCGGTGAGCACATAGGTCTTCCCGGCGAGCGGTTGCCACTTGCGGCGCCTGACCCTGGGCCAGTGGATGCCGGCATCGAGCAGCCGCTGGATGACCTCGCGGTTGTGCTTCTGGCGGAAGAAATGCACGATGTGGCGCGCCACCACCGGGCCGATGTCGCGGATATTCTCCAGGCGCTCCTCGTCGGCTTCCATCAACGCGTCCAGGCTGCCAAACTCCTGCGCCAGCACGCGTGCTGTCGCCTCACCGACCTCGCGGATTCCCAGCGCATAGAGGAAGCGCTCGAGGGTGGTGCTCTTGCTCTTTTCGATGGCGGCGACCAGGTTGCGCGCCGACTTCTCGCCCATGCGTTCCAGACCGGCCAGCGTCTCCACATCGAGTTCGTACAGACCGGCGACGTCCTTGATCAGTCCCTTGTCCACCAGCTGTTCCACCAGCTTGTCGCCCAGTCCGTCGATGTCCATGGCGCGCCGCGAGGCGAAGTGCTTGATGGCCTCCTTGCGCTGCGCCGGACAATACAGGCCACCGGTACAACGCGCGACCGCCTCCCCTTCGATGCGCTCGATGTCGGAACCGCACACCGGGCATTTCTTTGGCATCACGAAGGGTCTTGCCCCCTTCGGCCGGCGTTCCTTGATCACCGAAACGATCTCGGGGATCACGTCGCCGGCGCGACGCACGATGACGGTGTCACCGACCCGCACGTCCTTGCGGTGCACCTCGTCCTCGTTGTGCAAGGTGGCGCTGGTCACCGTAACGCCACCGACGAACACCGGTTCCAGCCGCGCCACCGGGGTGACGGCACCGGTACGCCCGACCTGTACGTCGATGGCCAGCACGCGCGTCAGTTCTTCCTGGGCCGGAAACTTGCGCGCAATGGCCCAGCGCGGCGCGCGCGCCACGAAGCCCAGCTGCCGCTGGTAGTCGAGGCGATCGACCTTGAACACCACGCCATCGATGTCGAAGGGCAGGCTTTCCCGTTGATGCTCCATCCTGCGATAGTAGGCGATGCAACCCTCGAGGCCCTTCACCACGTCGATGCCACGATAGACCCGCAGCCCCCAGCTGCGCAGCCGTTTCATGATGGCACTGTGCCGCTCAGGGAGACTCCCGCCTTCGACCAGACCCACGCCGTAGCAGTAGATCTCCAGCGGTCGCTGCGCCGTCACCCTGGGATCCAGCTGCCGCAACGAACCGGCGGCGGCGTTGCGCGGATTGGCGAAGGCCTTGTGGCCCTGTGCCTCGGCTTCCTCGTTCAGGCGCCGGAAGCCCTCGTGCGAAATGATGACCTCGCCGCGCACCTCGAGTCGCGCGGGCCAGTCCCGTTTCAACAGCTTGAGGGGGACGGAATGGATGGTGCGGACGTTCGCGGTGATGTCCTCGCCAATGGTGCCGTCGCCGCGAGTGGCCCCCTGCACCAGCCTGCCGTCCTCGTAGAGCAGGCTGACGGCCAGCCCGTCGAGCTTGGGCTCGGCCGCGTACTCGATCTCTTCGACCCCGAGCCGTTCGCGCACGCGCCGGTCAAAGTCGGCCAGTTCCTCGTCATCGAAGGCATTCTCCAGCGACAGCATCGGCACTTCGTGCCGCACCTGGCGGAAGCCCTCCTGCGGCGCGGCCCCTACACGCTGGGTCGGCGAATCCGGTGTCACCAGTTCCGGATGCGCGCGTTCCAGTTCCTGCAGTTCGCGCATCAGGCGGTCGTACTCGGCATCCGGAATCTCCGGATCATCGAGCACGTAGTAGCGGTAGTTGTGGTAGCGGATCTGCTCGCGCAGTTTCTCGGCGCGTTGTTGCGGGTTCACGGCATGCTGCCCCGCTCAGGCCATGCGCGCGCGCAGGCGGGATTCGGCGATCTGTTCACGCAATTGCATCAGCCTCTGGTGTGTCACCACGCAGTGTCTCTCGTCCTTGAGTGTGCCACCGAGTTCGACCGCCAGGCGCTCCGCCGTAGTGACGAAATCGTCGAAGGCCTCGAGGCCGTCGATCGGACCCGGCAGTTGCAGGAACAGGGTCACCCCGGGGGTGCTGAAGAAGGCCATGTCGGTTTGCGGAAAGGTGCCGGGCTTGACGAGGTTGGCGACTCCATAGACGGAACGCTGCCGCCCGCCCTGCACCGACATGCGGTGAAAGATGTCGTGCTCCCCGTACTCCAGCCGATTGTTGTGGAATGCCGTCAACAGCGCCTCGCCGCCAAAATGCTGCCCCTCCGGCGCCACCACGGAAACGACCAGCAGGCGCTCACGGTCGGTGTCCGGCACCTGATCGTCCTCTTCGGCGACCAGCTGTTCCATGCGCGCCAGTTCTTCCTCGACGGCCTGGTCGTCGTGCTCGCTGTCCGCTTCTCCCGGATACGCCCGCTGGCGCGGTGGCGACGGCGGGCGCTGGCGGTAGCGGGTCCACAGATAGACGGCGAGTACGACCGCGGCACCGATCAGCAGCAGGATCAGGCGCAGGCTATCCATCACACGGCAGCGAGCTGCACCGCCTCGTCGACGTCGACCGCCACCAGCCGCGACACTCCGGGCTCGTGCATGGTCACCCCCGTCAGCTGGCTGGCGAGGTCCATGGTGATCTTGTTGTGGGTGATGAAGATGAACTGCACCCGCTCGGACATCTCCCTGACCAGCTCGCAGAAGCGACCGACGTTGGCGTCGTCCAGCGGAGCGTCGACCTCGTCGAGCATGCAGAAGGGCGAGGGATTGAGTTCGAAGATGGAGAACACCAGCGCCACCGCGGTCAGCGCCTTCTCACCACCGGAGAGGAGGTGGATGGTACTGTTGCGCTTGCCCGGCGGGCGGGCCATGACCGCCACGCCGGTGTCCAGCAGGTCGTCGCCGGTCAGCTCCAGGTAGGCGTGTCCCCCGCCGAACAGGCGCGGGAAATTGGCCTGGAAGCCGCTGTTGACCTTGTCGAAGGTCTCGCGGAAGCGCGTGCGCGTCTCCCGGTCGATCTTGCGGATGGCGCTTTCCAGGGTCTCCAGCGCCGAACTCACGTCGGCGTGCTGGGCGTCCAGGTATTCCTTGCGCTTCGACTGCTCCTCGTATTCCTCGATGGCCGCCAGGTTGATGGGGCCGAGGCGCTGGATGCGGTTGCCGAGGCGTTCCAGTTCCGCTTCCCAGGCCTCCAGCTCCGCCTCCTCGTCCAGCTCCTCGACCAGGGTCGCCAGCTCGAAGCCGCTGGCGGCGATCTGTTCCAGCAGGGTCTCGCCGCGCACCTTGATCTCCTGCCAGGCGAGCTTCTCCTGCCCCACACGCTCGCGCAGCTCCCGGGTCTCGCGCTCCAGCCGGTGACGCTGCTGCTCGTCCTCGCGCAGCTTGTGTTCGATGGTCTCGACCTTGCGGCGCTCCTCCGCCAGTTCCGACTCCACTTCCAGGCGCCGCTGCAACTGTACCGCCAGCTCCTGTTCCAGCGCCGCCAGCGGCGCCTCGCTGTCGCCGAGCGCAGTGCGCAAGGACTCGCGGCGCTCCTGCAGATGCGCCTGCTGCCCGCGCATGCGTTCGAGGTTCTGGCGGGTGGTCTCCTGTTCGGTATGCAGCGAGCGGTAACGCAGCTCCAGTTCGTGCGCCCGGTCGCGGTCGCGCTGTGCCTCGGCGCGGGCCTCGTCGAATTGCTGCCGCAAGCGCTCGCGCTCGGCGCTGCGCTGCTCGCGTTCATCGGCCAGGGTGTCCAGCAGTGCCAGCGCCTCGTGCAGGCGCTGGCGCGCCTCATCGACGCTGCGGGTATCCTCGTCCTGCTGGGCGCGAATCTCGGCCGCCTCCCGGTGCAGCGCTTCACTGCGCTTGTGAATCTGTTCCAGGCGTGTGCGCCGGGCCTCGAACTGGGCGCGCGCCTCGCTGAACTGGCGGTGCGCCAGGTTGGCTTCCACCTGCAGTTCCTCGCGCTGCGCCTCGGCCTCCTGGAGTTCGCCGCGGCCCTGTTCGAGACTCTCCTCCAGCCGGGAAATCATCTCAAGTTTTACTTCAAGTTCTTTTTCTATCTTGCTGATTTCTTTCTCGCGCTCCAGCACACCCGCCTTTGCATCCTGATCGCGCGCCACCCGCAGCCAGCTGCAGCCGAGCCACACACCGTCGGCCGTCACCACCGATTCACCCGGGCCCAGCGAGGCACGCAGCCGCAACGCCTCCTCCAGCGAGTCGGCGGCATAGATGCCGGCCAGCAGGCCGTCGAGTGACCAGGGCGCCCGCACCCTGGAGGTCAACGGCGCCGCCTGCCGGCCTGCTTCCCAGTGCTTGTCACCACCGGTCTCGACCAGGGTCATGCTGCCCTGCTGCAATTCGGCCAGCGCGACCGCGAGATCCCCGGCGCCTTCCACACACACCGCCTCCAGGGTGGGGCCGAGCACCGTTTCCACGGCCCGTTCCCAACCGCTGTCGACGTCGAGCTGTCGCACCAGGCGCGGCGCCTCGGCCAGGCCATGGCGCTCGAGCCAGCCGGCCGCCGCGGCACCGCCCTGCTCGAGCGCGGCCTGTTGCAGCGCCTGCAGGGACGCCAGGCGACCGCTCAAGGACTGCTGCGCGTTGCGCGCTTCGTGGAGTTCGCGCTGACGGTTGCGGGTGGTCTCGCGCAATGCGTCGATGCGCTGGCGCAACTGCTCGAGCTGCTCCTGCAGGCGTCGCGCCTGTTGCTGGCGCTCGGTGGCCTGCTGTTCGAGCTCACCGATCTCCCGTTCCAGCACGCTGCTGTCGAGCTGCTGCTGTTCCTGCTCCACACGCTGCAGACGCTCGCCGAGCTGCACCAGCTGGCGTTCGAGATGGTCGATACGGGTACGTTCCACCTGTGCCGTCTGCGACGCGCTGCTGGCGCGTTCGTTGAATCGGTCCCACTCGCTCTGCCACGCCTGCATGGCGCGCTCGGCGGTCTCCAGCCGTGCGCGTGAGAACTGCGCCTGTTGGGCCGCCTGTTCCCGCGCCGGTTCGTTCTCCGCCAGCTCGGCGGCCAGCTGTTCCAGGCGCGCGGTATCCACGCGGATATGCGCCTGCACCTCG
This sequence comes from Gammaproteobacteria bacterium, assembly GCA_011321775.1. GTDB lineage: Bacteria > Pseudomonadota > Gammaproteobacteria > DSM-19610 > DSM-19610 > Thiogranum. The sequence continues at coordinate 3,053 of DROT01000051.1, read as the reverse complement.
TTCCAGGCCTGCTCGGTCTTCTCGAGTTCCTCCTGCTGACTGCGACGCGTCTCCTTGCCGTGCTGGATCGCCTGCTCGATACGCGCCACCTCGGCGCCGAGTTCGTAGTAACGCCCCTGGACCTCATTGAAACGCTCGGAGGCCTCGAGGTGCGCCTCGCGCCCCTTCTCCAGCTCCGCCTCGACGGCGCGCAGTTCAGCCATCAAGGCCTGCAGCCGGGTCTCCCCTTCCTGGATGCGCTTGCGGCGACCGCCGCTCTCCTCGTGCAACGCCTGGTAGCGCAGGGTCAGCAACTCGGCCCGCACGCGGCGCTCCTGTTCGCGCAGCTCCTTGAAGCGCTCGGCCGCCCGGGCCTGGCGTTTCAGCTTTTCAAGCTGTTTCTCAATTTCCTCCCTCAGGTCATTGAGACGGGATAGATTTTCCTGGGTATGCCTGATCCGGTTCTCGGTCTCGCGGCGACGCTCCTTGTATTTCGATATGCCGGCCGCCTCCTCGAAGAAGACCCGCAGATCATCCGGCCGCGCCTCGATCAGGCGCGAGATCATGCCCTGCTCGATGATGGAATAGCTGCGCGGCCCGAGTCCGGTGCCGAGGAAGATGTCGGTAATGTCGCGGCGCCGGCAGCGGGTACCGTTGAGGAAGTAGGCGGACTGGCCGTCGCGGGAGACCTGGCGTCTGATCGCAATCTCGTTGTAGTTGGCGTACTGGCCGCCGAGCGCGCCGTCGCTGTTGTCGAATACCAGTTCCACCGAGGCCTGCGCCACCGGCTTGCGCGCCGAGGAACCGTTGAAGATGACGTCGGCCATGGAATCACCGCGCAGGTGCTTGGCGGAACTCTCCCCCATTACCCAGCGGATGGCATCGATGATGTTGGATTTGCCACAGCCGTTCGGCCCCACGACGCCGGTGAGATCGGAGGGAAAATGGACGGTGGTCGGGTCTACGAAGGACTTGAAGCCGGACAGTTTGAGCTTGCTTAGCCGCATGCGCGAACCATACCGGTAGAGGTTGTCCGTGACAACCCTGACAGGCCGCCCGCCCCTTGTGTTGCCGCGCTTCGTTCGGGTATGGTGCGCGCATGCCGACGCAGCCCAGCAAAGCCCTCGAAACCTTCGACAATCCGCACCCGGAACGCGACTACGTGATCCGCATCCGCATGCCGGAATTCACCTGCCTGTGTCCGAAGACCGGCCAACCGGATTTTGCCGAACTGCTGCTCGAATACGTGCCCGACCGTCGCTGCGTGGAACTCAAGTCGCTGAAGCTGTACATCTGGTCCTTCCGCGACGAGGGCGCCTTCCACGAGGACGTCACCAACCGCATCCTCAACCGGCTGGTGGAGGTGTGCGAACCGCGCTTCATGCGCCTGAGCGCCGACTTCAACGTCCGCGGCGGCATCTACACCAGCGTGGTGGTCGAACACCGTACCGAGGGATGGCAGCCCCCCGCGCGAACGGAGCTGCCCTGAGACTCCGCCCTTCGCACGGAGTGACAGTCGAGGGCATCCGCCTGCCATGATGCACGTTCTCGGCATCGACGTCGGCACCTCGGCCTGCCGCGCCTGCGTCCTCGATTCCGGCAAACGCATCGTCGCTTCGGCCCGCACCCCGCTTCCGCCACCGAGACAGCGGGCGGCCGCGGTCGACCAGGATCCCGAACTCTGGTGGCAGGCGCTGCTGCAGACCCTCGACCGGCTCGGCCGCCAGCCCGCCACCCTGCGCATCCGCCGGATTGCGCTCGATGCCACTTCCGCGACCCTGCTGCTGTGTGACCACCAGGGCCGCCCGCTGACCCCGGGACTGCTGTACAACGACAGCCGCGCGGTCACCGAAGCCGCACAGATCGCACGCGTCGCCCCGCCCGACAGCCCGGCGCGCGGCGCCGGTTCCAGTCTCGCGAAACTGCTGTGGCTGCGCCGCTCCCTGCAGCGGCGCGACTACCTGGCGCTGCACCAGGCCGACTGGCTCGCCGGTCGATTGTGCGGTCACTTCGGTTTCAGCGATGAAAACAATGCCCTCAAGATGGGCTACGACCCGCTGGCAAGACGCTGGCCGGACTGGCTGCGACGACTGGACGTGGGCGAGCAGCAGCTGCCGCGCGTGCGGCCGCCCGGAACCCCGGTGGGCACCCTGGATCCCGAGCTGGCACGACGCTGGCGCTGGCAGTCGCCGGTCGAGGTGGTCGCCGGCACCACCGACAGCACCGCCGGATTCATCGCCACCGGCGCCGATCAGCCCGGCACCGCCGTCACCTCGCTGGGCAGCACCCTGGTGCTGAAGGTGTTGTCACGGCGGCCGGTGTTCGCCGCCGACTACGGCGTCTACAGCCACCGCCTCGGCGATCGCTGGCTGGTCGGGGGCGCCTCCAACGCCGGCGGCAGCGTGCTGCGCCGCCTGTTCGGCCCCTGCGACATCCACCGCTATGCACGCCTGATGAAACCGGAACAGCCCACCGGCCTGGACTACTACCCGCTGGCGACCGCCGGCGAGCGCTTCCCGATCAACGACCCGCAGCTGCAACCGCGCCTGGAACCGCGACCGGGGTCCGACGCGGTCTTCTTCCAGGCCATCCTCGAGGGACTGGCGCGCATCGAACAACAGGGCTATCGCCTGCTCACCGAGCTGGGCGCACCCCGGCCACAACGGGTACTGAGCGTCGGCGGCGGCGCCGGCAACCGCGACTGGACACGGATCCGCCGGCAGCTGCTGGGTGTACCGGTGGAAGCCGCACCGCAGCAGGAGGCCGCCTACGGCGCGGCACTGCTGGCGCGCGGTTATGGTGGATGACTCGAACCAGGACGGAACGGCCATGGAAAACACGGAAGAACACGGCAATGTTTTCTTGCGACTATTCAGCTTGGCGAGGGTGGATCAAGCCTCTGACCGAATCGACCGCGCCTTGAAATGGACCCACTTTTCAGGAAAAAGCCGGCCGTTGTCTGAGCGCAGCGAGTCCAGTGCTCTATCCCCCGGACAATTGCGGGTTCAGTTCGCTTGTCGACGTTCACGGCAAGGCGCGTCTCGCAGGCAATGGCCATTCCCTTGCCAAGAGAT
>DROT01000050.1 GCA_011321775.1 Gammaproteobacteria bacterium | reverse complement strand
GCCCGGCGACGGTCCGCTGCCGTGAGCCGGCAGCGGACCGTCGCAAGCCGCGCCTGCTTCCTTCAGGCGTAGGAGGGTGTTTGCAGCTCGATTCCGTGGCTCTCGCGCAGACAGCCGTGCAGGCGTCGCGAGAGTTCGTCGCTGGGACTGTGATAGCGAATGGCCACGCCCTCGATGTCGTGACGCACCACGACCGCGGGCAGGCAGAACTGTTTCCCGTCGATGGAGAGCAGCAACTGGACCAGCGCGTTCGGCGGAGGATCGACCATCTCCACCTCCAGGAACGCGCCCTCCAGGCTGATATCCCGGGTGTTCCCGTGAGCGGTCCTGCCACCCGGGTAGCGAATGGCGGCGCGTATGCGCGCCGCGTGGCGTCGGCACCAGCGATATGGCATCGTCCTCCTCCTTTCCCTTTCATCCCGTCCTTGCCGCGTCGTACCTTGCTGATTGTCGTTGTGGTACGGTGTCGTTACACTCTAGACCATGAACCTTGGTACAGGGTCAAGGCATGCGGTCACGGTCGAACCGGTGTCGGGGGCGCCGGGAGCGGTAGCGTGGCCGACTCGCTGACCATCGGCCAGCTGGCGAAGCGCGCCGGTGTCAAGGTGGAGACGATCCGCTTCTACGAACGTCGCGGTCTCCTCGCCGAACCCGGGCGGTCCCCGTCCGGTTACCGCCAGTACCCCTTGGAGATCGTGGCGCGGGTAAAGTTCATTCGCCGGGCCAAGTCTCTCGGCTTCACCCTGAACGACATACAGTCCCTGCTGGCGCTGAGCGAGGGGCCCGGCAGTTGCCGTGACATCCGCGCCCAGGCACTGGCCAAGGTCGAGGAGGTCGAACAGCGGATCCAGGACCTGCAACGGGTTCGTTCGGCACTGCGGGAACTGGCCGGTCGTTGCGAGGAGGACGCCGGCGCGCCACGCGAATGCCCCATCCTGAAGGCGTTGTATTCGGACGAGGGAGGTCTATAGTGATCGGCCGGTGGCCCGGTGGGCCATCCGCCCGGTCCAGGAAGCCAGAGCCATGAATGCGCCCGCCCGCTACCAGCTCGTCGAGACCCGTCTGCAGGAGCGGCTGGCGGACGGCACCACGCGTTGCAATCTGTGCCTGTGGCGTTGCCGCATCGGCCACGGTCAGCGCGGCTTCTGCCAGGCGCACGTGAACCGTAACGGTACCCTCTACAACCTCTCCTGGGGCATCCTGTCCTCGATCAGTATCGATGCCATCGAGGACAAGCCGGTACGGCATTTCCGGCCCGGAACCCGGGTGCTGTCGGTCGGCAGCTACGGCTGCAGTTTCCGTTGCGGCGGCTGTCACAACCTGGACATCTCCTGGGGGGTGAGTGCGCTCGACGACCTGGCCCGCGGCCGTTCCACCGCGGCCTGGGTGCGACCGCAGGAGCTGGTCGACACAGCCGTGCGTGCCGGCGTCCAGGGGATCGCCTTCACCTATTCGGAGCCGGCCGTGTGGCTGGAGTACGTGCTCGATGTCAGCCGGCTGGCGCACCAGGCGGGCCTCTATACCGTCTATGTCTCCAACAGTTTCGTCACCGACGAGGCACTGGAGCTGATGGCCCCCCATATCGACGTGCTCTGCTCCGATATCAAGAGTCTGAGCGACGATTTCTACCGCGAGATCTGTCGACCGGCGCGTGTGCGGCAGGTGCTGCACGCCATCCGGCGCGCGAGCGAACTCGGGATACACGTGGAGACGCGGACCAATATCATCCCCGGAAAGAACGACGATCCGCGGGAACACTACCGCATCGCCCGCTGGGTACGCGATCATCTCGGCAGCGACAGCCCCTGGCACATCACCCGCTTTTTCCCGGCCTATCGCCTGGCCGATGTGCCGCCAACCCCCGAGGCGTCGCTGTTCGCGGCGCGCGACGAGGCGCTGCGCGCCGGGTTGCGGAATGTGTACGTGTATAATGACAAGGGTTGCGACTGTGCCGGTGAGAACCGGCCGCTCGAGTATTACCTCGAAGGCGGCAGTGAACAATTGCATCAGCCCCGCAAGTGCGCTGCGGCCTGTTGCGGTGAGGACGGTGTGCTGTTGAAGAAATACGAGCAGGCTGGCGGGAATACGGAATAGGGAGCAGATCGATGGCGAGAATGGTGCAGTGCGTGGTACTGAAGGTCGAGGCGGAAGGGCTGGACAGGCCGCCGCATCCGGGTGAACTCGGCCAGCGCATCTATGAAAACGTATCGCGCGAGGGCTGGCGGCAGTGGCTGGAGCGCCTGACCACCATCATCAACGAAAACGGACTCACGACGGCGGATCCGCAACACCTGGAACTGATCGAACGCCACATGCGCGGCTTCTTCTTCGACGAGGGCGACTACGGGCAGGCGCCGGCCGGCTTCCAGCAGGGCGGCGGCAAGAAGTAACGGTTGACCCGGCAACGGGCCGCTGCAGGGCACGGGCGTCAGTGCCCGATCTTTTCCATCCGCAGCAACGGGGCGACCACGAAATCCAGCCTGGCACAGGCAGTTCGCAGCGCCCGGGTGACTTCCTGCGGCGACTCGCCGCGGGCGAAGATATAGCCGGGATAGCGGTTGCCTTCCGGCAGCGGCACCAGTTCCTGTCCCTCGCGAACCAGGATGTCGACGCGTTCGACCAGCGGCACGCGCCGCGCCGCCAGGATACCTTCCACGCGTCGCAGGATGCCGCCGCGGCGGACCGGGATCATCATGACCCCACGCGCCCCTTGTGGGGGTGATGCCCGATGCGGGGTGTCGATGGCCAGCGAGATGGCGAGTTCTTCGAGATTGAAGCCCGCGTCGTCCAGTACCCGGGCGCAGTCGCCGCCAATGGTTCGTGTAGCCACCTCCAGTATCCAGGCATCGTGGCCGTCGATACGCAGTTCCGCGTGTACCGGACCGGTGTCCAGGCCCAGGGCGCGACAGGCCTGCGCCACCCGTTGGCGGATCTTCTGCTGAGTCTCCGGCGCGAGCAGTGAGGGGGTGACGTAGATGGTTTCCTCGAAGAAGGGACCCTGAAGCGGATCGGGCTTGTCGAACAGGGCCAGGGTGTGCAGTTTCCCCCGCCGCAGGTAGCCTTCCCAGGCCACCTCCACGCCATCGATATAGTCCTCGACGAGCAGGTGCCGCGTTTCGAAATCCTCGCCGGAGCCGGCAATGATGCCGCGGATGCGTTCGCAGGCGGCGACGAAGCCGGCCTCGTCGTCGGCACGGATCACGCCGCGGCTGGCGGACAGGTGGATCGGCTTGAGCACGCAGGGCCAGCGCAGACCTTCGATCTGTGGAAGCACCGGTCGTTCGAGGTCGATCAGGCGGTGGGCCGGTACCGCGCAGCCGGCCCGCGCCAGCCGGGCACGGGCCAGGTCCTTGCGCCGCGACTCACGCGCGGCGCGCGGCGGGTTGTGCGGCAGATCCAGTTGCTGCGCCGCGTGCGCGGCCAGTTCCACGGTGCTGTCGTCACAACCGAGTACGCCGGCGAAGGGTCGTTGGCGAGCGGCGTCGAGGATGTGTTCCAGCGCGGCGCCGGGATCGTCCAGGTCGACGTGCAGGCCGGCATGGACCTCGGACACCAGGGAGTGCGCCCCGCGGGAGGCGACCAGCACCTCCAGTCCGAGGCGCCCCGCAGCCGCCAGGTAGGGGGCGAGGCGGTAACTGTCCGGCTGCGATACCAGCAGCAGGCGCGGATTCTTCAGGCGCACCCGCCGCCGGCGGCGCCGCAGGCGCCACAGGTACCGGCTCCGCCGGTATTGGCGAACACGTTCTTGAATACGAAGCTGCGGTTCATGCCCTGGGTGCGGTAGTCGATCTCCACGCCTTCGAGGAAACCGAGGGCCACGCTGTCGACGTAGATCCTGAGCTCACCTGCCTCGAGGACGCAATCGAACTCGGTGGGTTGTTCGACGAAGGTCATGCCGTAGCTCATGCCGCCGCAGCCGCCGCCGGCGACGAAGACGCGCACGCCATTCACGCCGTCTTCGTTCTCGATGATGGCGAGCAGTTGCTCGACGGCTTCCGGAGACACCTTGATCTCGTCGCTCAACTCTCTCTGGAACTGGATTTCGGACATGGGGTTCACCCTTTCGTGGACAGGCCGGTACCGGCTTCAGTCGTTTACCAGGTGCTGCTGGAACAGCGCCCGGTGCACGTCGCCGATGCTGACGATACCGACCAGGCGTTCCTCCTCGACCACCGGGATGCGGCGAATCTTTTTCAGCCACATCATGGACGCGGCCTTCATCACGGGCATTTCGGGGGAGACCGTCGATACCACCTTGGTCATGAGTTCGCCGACCTTGCGGTTGAGTACGTTGCGGAATTCCTTCTCCATGCGCTCGTAGTTGGGCCGTTCGCCGTTGAGAAAGAGTTCGTGGGCATCCGGAAACACGCAGTGGAGGATGTCCTTCTCCGACAGCACGCCGATGAGGCGGTCACCATCCTCCACTACCGGAACGCCACTGATCTTGTTCAGGCACATCAGTGTCGAGATGTCCTTGATCAGATCGTCCGCAGTCGCCGTCTTCAGGCGTGTGTTCATTATCTCCCTGACCTGCATCGAAAGCTTCTCCCGTCGTTGCTGCCCCGTGGCGGCGATTCGCCAATGGTACCGCGGCACGGAAAGTCAGGGCAATGGCTGGTCATTCCCTCTCCGCCGGGGGGGAAAGGCGGGGATCCATTCCACGAGGTACGGCGCTGCCTCGGCCGCTGGCCGGTCTGCGGAGGGCGGACCGGACTTCAGGGCGGGCTGCAGGCGCCGCAGCCATCCCGGCGGGCGCCGGGATGGCGTTCGCCGGTGTTCAGTTGGCGTCCATCGGCCGGAAGCGGTTACCCTGTTGCGGGCCACCGTAGGGTGGCAGGGACTGCTGCTGGTAACCGGGTTGCTGGCCGTAGCGGTTGCCCTGGTAAGGCGCGCCCGGCTGCGCCGGGGCGGGAGGGGGCTGACGATTCTGTTGCTGGGACTGTTCCAGCCTCCGGATACGTTCTTTCAGTCGCTGGATTTCAGCTTCCTCGCCGCCGCCGTCTGGGCGTTTCGGCTGGTTCGCCGGTGCACCATAGGGTGCGCCGCCATAACCCGGTCGGCCGTATCCGGGAGCGCCGTAGCCGGGGGCTCCGTAACCCGGAGTGCCATAGCCGGGGCCACCGTAGCCGGGGGGCGGCGGCGGAGGCGGGTAGCCGCCACGGCGGTAGTCGTCGTAGTAGTCGTCATCGTCGTGCTTGTTGCTGTTCATCCACTTCGACGGATTCATCATGTTTCCCATGTTGAACGCACCGGCGCTGCCGCTCAGCAGCAGTCCGGCCAGCAGCAGGGCGCCGCCAAGCCTGTTGGGTTTGTGTCTCACGTGTCAGATCCTCTGGAATATGGTGTGGGCCTGCAGCCGCAACAGCCGGGTGCGGGTTCCGTCCGAAGCCCTATTCCGGCAGTTTCGGCGGAGGGGCCTGGTTGGTGTTGGTCTGCGGTGTCACCACGACGGCACCCGGATAACCGTAGCCAGGATAGCCGCCCCAGCCGTAGGGAGCGTAGCCGTAGGGACCACCCCAGCCGCCGTAGGGTCCGTAGCCATAGGGTCCACCCCAGCCATAGGGGCCGTACCCATAACGGTACCGGTCATAGTAGTAATCGTCATCGTGATGGCTGTTGAACCAGTCGCCGGGGTTCATCATGTCACCGAAGTCGAAGGCCCGGGCAACATTCATTACCGCGGCGTCGACCAGCAGCAGGGCTGCAAGAGACGCTATCGAAACAATGGTTGTACGTTTCACTGTATTTTCCTCGCCGCGTAACACAGGTGTATGTATTAACAATACCCTCTCTGCAAGATGTGCACCAATACGCAACAGTCTGTTTTATAGTGTGAATTCGAGCCGGCCGGCATGATGGCGTGCAACGCTGTAATTACAAGTGACTTTCAGTTGGCGAATTAAGTCATTGAACTAGCGTGGATGCAACACGCAAACTCCTCCCTGCAACACCGCTGCAACAGGTTCAACACCCTGCAACGACTGCGATCGGCCTGCGATTGACCTGCATCAACGCCCACTGTACACGGCTGTCATTATGCTGTAACAAGTAAGGGCGGGATGGGAATCGGCACCATCGGAAGAGCCTGCCCCTGTCCTTTCGCGACAGCGGAAGTCGATCGCGACCTCAAGATAATAACAGAACCTGAAACGGTAACTGATCATGAAAAAGCTGCTTCTCATTCTGCTTGCCGCCATGCCGCTCGTGTCCATGGCCGGGGACTATGAATCCACGCTGCTGGTACAGACCGGCAAGTTGCGCGAGAGCGATCTCGTCGTGCGCACGGTTTCGGACCTGGAGAGCAATCGCATCTGCCTGGCGTTCTACATCCGTACCACCGGTACCAGTCCGATGATCAGCTGCTATGACGTGCCGTCGGGTTTCCGTTCCAAGATCAGCCAGGTGGGGCACTACAAGGATGGCAAGCTGATCATCCGCAAGATCAAGGACGAGATCAACGACGAGTCCTGCCTGGTCGCCTATGTCAGCACGGCCGGCACTTCACCGGCCATCGACTGCTATCACTACGACAAGGGGCCCAAGTTCCGTAGCTCCGAAGCCATGATCAGCAACGGTCATCTGCGCGAGGGTGACCTGGAGGTCTACAAGATCGCCGATCCCGAGAGCCACAAGACCTGTGTCGCCGCCTACGTCGATACCGGCGGCACCTCGCCTTCGCTGCAATGCTATGATAGCGTGGGCGCTGGAAAGGGCGGCCTGGTACAGACGGATCACATGCGCGAAGGCGATCTCATCGTACGCAAGATCGTGGACCAGGCGAACCGCATGGAATGCCTGATCACCTATGTCAGCACCGAAGGCACCTCGCCGCACATCTATTGTGCCCAAGTCGGTTCCAATGCGGCCTCGCCGCAGAACACCAGCTGGAAGGCCGCGCCACCGACCGTCGGTCGTTGATCGTTCTTCCCCGCGGCAGCCGGCAACGAGGTGACAGCCGGGCGCCGTACTCCCAGGGATGGCAGACAACAAGCGAGGCCGGCGCCGCGGCGCCGGCAACGGTTGACCGCAGACAGCCGTGCGCGCAGGCGGTGCCGAAATGCAGTACCATTCCGAACCAAAGCAGGAAACCATCAGCAGTGAGCAGCATCAGCCCCAGCAGTCTCGACCCCGTTCGCAAGCACATCGCGTCCCACGTCATCGGTCAGCACAACCTCATCGACGGCATGCTCATCTGCCTGCTGAGCGACGGCCACCTGCTGGTGGAAGGCATGCCGGGACTGGCCAAGACCACCGCCGTGAGCGCCTTGTCCGAGGCCATCGAGGGTGACTTCCATCGCATCCAGTTCACCCCCGACCTGCTGCCCTCGGATCTCGTCGGTACCGACATCTACCGGCAGGAGAAGGCCGAGTTCGAGTTCCGGCCCGGCCCGCTGTTCCACAACATCCTGCTGGCCGACGAGGTCAACCGCGCACCGGCCAAGGTGCAGGCGGCCTTGCTGGAGGCCATGGGCGAGCGCCAGATCACGGTGGGGCAGAAGACCTATCCGCTGCCGCGCCTGTTCATGGTGCTGGCGACCCAGAACCCGGTCGAACAGGAAGGTACCTATCATCTTCCCGAGGCGCAGCTGGACCGTTTCCTGATGCAGGTGGTGGTGGACTACCCGAACCGCGAGGAGGAACTGAAGATCCTCGAGCTGGACAACGACCGCCAGCGCGAGAAACCGAAGCCACCGGCCATCCCGCTGTCACAGGACGCGCTGTTCCGCATGCGCACCGCCGTGGCCGAGATCTTCATGGACCCGAAGCTGAACAGCTATATCGTCGACCTGGTGCAGGCGACGCGCAAGCCGCGCGCCTATGACCGCGACATGGCCCGCTGGTGCCGCTTCGGCGCCTCGCCGCGCGCCACCCTGGCGCTGGCACGCTGTGCGCGGGCGCGCGCCTGGCTGTACGGCGAGTCCTTCGTTTCGCCGGAGCACATCCAGGAGATCGCCGCCGACGTGCTGCGTCACCGCCTGTTGCTGACCTTCGAGGCGGAAGCGGAAGGCATCACCACCGACGACCTCATCGAACGTCTGCTGTCACTGGTGGCGATTCCCTGAACACGTCGGCTGTCATGACGCTGTCTCCCCGCCTGGACGACCTGCTGGAACTGCGGCACCAGGCGCGCACGCTCGGCCTGGCCTCGCACCATCTGGTCAATTCCTCCTTCAGCGGTCTCTATGCCTCGGTGTTCCGTGGCCAGGGGCTCAATTTCGAGGAAGTGCGCGAGTACCGCGAAGGCGACGACATCCGCAACATGGACTGGAAGGTGACGGCGCGCACCGGTGACCCCCACCTCAAGGTGTTCCGGGAGGAGCGCGAACGCAGCGTCATGCTGTGCGTGGACGTGGGGCCGCACATGAACTTCGGTACCCGCGGTACCTTCAAGTCGGTGCAGGCGGCGCGCGCCGCGGCGCTGCTCGGCTGGGCGGCCAACAGTCTGCACGACCGCGTCGGCGGCCTGCTGTTCGGCAGCCGCGAACAGGACAATGTCTACTTCGGGCCGACCAAGGACCGACGCGCCCTGTGGCGCCTGCTCAAGGCCCTCACCGGCACCGCGGAAGAGGGCGGCGAGCCGCCGCCGGAGATGCTGTCGAACGTGTTGCAGCGTGCCAGCCGCGGTATCGGCACCGGCGGACTGGTGTTCGTGATTGCCGATTTCAACCGCGAGCACAAGGGGCTGCGCAAGGGGCTGAGCCAGCTGCGCCAGCACCATTCGGTGGTACTGCTGCCGGTCGACGACGTCGCCGATCGCGAGTTGCCGGACATGGGCGAGGTGCTGTTTCGCGGTCCCGACGGCGAGCTGCTGTCGGTGAACACCACGGATCCCGCCGGACGCCGTGCCTACCAGGAGGCCTGGCAGCAGCGTCGCGAGCGTCTCACGAAGCTGGCCAACGGTGCCGGCTGCGCGCTCATCCCGCTGGACACCCGCGAGGACGTACACCGCTCGCTGCGGCAGGGGCTGGAGCGGCGCCAGCGCATGAGGGGCTTCCTGTGACGCCGCAACTCGCCGACCAGCTGCGCGATATCCACGGCCTCGACGCCATCCCCTGGTGGCCGCTGGCCCCCGGCTGGTGGTTGCTGGCTGCACTCGGCGTGCTGCTGATACTGGCGCTGGTACTGCTGCTGCGCAACCTGCGCCGCTATCCGGCCGGTTCCTGGCGGCGCGATGCCTGGCGGCAGTTGCGCACGCTCAGGCAGCGTGGACGCAGCCTGCCGGTAAACCAGCTGGCCGGCGAGCTGTCGCAGCTGTTGCGGCGCATCGCCGTGGCGCGACTCGGTCGCGAACGGGCTGCCGGCCTCAGCGGCGAGCGCTGGCTGCAGTGGTTGCAGGACAACGATCCGGCCGGTTTCCAGTGGACCACGCGTGGCAAGGTGCTGCTGAGCCTGCCCTATGCGCCGCCGGACCAGGCGCGCGACGGTCGCGAACAGTTGCTGGTGCTCATCGATGCGGCGCTGGTGTGGACCGAGCGGCGCGGAGGGCGGCGCCGTGTTTGATTTTCACTGGCCGTGGATGGGTCTGCTGCTGTTGATACCAGCTGCCATGTGGCTGCTGAGCGACAAGCGTTCCTGGGTCTCCAACGACACCCGTGAACGCAAGGTGACCCTGTTGCACCCGGCGCTCGCCAACCTCAAGACGGCTTTCCGTACCGAACATCCGGCATTGAGTTTCGGCACCCGCGCCTACTACGGCCTGCTGGCGGTGATGTGGACCGGCCTGACGCTGGCGATGATGCGGCCGCAGTGGCTGGAGCCGCACACCGAGGAGCGCAGCGAGGGTTACGACCTGATGCTGGCGGTGGACGCCTCACACTCCATGGAAGCGCTCGACTTCACCGTGGACGGTCGCGAGGTGAGCCGCATGCAGGTGGTCAAGGGCGTCATGGGACGCTTCATCGACGGGCGCATCGACGACCGCGTCGGTCTCATCATCTTCGGTAGCCAGGCCTTCGTGCTGTCGCCGCTGACCCTGGACCGCGACGCGGTACGCCGCCTGCTGGACGACCTGGTTCCGCGCATCGCCGGCGACGGTACCGCCATGGGGGACGGCATCGGTCTGGCGGTGAAGAAGCTGGCCGAGCGCCCGAAGGGATCGCGCGTGCTCATTCTGATCGCTGACGGTGAGAACACCGCCGGCATCCTGCCGCCGCTGGTGGCGGCCGAACTGGCCGCCCACGAAGGGGTGCGGATCTATGCCATCGGTGTCGGCAGCGATCGCAAGGAGGTGCCCATCGTCGAGGACGGTCGCCTGGTGACGCGCAACGACCTCGGTTTCGACGAGGCGGTGATGCGCCGTATCGCCCATGTCACCGGCGGCGAGTACTTCCGCGCTACCGACACCGGCGCACTGGAGACCATCTACAAGCGTATCGACGAACTGGAGAAGAGCAAGGCGGAGGCGCGCACGGTGCTCATTCCCCATCCTCTGTACCGCTGGCCGCTGGCGCTGGCACTGCTGGCGTTGCTGCTGCTGGGCCTGTTCCCGGGCGCGCGTGCACGCCGCTTCGGGGGGAGTTCGCATGCCTGAGAGCGGTTTCCATTTCGCCCAGCCGCTGTGGCTGCTCGCCCTGCTGGCGATCCCGGCGGTGCTGCTGTGGCTGCGCCTATCGGCCCCCTATCGTGAGCACGGTCTGGAAGAGCGCTACGCCGATGCCCGCCTGCTGCCCTATCTCAGTGGCTCGGCGATCACCCATCGCGTGGCCAGCAAGCGCCCGCTGCTGTTGTGGGTGCTGGCGTGGACGCTGGCGACCCTGGCAATGGCCGGCCCGCGCTGGGACTTCCGCCAGATGAGCCCTTTCGAGCCGGGTGCCGACCTGGTGGTGCTGCTCGACATCTCGCGTTCCATGGACGTCGCCGACGTGAATCCTTCACGCCTCGAGCGTGCCCGCCAGGAGATCCAGGACCTGGTGCGCGACAACCCCGGCATCAGCATCGGCCTGGTCGCCTTCGCCACCATTGCGCACGTGGTCACGCCCATCACCGAGGACGGCGAGAGCATCGTGCGCCAGCTGCCGGCGCTCTCCAGTCAGCTGGTGCAGCTGCAGGGCAGCCGCGTGTCAGCCGCCATCGAGCGGGCGGCCGCCCTGCTCGAGGGGCAGCGCGACAAGGACGTGGCCCACAACATCCTGCTCATCAGCGACGGCGACTTCACCGAGACCGGCCTCGACGCCCAGGTCCACGCCCTGTACGAGAAGGGTATCCGCTTCCACGTGCTCGGCGTGGGCAGCGACCAGGGCGGCCCGGTCCCGGGACTGGCGACCCGCGGCCGCGAACCGGTGATGTCGTGGCTCAACGAGGATCGTCTTAAGGAGCTGGCGCAGGCCGGCGGTGGCGTGTACCGCGTCGCCGACTTCCGCGACGACGACACCCGCGCCATTCTCGACGCCATCCTGTCGCATGCGCGCAAGCGCCAGAACGAGAAGATGCAGACGCTGGTGTGGAACGAATATTTCTACTGGCCACTGGCTGCCGCCATCCTGATTCTGCTGTATCTGTTCCGGCCCGCCGCCGGGCTGCGGCGTGCCTCTGCGGGAGAAGTGGCATGAGACTGTGGCCGCCTATGGCACTCGCCGTGCTCACCCTGTGGCTGACCGTGCCGGCCCAGGCCGGCCTGCGCGAACTGTTCGAAAATCATGAACAGCGCGGCGCGGAGCTGTATCGGGAGGGACATTTCCGACAGGCGGCCGAGGTCTTCGAGGACGACTACCGCAAGGGTGTGGCCGAGTACCGGGCGGGGGAATACAGCAAGGCGGCGGAGTCGTTCAAGCGTGTCGATCGTGAAGAGGTCAAGACCCAGGCGCTCTATAATCTCGGCAACAGCCGCTTCCGCGAGGGCAAGCTGGAAGCGGCGGCGGAGGCCTACCGCAAGGTGCTGTTGCGCGATCCCGAACACGAGGATGCGCGTCACAACCTCGGTCTGACCAGCGCCATGCTGGCGGAGGCGAAGTCTGAGAAGGCGCGCAAGGAAAAAGAAAAGAAGGAAAAACAGAAGAAGGGACAGAAGCAGCAGGAGCAGAAGGAACAGGCGAAGAAAAAGCAACAG
>DROT01000049.1 GCA_011321775.1 Gammaproteobacteria bacterium | reverse complement strand
GGGCGACGATCTGGGACTTGCCCACGCCGGGCGGCCCCCACAGCATCACCGGGGTGTGCTGTCCGTGTTGCACGCTCTGGAATTCGGTTTCGAGTACTGTCAACAATTGCGATGGACGCATGCCTGCTCCGGGAATCTCTGCGCGCCGGCCGGTCCCCGGCAACGGGGCAGCGGACGCTTCTGTCAAATTGTTCCATGGTACGCAAAGTGCCGGCAAATTGCATGAAAACCGGAAGAAAACCACGCTGACACAAGGGGTTGAGACGGCCCGGAGAGGCTCCAGGCCGACACCGCCGGGGACTCAATAAATCACCGCAACCGCCGTTAGCTAGACACGATCATCGGACACCGCACAAGGGTCACATGCAAGCCAGCGAAATCCCAACCCCGCGCCTGTTACTCTGCTCCTCGGACACCCGCAAACTGGACCCGCTGTGCCGGCGTTTTCGGGCAAGCGGCATGGACGTGGACGTCGCCACCGAGGCCGACGAGGTGCGGCAGCTGATGTGGGAACAGCACTACGACGGCGTTGCCGTGGACCTGCTGCTGGCCGATCGCGACGGCATTTCCTTTGCCCTCGAACTGCGCCAGGAACACCCCTGGGTCTCCATCATCGTCATCTCCTCGACCGCGCGACCGCGCCACGACGACACCGGACCGGACTGGCTGCAGCGCAGCGGCGACTATGCCCGGCTGGTGTTCGCGCTCAAGCAGGCGGGGCAACGGGCGGCGGGACAGGCGCCCTCCATCCTTCACCTGGAGGACGACGACCGCATCGCCGAACTGGTCCAGAACACGGTCGGCCGCCAACTGACGCTGTTCCGCGCGCGATCCGCCAAGGAGGCGCAGATCGCCATGTCGCTGCGCAACTACGATCTGGCCCTGATGGGCTGTCCCTCACCATCGGCTGAAACCCCGGCCCGGGGCCGGCACAGCGGGCAGGCGCCGGCCCCCCTCTGGATCGACACCGATCCCCTCAACGATCCCTTCCTGCTCATCCTGGACAATCTCCGCCAGCGGCCGTTCGTGCACGAGGCCGCCTACTGCTGATCAGCGTCGCCGCAGGGGCGGCAGACGACCGCTTTCACGCCACAGCAGGTAATCCTCGATGATCCGCGGATGGTCGAAAACCAGCGGCGGACAATGGTGCGGGTCGAACAGTTCCAGGTGGCGCGCATCGTCCCGTGCCACCGGCTCTCCACTCGCCTGGGCGACGTAGACGGCGCTCACGGTGTGACCGCGCGGATCACGCGCGGGATCGGAATAGCAGCCCAGCAGACGATCGAGCCGCACCGGCAGCGAAGTCTCCTCGCGCGCCTCGCGTACCGCCGCATCCTCCAGTCGCTCCCCCACGTCCACGAAACCGCCCGGCAAGGCCCAGCCATGGGGCGGGTCGCGGCGCTCGATGAGCACGATGGGGCGAGCGGGACGGTCCGTCATCTCGATGATGATGTCCACCGCCAGCAGCGGCGTCAGCGGGCGACTCATCCCTTCAGCCCCCGCAGCTGACGGCGCGCTTTCTTGTCCGGCCGCCGCGCCGGGTGCGGCGCGCTGGCGGCCGCCAGCCGCTGCTGTTCGCGCAGCGCCGCGCGCCGGCGCACGCTGTCCTCGTGTTCGCGGTACAGGGTCTGCGCCACCTTCGCCGGGCCGCGGCGGTCCGAAAGCGCCAGCACCTCGATGCGGTATTCGAAACCGGCCTTGTGGATCTCCAGCTGGTCACCGGGCTTCAGCGCCCGCGCCGGCTTGACGCGGGCCTCGTTGAGCTGCACCTTGCCGCCGGCCACCGCCTGTGCCGCCAGGCTGCGCGTCTTGAAGAAGCGCGCCGCCCACAGCCACTTGTCGATACGCACGCCCTCTGCCATCAGGCCGCCGCCCGGGCCGCGGCGCGCAATTCTTCGACCGGCACCGCGCCGTCGAGCCGCCGCTCGCCGATGAAGAAGGTGGGCGTCGCCTGCACGCCCAGTTCCTGCGCCGCCCGGCGATACTGGCGCAGGCGCGCGGCGGCGTCGCGGTCGTGCAGTGCCGTCTCGAACTGCGACTGCGACAGGCCGGCAGCCAGCGCCAGTTCTTCCAGGACCTCCGCTGAGCCGATGTTCTCGCCCTCGACGAAGAAGGCGCGAAACAGCGCTTCGTGCAGACGATAGAACAGGACAGGATCGATGAACTTGGCCGCCTCGGCCAGTTGCAGGGCGGAGCGGGAACAGGTGGTGAAATCGTGCTCGCGCAGGACCAGGCCGTCCTCGCGCGCCATTTCCATCAGCGTCGCCATCATGCGTTCCCAGCTCGCCGATGGATAACCGAGCGCGCTCACCGGCTGACCTTCCGCCGGGGTCTCCGGATGGATCTCCAGAAAACACCAGTTGACCTTCAGATCGAACTCCTCGCGCAATCGCTGCAGGCGCGCATCACCGATGTAGCAGAAGGGACAGATGTAGTCACTGAAGACGGTGACCCGGATTTGTGGTTTGTCTGTCACCCTGTCACCTCTTCGAGTCGGGCCTGTGTGCCCGGTCGCGTGCCGGCGGCCGGACACACAGGGCGAACGCTGCGGACGGGCCGCGAGGCTGCCTGCGCCGAAGCCCGGCGGGGTCACCGGCCCGCAGCGCTAAGCGAAGCCCCTTACCGGAGCCCCCGCGGCCGGATTCCACCTCCATCAGACCCTGGTTGTTACTGCGCCATCTCCACCAGCATCCTGTTCATGCGCCTGACGAAGGAGGCCGGATCTTCCAGCTGCCCGCCCTCGCTGAGCATGGCCTGCTCGAACAGCAGCCGTGACCAGTCGTTGAACTTCTGTTCGTCCTTTTCATCCTGCAGGTGGGCGACCAGCGGATGCTGCGGATTGATCTCCAGTACCGGCCTGCTCTCCGGCAACTCGTGGCCCGCCTGCTTCATGATCCGCTGCAGGTGCACCGCCATCTCGTGCTCGCCGAGTACCAGGCAGGCCGGCGAATCCGTGAGCCGGTGGCTGATGCGCACCTCGCTGACATCCTCGCCCAGGGCCTCCTTGATGCGACCGGCGAGATCCTTGAACTCGCTCTCGACCTTCTCGGCTTCCTTCTTCTCCTGTTCGTCGCTCAGCTCGCCCAGGTCCAGCTCGCCCTTGGCAACCGACACCAGCGGCTTGCCGTCGAACTCCGTCAGGTGCGAGACCAGCCACTCGTCGACGCGGTCGTACATCAGCAGCACCTCGATGCCCTTCTTGCGGAACACCTCCAGGTGCGGGCTGTTCTTCGCCGCCGCGTAGCTGTCGGCGGTGATGTAGTAGATCTTGTCCTGCCCCGGCTTCATGCGGCTGACATAGTCCTCCAGCGACACGTTCTGCTCGTCGGAGTCGTTGTGGGTGGAGGCGAAGCGCAACAGTTTCGCGATCCGCTCGCGGTTGGCGTAGTCCTCGGCCGGACCTTCCTTCAGCACCTGGCCGAACTGCTTCCAGAACTCGGCGTATTTCTCCGGCTCTTCCTTCGCCATGGTCTCCAGCAGACCGAGGATCTTCTTCACCGAGGCGGCGCGGATGCTGTCGATGAACTTGTTCTTCTGCAGGATCTCGCGCGAGACGTTGAGCGGCAGGTCGTCGGAATCCACCAGCCCGCGCACGAAGCGCAGGTACTGCGGCATCAGGTTCTCGGCGTCGTCCATGATGAACACGCGGCGCACGTACAGCTTGATGCCGTGACGGTGTTCGCGGTCCCAGAGGTCGAAGGGCGCCTGCTTCGGGATGTACAGCAGGCTGGTATAGGACTGCGTGCCTTCCACCTGGTTGTGGCTCCAGGCCAGCGGCTCGCCGAAGTCGTGGGCCACGTGCTTGTAGAACTCGCGGTAGTCTTCGTCGCTGATCTCGCGCTTGGGCAGGCGCCACAGCGCCGAGGCGCTGTTGACCACCTCGAACTCGCCTTCCTTGTCGGTCGACGGCATCTCCACCGGCAGCGAGATATGGTCGGAGTACTTCTTGATGATGGAGCGCAGCCGGAAGGGGTCGAGGAACTCGTCCTCCCCCTCGCGCAGGTGCAGGGTCACCTCGGTGCCACGGCTGTCCTTGTCCACCGACTCCAGCGTGTAGCTGCCTTCGCCGTCGGAGATCCAGCGCACCGCCTCCGAGGCCGGGGCACCGGCACGGCGGGTGGTCAGGGTCACCTGGTCGGCGACGATGAAACTGGAATAGAAGCCGACGCCGAACTGGCCGATGAGTTCCACATCCTTGCTCTGGTCGCCGGTGAGCGATTCGAAGAACTGGCGCGTGCCGGACTTGGCGATGGTGCCGATGTTGTCGATCACTTCCTGGCGCGACATGCCGATGCCATTGTCGGCGACGGTGATGGTGCGCGCCTCCTTGTCGAAGCTCACCCGGATCTTCAGCTCGCTGTCGTCGCCGTAGAGCGAATCATCGGACAGCGCCTCGAAGCGCAGCTTGTCACAGGCGTCCGCGGCATTGGATACCAGCTCGCGGAGAAAGATTTCCTTGTTGGAATAGAGGGAATGAATCATCAGGTTCAGCAGCTGCCGAACCTCGGTCTGGAATTCCAGTGTTTCTTTCTGCGTATCGGTCGCCATGGTTTGCAAACCACCTCCTGAAGGGTTTCCGGCCGGCGCTCGCGGCCCTGGGTATATCGTCCCTCAGACCATGGGGGCATCAGGCCGTGGTTTCAATACCCTCGAGTTGCAGCAGCCGGCGTTTCACCTCCAGCAGACGTCCGTCACGCCGGCCGGCGAAACCGCCGGGACCGCGACTGGCCACCACCCGGTGACAGGGCACGACGATGGGCAGGGGGTTGCGCCTGCAGGCATTGCCGACCGCCCGCGCGCCGCTGCCGAGACGGGCCGCCAGCGCACCGTAGGTGATGGTGGTACCGGCGGGAATGGTACGCAGCGCCTCCCACACGCGGCGCTGAAATGCCGTCCCCTGCAGACGGAAGTCGACCTCCACGGCGGCCCGGGGCGTTTCGAAATAGCGGCGAATCGCCGCCACCACCCGTGCGGCCTGCGGGCTAGCGGGCTCCCTGGGCGCGACGCCGGCCGCAAGGAAGGACAGCTCCACCAGCACTCCCTGCTGCAGCCGGATTCCCAGCAGGCCCACCTCGGTATCGAAGACCGCATCCCGGCCGCCGCTGGTCACCGGCCGTCCCCGGCGCAGCAGCCACGGCAACGGTGGCCCCAAAGCAGAACGGGCAACCCGGAAAGGGGTTGCCCGTCGTACGCAACAGCACTCGTTGGCCGTCCGGGCCGCACGAAGTCAGAGCTTCTCCTTGATGCGTGCCGCCTTGCCGGAGAGTCCGCGCAGATAGTAGAGCTTGGCACGGCGCACGTCGCCGCGCCGCTTGACCTGGATGCTGGCCACTGCCGGGCTGTAGGTCTGGAACACGCGCTCCACGCCTTCGCCGTGCGAGATCTTGCGCACCGTGAAGGCCGAGTTGAGGCCGCGGTTGCGCTTGCCGATGACCACGCCCTCGAAGGCCTGCAGACGCTCGCGGTTGCCTTCCTTTACCTTGACCTGAACCACCACGGTATCACCCGGCGCGAACGCGGGGACTTCCTTGGTCATCTGTTCCTTTTCCAGTTCTGCGATGATGTTGCTCATTTCTGTTCCCCTGCTGCGGGTTTCACTCTGTTTGCTCCGATTGCTGCTCGCGGATGAATTCCGCCAGCAGCGCCTGTTGTTCCTCGTCCAGCTCCAGCCCTTCGAGCAGATCCGGCCGGCGTTGCCAGGTACGCCCCAGCGACTGTTTCAGGCGCCAGCGCCGGATCTCGGCATGGTTGCCGCCCAGCAATACCTGCGGCACCCGCTCACCCTCCACCACCTCGGGCCGCGAATAATGCGGGTAGTCGAGCAGGCCGTCCACGAACGAATCCTGCTGCGCCGACTGCTCGTGCCCCAGGGCACCGGGCAACAGGCGCGTCACGGCGTCGATCCACACCAGCACCGCCGGCTCGCCGCCGCTGAGCACGTAGTCGCCGATGGACCACTCCTCGTCGACCTGCTGCCCGATGAGCCGCTCGTCGATACCTTCGTAGCGTCCGGCGAGCAGGATCAGGTGCGGCATGGCCGCAAAACGCCGCACCGCCTCCTGCTCCAGGCGCCGGCCCTGCGGGCTCAGGTAGATCACCGGCCCCGGCCCCTGGGTGCGCGCCGCGCCGATGGCCGCGGCCAGCGGCTGCACCTGCATCACCATCCCCGGGCCGCCACCGTAGGGGCGGTCGTCGACGCGACGGTGGCGATCCTCGCTGAAGTCGCGCGGATTCCACAACCCCAGTTCCAGCAGACCCTTCTCCTGCGCAATGCGCGGGATACCGTAGCTGCAGCCCTCCCGGATCATCCCGGGGAACAGGCTGACCACATCGATGCGCACGAACTAGAAATCCTCGTCCCAGTCGACCCGCATGCGACCGTGCTGCAGATCCACTTCGACGACCACCGGTCCCTGGACGAAGGGAATGAGTCGTTCGCGCTCCCCCTTCACCACCAGCACGTCGTTGGCGCCGGTTTCCAGCAGCGAGTCCACCACGCCCAGCTTCTTGCCGGCAAGGTTGACCACCTCGAGCCCCTCCAGGTCGCGCCAGTAGTACTCGCCCGGCTGCAACTCCGGAAGCTGGCTGCGACGCACGCCGATTTCGCAACCGATCAGCCGTTGCGCCTGGTCGCGATCGCTGCAGGCCGCCAGCCGGGCGATCACGCCCTTGCCGTGGCGCTGCCCCTCGGCCAGTTCCATCTCCTTCCACTCGCCGCCCTGCTTCAGGTACCAGGGCTGGTAGCGGACGATGTTCTCGCGCGGCCGGGTATAGGAATACACCCGTATCCAGCCACGCACGCCATAGACCCCCGAGACCCGGCCGAGCGGGACGATGGCGGTCTGTGCCTCGCGTTCGCTTACTGCGTCTGCTCCTTGAGCAGCCGCGCGACACGCTCGGAGGGCTGGGCACCCTT
This sequence comes from Gammaproteobacteria bacterium, assembly GCA_011321775.1. Lineage (GTDB taxonomy): Bacteria > Pseudomonadota > Gammaproteobacteria > DSM-19610 > DSM-19610 > Thiogranum. The sequence goes on along the minus strand of DROT01000049.1, from coordinate 6,275 downwards.
GGACACCCAGTGGGCGATACGCTCGGTGTCGAGCTGCAGGCGCACCTCCTGGCCGGTGGCCACCGGGTTGAAGAACCCGAGGCGCTCGATATAGCGACCGTCGCGGCGATTGCGGGAATCCGTCACCACTACATGAAAAAAGGGCCGCTTCTTCGCACCACCGCGAGCCAGTCGAATAGTTACCATCGAGAGTTGACCTCTGCACTTGAACAACACGCGGGCCGGACCATCCGGCGCCACCGAAAAGCGGGCATTTTACGCGATTCCCACGGAAAGTGAAGCACCGCGGCTCACGCCGGCCGCAATGGCCCTGTTGTCGGCGATCCTTTCAATCGTCGAATATATTTACACATTTAAAATCCCCCATAAAAAACCAGCCTGTATGAGACAACCTATTGTTTTTACATATATAGAATGAGAGCCTCCGGGACCGGCATCAGCCCCGATATGACGGATTATTTTACAGTCGCATTCGACCGGCAAAACAGGAGCGCCGCGTGCCTGGCGCAAGTGCCGGTTTTTCTGGAATTTTTTATTTCTGGCACAGCGGTTGCACCAGGGAGCGGTGAGAGAACTTCAGAAACTACCATAACAACAAGAAACGGGGGTGCTCGACCGCCAGTTGTCAGCAAGAACAGCCTGCGGTCAGCGATTGGACCTTATTACCGGACAAGAGCAACAACAAACCGGTGGCAAGGGGGGAAAGACGGTAACGTGACCCTTCGTTACGGCGAGACCTTCGGGACTCGCCGTTTTTCTTTGTGTCCGCCTGCCGGCCCGATCAGAACGGGAAACCCTGCGGCATGCGCCCCTTGAGTCCGCGCATCATTTTCTTCATGCCGCCCTTGGACATTTTCTTCATCATTTTCTGCATCTGCGTGAACTGCTTCAGCAGCCGGTTCACGTCCTGCACGCGGGTTCCCGATCCGGCGGCGATACGCCGCCGTCGCGAGCCCTTGATGATGTCCGGGAAACGCCGTTCCTGCGGTGTCATGGAACGAATGATGGCCAGCATGCGGTGCATGTCGCGGTCATTGACCTGCTCGCGGACGTTCTGCGGCAACTGCCCCATGCCCGGCAGCTTGTCCATGAGAGAGCCCAGGCCGCCCATCCCCAGCATCTGTTCCATCTGGTCGTGGAAATCCTCGAGGTCGAAGCGCTTGCCCTTGCCCAGCTTGCCGGCCAGCTTCGCGGCCTTCTGCTTGTCGATCTTGCGTTCGGCCTCCTCCACCAGGCTGAGCACGTCCCCCATGCCGAGTATGCGGGAAGCGACACGGTCCGGGTGGAAGGGCTCCAGCGCATCGGTCTTCTCGCCGACGCCGAGGAACTTGATCGGTTTTCCGGTAATCGAACGGATCGACAACGCCGCACCGCCGCGGGCGTCGCCGTCCGCCTTGGTGAGAATGACACCGGTGAGCGGCAGCGCCTCGTCGAAGGCGCGCGCTGTCCTGGCCGCATCCTGACCGGTCATGCTGTCGACCACGAACAGGGTCTCGACCGGGTCGACCGCCTCGTGGATGCGCCGGATCTCGTCCATCATCGCGTCATCGATGTGCAGACGACCGGCGGTATCGACGATGAGCACGTCGAGGTGACGCCGGCGCGCCTCCTCCAGGGCCGCACGGGCGATGGACACCGGGTCCTGCTCGGGGTTGCTGGGGAAGAACTCCGCCCCCACCTCGCCCGCCAGGGTCTGCAACTGGTCGATGGCCGCCGGTCGATAGACGTCGCAGCTGACCAGCATCGCCGATTTCTTGCGGCGCTCCTTCAGCCAGCGGGCCAGCTTGGCGCTCGAGGTGGTCTTGCCGGAACCCTGCAGGCCGGCCATCAGCACCACGGCCGGCGGCTGGGCGCGAAGGTCCAGTTCGTCGCAGGCCTCGCCCATGATGGCGACCAGTTCGTCGTTGACGATGCGCACCAGAGCCTGCCCGGGGGTGAGGCTCTGCAGCACTTCCTGGCCGACGGCGCGCTGGCGCACCCGTTCGATGAATTCCTTGACCACCGGCAGCGCGACGTCGGCCTCGAGCAGGGCCATGCGCACTTCGCGCAGGGCCTCGCGGATATTGTCTTCGCTCAGGCGGCCCTGGCCGCGCAGGCGCTTGATGGTCGCGCCCAGTCGTTCGGTGAGGTTCTGGAACATGGAAACAATCCGTACAGTGAAGGCTACGGATTATAGCTTGAAGCGGTCGCCTCCGCACAGGCGCCGGACCTGCAGATCTTCAATGTGGTCACGGCACTGGTCGATGATGATGCGCTCGCTGCCGGGCTTGAGGTGGGTCAGGTACAGCTCCGGCCGGTGCTGCAGTTTCTTGAGGTCGTCGGCGAGCAGGCTGGGGCAGTAGTGGCGGGCGCGGGTGCTGAGTTCGCGGTCCTCGTCGGCAAAGGCGCTCTCGACGATCAGCAGGTCGAGGCGCTCATGACGGTTGAGCGCCTCCCAGAAGGCGTCGTTGCTGGTGGTGTCACCGCTGAAGGCAAAACAGCCGGTACCGTTCTGGACGCGGTAACCGGCCGCCGGCACCGAGTGGTTGACGGCGATCATCTCGATCTTGCGACGCTCGATCTCGATCCGTTCGCCCGGCTTCATGGACTGCAGCCGCAACACCGGCCGGCCGGGGTTGGGAAGACTGCAGAAATCCGGCCACACCTGCCAGTTGAAGATGTGCTCGCGCAACACCTGCAGGGTCTCCTCGCGGGCATGCAGTACCACCGCCTCGCGTCCGGCCTCGAACACCGAATCCAGCAGCATGGGGATGCCGGCGATATGGTCGAGGTGGGAATGAGTCACGAAGATGTGGCGGATCGCCCTCATCTCCTCGAGACTGAGCTCGGAAATGCCGGTACCGCCATCGATGAGGATGTCGTCGTCGATCAGCAGCGAGGTGGTCGACAGATCACCACCGATTCCGCCACTGCATCCAAGTACCCTGAGGTCCATAGAACTGTACCCCTAACCGTCACGTTGTCCTCAACGATGCGAGGATCGTGCCATCACGCGAAGGCGCAAAAGTGCCGTGCACGTCACAATTCGGCCGCGCAAAGGGGTACTTGCGCCACCGGGCCACGGGCTTTGCGCGGCCGCACTGCCGCTGTGCGTCACCCGCCTGACTCCGGTCGGCAGTGGAAGCAGTCACAGGATCCGCGACGCCGGCACAGCGCCCACCCTTTCCGCGGATACCCGCTTATGCCATCATTCCGCCATGTACACCATTGGCCTGGCGACGCTCGCCGTCATCCTCTACCTGCTCACCAGCGCGGCCCTGACGCTGCGGCTCGCCGGCGCCGAAACGGGCCACCACGTACGGCGCGGCACGGTGCTGACGCTCGGTTTCGGCGCCGTCATCCTGCACGCCATGGTGCTCTATCCGGAAGTGTTCACCGGCCACGGACTGGATCTGGCCTTCTTCAATGCGGCCTCGCTGGTCGCCCTGCTCACCGCCGTGGTACTGCTGCTCGCCGCGCTCAGGCTGCCGGTGGAGAACCTCGGCATCCCGGTACTGCCGATCGCAGCGGCCACGGTGGCGCTGGCGAGCTGGAATCCCGGTCACCGCAGCGCCATTACCGCGGGTTCCTGGCAGCTGGATCTGCACATCCTGTTCTCGGTGCTGGCCTACAGCCTGTTCGCCCTCGCCGCGGTGCAGGCCATCCTGCTGGCCATCCAGGAACGTCACCTGCGCAACCGCCACCCGGGCGGGTTCATCCGCGCCCTGCCGCCGTTGCAGGTCATGGAACAGCTGTTGTTCCAGATGATCGGTACCGGTTTTGCGCTGCTGAGCGCCGCGCTGCTGAGCGGATTCCTGTTCCTCGAGGACATCTTCGCCCAGCACCTGGTCCACAAGACCATACTCTCCATGAGCGCCTGGGTGATCTTCGGCATCCTCCTCTGGGGGCGCTGGAAATTCGGCTGGCGCGGACGCACGGCCATCCGCTGGACCCTGAGCGGCTTCGTGCTGTTGCTGCTGGCCTACTTCGGCAGCAAGTTCGTACTGGAGATGATCCTCCACAAAAACGCCTGACAAGGCGGCGATCAGCACCTACAATCGGGTGGTCATCAACAACGGTTGAAACACTTTGGACGACATCCCTCTCAGCGTCCTGTTTGGCTCCCTGGTCTTCCTGATCCTGCTCTCGGCCTTCTTTTCCAGCTCCGAAACCGGCCTGATGACGCTCAACCGCTATCGCCTGCGGCACCTGGCGCGTACCCGCCATGCCGGGGCACGGCGCGCGCAGAAGTTGCTGGAGCGCCCCGACCGCCTCATCGGCCTGATCCTGCTGGGCAACAACTTCGTCAACGTGCTGGCGTCCTCCCTGACCACCATCATCGCGCTGCGCCTGGGTGGCGAGAGCGCCATCGCCCTCGGCGCCGGCCTGCTCACGCTGGTGATCCTGATCTTCGCCGAGGTCACCCCCAAGACACTGGCGGCCCTGCACCCCGAACGGGTCGCCTTCCCGGCCTCCTTCGTCTACGGCCCGCTGCTGGCACTGCTCTATCCGCTGGTGTGGCTGGTGAATGCCATCGCCAACGGCCTGCTCAGACTGCTGGGCATGCACCCCGAGGACAGCTCGACCGACGCCCTCAGCCCCGAGGAGCTGCGTACCGTGGTACTGGAGGCCGGCGCCCTGATTCCCAAACGACACCAGGACATGCTGCTCAACATCCTCGACCTGGAAAAGGTCACGGTGAAAGACATCATGGTGCCGCGCCAGGAGATCACCGGCGTCGACCTGGAGGACGACTGGGACAGCATCATCGGCCAGATCACCAACAGCCAGTACACGCGCCTGCCGGTGTTCCGCGGCAGTATCGACAACGTCGTCGGCTTTATCCACCTTCGCCGGGTACTGCCTCTGCTGATGAAGAACCGGCTCGACAAGGAGACCCTGGAAGGTCTCATCAAGGAACCGCTGTTCGTTCCCGAGCACACCCCCCTCAACCGCCAGCTGCTGAATTTCCAGCGCGAGCGGCGACGGATCGGCATGGTGGTCGACGAGTACGGTGACATCCAGGGACTGGTCACCCTCGAGGACATCCTCGAGGAAGTGGTCGGCGAGTTCACCACCGATCCCTCCACCAGCGGGCGCGGTTTTCGTCCGGAAGAGGATGGCAGCTACCTGGTCAGCGGCAGCGTCAGCATCCGCGAGCTCAACCGCGCCCTGGGCATGGATCTGCCAACCGACGGCCCCCGCACCCTCAACGGCATGGTGCTGGAGTACCTCGAGGACATCCCCACCCCCGGCACCAGCCTGCTGCTGTCCGGCTACCCGGTCGAGATCGTCCAGACCAAGGGCACCCTGGTGAAGACCCTGCGTCTGCGCCCCCGGCGCGTCCGCAGCGCCCAAAGCTCGTCTACGTGACTGTTCAGCCCGCGGGATGCGGGTGAGGCCTCTGACCGAATTGACCGCGCCTTGAAATGGGCCGGATTTTCCGGAAAAAGCCGGCCGTTGTCTGAGCGCAGCGAGTCCAGTGCTCTATCCCCCGGACAATTGCGGGTTCAGTTCGCTTGTCGACGTTCACGGCAAGGCGCATCTCGCAGGCAATGGCATTCCCTTGCCAAGAGATGCAACGCCGTCCGTGGGCGTCGACAAGCGAACCCGAAGGGCGTCCCTGTGGTGCCCCGCCGCTGCGTTGCTGTGCTCGGCAAGGGCCTGGCCATTTCCTTCGCACAGCGCCTTGCCGCGGAACACCACAGGGACGCTGAACCCGCAATTGTCCGGGGGATAGAGCACTTGGCCGGCCCGGAAAATCCGGCCCATTTCAAGGAAACAAGCGGTCACCTGAGGGAAGAGGCCTCACCCGCATCCCGCGGACTGAACGGTCCCCCCACCCCCTTGATTTTCAAGGCCGTCAACGGACAGCATCAGCTTTGGCGCCGATCTGCCGTTGTCTATATCCGGGGTTCCGGGAGTCGCCCGGGCTGCAACGGGGGAATTTCATGGCAAGACTGACGCTATCCTTCAGGGATCGCATACTCAAGGCATTCAGCCTGGATTCGAACGACTGCGTGATCGGCCGCGAGCCAGGGTGCGATATCTGTATCGACAGTCTGGCGGTGCAACCGCAGCATGCACGCATACGCTCCGTGGACGACGATTTCGTCCTCGAGGGGATCGACCCGCAATCGCCGGTTCTGGTCAACGGCAAGGCGGTGGAAGACGCCCAGGTACTGCAGGAAGGCGATCGCATCGCCATCGGCAAGCACGAACTGCGTTTCAGCGCCGGCACGGAACAGCGCGACACGCCCGAAACGGTGGTGCAACTGCCGTCCGTCGCCTGGCTG
>DROT01000048.1 GCA_011321775.1 Gammaproteobacteria bacterium | reverse complement strand
GCGCTGGCTGCAGGCGCTCGCGGCCCATCCCGGCATCGCCGAAGTACCACCGCTGGGCGAACACGCCAGCCACCTGCTGGAATCCATCGTCGAGCGCTTCAGCGAGGAAGACGCGCGCCGGGTGAAGAACATCGAACGTACCACCAACCACGACGTCAAGGCGGTCGAATACTTCCTCAAGGAGAAGATCGCCGGCAATGCCGAACTGGAGGCAGTCGGCGAGTTCATCCACTTCGCCTGCACCTCCGAGGACATCAACAACCTCGCCTATGCGCTGATGCTGCGCGAGGCGCGCGGGCAGGTGCTGCTGCCCCGACTCGACGAGCTGATCCGCGCCATCGCCGAGCTGGCGCACGCCAACGCCGAACTTCCCATGCTGTCCCGCACCCACGGGCAGCCGGCCTCCCCCACTACCCTGGGCAAGGAAATGGCCAACGTGGTCCATCGCCTGCGGCGCCAGCGCGAGCAGATCGCCGACGTGGCGCTGATGGGCAAGATCAACGGCGCGGTCGGCAACTACAACGCCCACCTGATCGCCTATCCCGAGGTCGACTGGCCGGCCTTCGCGGAAGCGTTCGTGCGCGACCTGGGCCTGGAATGGAACCGCTACACCACCCAGATCGAGCCGCACGACTACATGGCCGAACTGTTCGACGCCATCGCCCGCTTCAACGTCGTGCTCATCGACTTTGCGCGCGACCTGTGGGGCTACATCTCCCTGGGCTATTTCAGGCAGCGCACGGTGGCCGGCGAGGTGGGCTCCTCGACCATGCCGCACAAGGTAAACCCCATCGACTTCGAGAACGCCGAGGGCAACTTCGGCATCGCCAACGCGCTGTTCGATCACCTGGCCGCCAAGCTGCCGGTATCGCGCTGGCAGCGCGACCTCAGCGACTCCACGGTACTGCGCAACCTGGGGGTGGGCATCGCCCACTCGGCCATCGGCTACGCCTCGCTGCTGCGTGGCATCGGCAAGCTGGAGGCCAATCCGGAACGTCTGCAGCAGGACCTCGACGCCACCTGGGAAGTGCTGGCCGAGGCCGTGCAGACCGTCATGCGCCGCTACGGTGTCGAGCAGCCCTACGAGAAGCTCAAGGAACTGACGCGCGGCAAGGGCATCGATGCCGAATCGCTCCAGGCCTTCATCGAGGGACTGGAGATACCGCCGGCCGCCAGGGAACAGCTGTCGCGCCTGACGCCGGCCTCCTATACCGGCAACGCCGCTGCGCAGGCGAAGGATATCTGATCCGCTTCATCGTGAGGCGCCGGCCTCCGGGAGCGCCGGGCTCCGGCCCGGCAAGAATGGTCTCCGCCTGTGACGTGGTGGATGCTCACGCGATGCCGGGCTGGAGCCCGGCGCTTCCGGCTCAGTTCGCGTGCGCCAGCACCGATCCCGCCGCCGCCCGGGTCTGCAGCCAGCTCGCCAGCTTCCCGGCCTGCATGGGTCGACAGATATAGTATCCCTGCACGGTATCGCAACCGAGCATCTCCAGCAGCTCGTTGACTTCCGAATTCTCCACGCCCTCGGCGACCACGGTGAGGCCGAGGTTGTGGGCCAGGTCGATGGTTGCCCGGACGATGACGGCGTCGTTGTCGTCGCGGTCCATGCGGGTCACGAAAGAGCGGTCGATCTTGATCTCGTCGACCGGCAGTTGCTTGAGATAGGCCAGAGAGGAATAACCGGTACCGAAATCATCGATGGACAGCTGGAAGCCCATGCCTGCAAGCCGGCGCATCACCCGCCGTGCGCTCACCGGATCCGACATGATGGCGCTCTCGGTGATTTCCAGGATGATGCGTGCGGGATCCACGCGGTGGCGCTCCAGCAGCTTCTGCACCTGAGCGGGCAGGCTGCGATCCTGCAGGCTGCGCACGGACAGATTCACGCTGATCCTGATATCGATACCAACGCACTGCCAGTGCGCGGCCTGGCGCAATACCGCGTCGACGACCCACAGCGTCAACGGCCGGATCACGCCCGTCTGCTCGGCCAGATGAATGAACTCCTCCGGTCCGACGATGCCGTATTCCGGATGCTGCCAGCGCACCAGCGCCTCGGCGCAGGCGATACGGCCGCTCTTCACGTCGACCATCGGCTGGAACTCCAGCATCAGCTGCCCCTGGTGGATGGCCTCCTGCAGGGCGCCCGCCAGTCCCAGGCGACTGATGGAATGCTCGTCGGTGTCGGCGCAGTAGAAGGCAAAGCCCTGGTGCCGGTGCTTGGCCTGATACATCGCCACGTCGGCGTATTTCATCAACAGCTTCGAGTCGCCGGCATGCTCCGGACAGAGCGCGACACCGATGCTCATGGGGGCCCGCAGCTGTACCGAATCGATACGCACCGGCCGCTCCAGTACGGCGAGAATCCGGCGGCACAGCGCCGCGGCACGCTCGCTTCCGGCACCCGGCATGAGCACGGCGAACTCATCGCCGCCCAGGCGTGCAGCCATCTCGCCCGCATCCAGCACCGATCCCAGCCGTCTGCCCACCTCCTGCAACAGGCGGTCGCCGACGTGATGGCCCAGGGTGTCATTGACTTCCTTGAAGTGATCGAGATCCATGATCAGCAGGGCCAGCGACTCGCCTTCCTCGCGGGTGGCCAGAAGTTCGGCCTCCAGGCGGTCGAGCAGGAGCGCACGGTTGGGAAGGTTGGTCAGGCGATCGTGACGCGCCTGATACTCGAGCACACAGGTCTCGGCGATGACCTCCTCTCCCAGGCGTTCAAGGCGCTTGCGCAGGCGGCGCAGCGGGTCGCCCCGACCCACGGCCGGCAACTGTATCCCGAGGCGCCCGGAAAACTGGTCGAGCAGATGATGCATGCGACGGACCCGGTGACCGACCCAGACCGCCGATGCGGTCAGCGCGGTAGCGAGCAGCAGCGATATCGGGTCCGCCCGACCGCTGAAGGCCGCGGTTGCGAGAACGACCAGGAACAGGGCGACCAGAACAGGATGGCCGGCAGCGCGCCACCACGGGCGTGCACCATCCCGCCGGTGTTGCCGAGCCACCCTAGTGCGTGTATCCATACCTGAGATCCTGCTCCCTGGGTTCCGTGCCGCCGCATCGTGAAGGCGGGTAATTTTCCTTATACTATCCGTTGCTTACAGATACTTTCGGAGAATATTTCTGCAACATCACCCGTTTATAGCGGCCTGTTGCCGAATTCTTTTAAGAAGCCCTCCGGCGAACCGGGCGACGGCGCAACAGAAGTTGTCTTCCCGGCTCAGGACCCTCTCATTCCCGCGCAACCCTTAAGAAAGGCGTCCGGACGTCGACCCTAAGGGAAATCAGGGTGTTTCGCGTGAAACAATGAATTCGGCGGCCGGCTCCAACCGGCCATCGCACCAACAGGACCAACGAACATCATCGGGAAAGCCACGCCATGAGCCAGGAAGAAAACTTCAAACGCTTCGTCGAACTGCGACTGGGCGTCTCGGACCTGGAGATCGAGCTTTCCACCCGCGCCGAGGCTCAGCACGCCACGGATCTCATGGCAGCGCAGACGCAGGCCACGCTCGACGTCTTCAGCCGTGACCTCGACGCGTTCCTGTACGATCGCCGGCCGTTCCTCGATGCCGTCGCCCGCCTGTGCCGCGACAACCGCAAGGCCCGCATCCGTTTCCTGGTCCAGGATCCCTCGCCGGCCGTCAAGAACGGGCACCGCTTCATCGAGCTCGCGCGCCGTCTCAGCAGTTCCATCGCCCTGCGCCAGCCGCACCCCGACTACCGCTTCTACAACGAGGCCTTCCTGGTCGCCGACGACTGTGGCCTCATCCACCGGCCGCTGGCGGATCGTTTCGAGGGAACCGCCAATTTCTACAGCCCTGTGGAGGCGGGAAGAAAGCTGGATTTCTTCACGGAAGTCTGGGAACGTAGCGAGGAACAGACCGAATTCCGGAGGCTCTACCTGTAGATGAAAACCCTCATCGCCCTGTTCACCGCCCTTGTTCTGAGCATCACCACCGCCCGGGCCGACGGCATCCATACGGTGCAGCTGAAACACCGTCCCGCGGACGAGGTCGTGCCCGTCATCCAGCCCATGTTACGACCGGGTGACAGCATCAGCGGGCGCGGATTCCAGTTGTTCATCCGCACCGACGAAGCCACCTTCCGGCAGGTCGAAGCGATGATCGCCAGCCTCGACCGGCCGGCGAAGATGCTGCTGATCTCGGTATTCCAGGGTAACGAGCGCGACCTGCGAGCCCTGGGCGTCGCGGGCCAGGTGAAGGTCGACACCGGCAAGGCCGATATCAGCATCGGCAACACCGCAAACGGCAGGCGCGGCGGCAGCATGGAGCTGAGCACCCGTAATGCCAGCGCCGGAGCATCGACCCTCAGCACCCGCGGCCGCCTGGCCGACAACCCGATCCATCAGCTGCGCGTCAGCGACGGCACCGAAGGCTATATCGAGACCGGCGAATCCCTGCCCTACTTCTCCGGGGCCTACTGGCCCGGCGCGCGTGGCGCCGTCGTCGGCGGTATCGACTACAAGGACGTCACCACCGGTTTCTACGTGCTGCCGCGCCTGCACGGGGACCAGGTCACCTTCGACGTCAGCCCCCACAAGCAGGCGCGCAGCCAGGCCCGCGGCGGCGACATCAAGATCCAGAGTGCCAGCACCCGTGTCACCGGCAGGCTCGGCCAGTGGCTGCCGATCGGGGGCACCACGGAACAGATCCGGAGCAAGAATGCCGACGTCGGCAGCCGCATCTCGACACAGGGGCGGAACAACGAGATGATCTGGATCAGGGCGGATCTGGTCGACTGATTGACTCGAGGAGGCCCACCGTTGCGAGCATGGCGCGGCCATCTCATACAATGAAATGAATCGACCAGAGATTGCCGCGGCGCTGCGCGCCTCGCAATGACGGGGATCGTCAAATCCGTCGGGTTTCCGGATCGGTGAAGACCGGGCCTGATTCAGTCCCTCCGTGAACAAGGAACCACAAGGAGCAAACATGTTTGGATTTCAGGAGTTCGTCATACTCATCCTGGTGCTGGCCGTCGTGCTGGTGGCCATGGGTGTCAAGTCGGTGCCCCAGGGCATGGAATACACCGTGGAGCGCTTCGGGCGCTACACCCGCACCCTGCGCCCCGGCCTCAACCTGATCACGCCCATCATCGATCGCATCGGCGCCAGGCTCAACATGATGGAACGGGTCATGGACGTGCCTTCGCAGGAAGTCATCACCCGCGACAACGCCATGGTGACGGTCGACGGGGTGGTGTTCTTCCAGGTGCTGGATGCCGCCAAGGCCGCCTACGAGGTCAACCAGCTGGAACTGGCCATCCTCAACCTCACCATGACCAACATCCGTACCGTCATGGGTTCCATGGACCTCGACGAACTGCTGTCGCAGCGCGACAAGATCAATGCCGAACTGCTGCACGTGGTCGACGACGCCACCACCCCCTGGGGCGTCAAGGTCACGCGTATCGAGATCAAGGACATCACCCCGCCCCGCGACCTGGTCGACGCCATGGCACGGCAGATGAAGGCCGAACGGGAGAAACGCGCCAACATCCTCGAGGCCGAAGGCTTCCGCCAGGCAGAGATCCTCAAGGCCGAGGGCGAGAAGCAGGCGGCCATCCTCGAGGCCGAGGGCAACCGGCAGGCCGCCTTCCTCGACGCCGAGGCGCGCGAGCGCCAGGCGCAGGCGGAAGCCAAGGCCACGGAGATGGTCTCCCTGGCCATCGCCAAGGGTGACCTGAACGCCATCAACTACTTCGTCGCCACCAAGTACATCGAATCGCTGAAATCGATCGCCACGTCCGACAACCAGAAACTGGTGTTCATGCCGCTGGAAGCCTCCAGCGTCATCGGCGCACTGGGCGGCATCGGCGAACTGGCGAAGGAGGCAATGGGACGCCAGAAAGGAGCCGGCGCATGAACCTGGAACACCTGGGCCACTGGCACTGGTGGATCCTGGCCGCGGCCCTGATCATCCTCGAGGTATTCGCGCCCGGGGCCTTCTTCCTGTGGCTCGGCATCTCGGCGGGCGTCGTCGGTGCCATCGTCTACTGGCTGCCGGACACCGGCTGGGAATACCAGGTACTGCTGTTCTCCGTGCTCTCGGTCATCAGCATCATCGTGTGGAGAAAGTACTTCCGCACCACCCCGGAGCAAACCGACCAGCCGGCACTGAACCGGCGCGGCGAGCAGTACGTCGGGCGCGTATTCACCCTCAAGGAACCCATCGTCGACGGCATCGGCAAGATCCGGGTGGACGATTCCACCTGGAAAATCCGCGGCGAGGACTGCCCGGTCGGCACCCAGGTCGAGGTGACCGGCGTCGACGGCACTATCCTCGAGGTCCGGTGCAGGAAATAAGGAATTGCAGGCGAAGGTGGCCACGGAATCACACGGAAAGAAGGTTGTTGTGACTATTCAGCTTGGCGAGGGTGGGAGGAGGCCTCTGACCGAATCGACCGCGCCTTGAAATGGGCCGGATTTTCCGGAAAAAGCCGGCCGTTGTCTGAGCGCAGCGAGTCCAGTGCTCTATCCCCCGGACAATTGCGGGTTCAGTTCGCTTGTCGAGGTTCACGGCAAGGCGCGT
>DROT01000047.1 GCA_011321775.1 Gammaproteobacteria bacterium | reverse complement strand
GCGCCAGCAGGCGTCCGTAGTGGTCGCGTTTCTCGCGCCCGTACAGCAGCCTGGCCTGGTTGCCCTGGGTGAACAGCCATTGCCGCAAGCGCTCGCGGGCGCGCAGTGCCAGTTTTTCGGCCGGCCGGTCGCGGTTGGCGACCTCGGGGGTGTTGACGCCGATGAGCCGGATCTTGCGGTTGTCGCGCAGCGTCAGGGTGTCGCCATCGTGGACGTAACGTACCTGCACACGCTCGGTATTCGGCGGTGGCGCGCACTCGCTGGCCGCCGCGCCGCTCAGCCACAGGGCGAGCACAAAAAAGGCGCCGTACCAGGGCGCCTTGTTCAGCGGACGAAAGGCCGGGCTCATCAGGAGCCTTTCAGCCCGTACTTGCGGCGGAAGCGGTCCACGCGGCCACCGGTATCGAGCATCTTCTGTTTGCCGGTATAGAAAGGATGGCACTTGGAACACACTTCGATATGCAGATCCCTGCCTACGGTCGAGCGGGTCTGGAAGCTGTTGCCGCAACTGCAGGTCACGGTGATTTCATCATACGCAGGGTGGATGTCTGGTTTCATGGGTTCTGCCTCAAAAACCGGGCGGCGCACACAGCGGCGCCTGCCGAAAGGCCGGGAATGATACGGGAAAGCGGGTGAGCGGACAAGCCCCGCCTGCCGCGGGGCGCCCGTGCCGTGGTGCCGACGCTAGTGGCGCGGCGGGAAATCGAGCACGCGGGCCGTCGGCAGCGGTTCGAAGCGGCCGTCGCCGAGACGATCCAGGGCCTCCTTGAGGCCCCCGGGGCCCACCAGCGAGTCCCACATCATCTCGCTGATCCGGATGCACGCGGCCATGGGGTTGGCGGCGCGGGCGCGGACCTGGTCGATCTTCCACTGCAGACAGCGCATGCGCTGCTGCTTGTGTTCCGGCATACGCCCGATGGTCTCCTCGATCAGGCGGCTGCGCCTGGCTTCGAAGGCTTCGGGGTCGGTGCGGGCCAGTTCCGCCCAGCGGTCGAAATCGACCCGGAAGTTGCCTGTTTCGGATTGTTCTGTCTGTTGTTCTTGCATGATGACCTCCGCCGACAGCGCTGCAGTGAGTCTGCTTCTTGTTGTTGTTGCGCGGAAAAGCCTATCACAATTCGATCGGCCCCCGCAGGATTCGGGAGATGGGCATAATCTATTGTAATATATGGATTTATCGAATTTTTCCCGCCTCACGGGATGATCGTGCCGGGCGAAAGGCGACATTTTCTTACAAGGCGGGTGCGGTGATGACGTGAATCGTCAATATTCCGTCGCCTGTTCGATCAGGCACTTGGGGACCCTGTTGCCCGGGGGTGTCAGTCTGGTGACGCATCGCCGCCGTGCCGGCCGGTGCGCTCGAAGCCGAGGATGCGGTCCAGTCGGATCCGCAACTGCCCGCCGGCCGGATCGCGGGCGATGAGGAATTCCTCGTGGTGGCGCGTCTGCAGGTCGGTCGGCAGCACGACTTCCTGGCGCACCCGGTCCTGTTCGTCGCGCCAGCGCAACCGCAGATGCTGCGCCCGCAGGATGGCCAGCTCGTACTCGCTGTGCAGGCCGCAGTCGATGGGACGGTAGTCGCTCATGGTTGCTGTTCCCTAGGAGCCTGTCCGAGTAATGATGGACCTGCTGCGAGCGCAGCACAGCGGCCGCTTTTCGCGATCCTTTTCGTCGCATAGTCCCCACTATGCTCCTCAAACGATCGCAAAAATCGCCTCGCTGTGCCACGCTCTCGCTACGGCCCCCATTACTCGGACAGGCTCCTAGGCAGGAACTCCTGCAGCAGATCGTCGAGAAAGCGCCAGCCGCGTTCACTGTGCTCGACCCGTTCGCCCTGCAGCCGCAGCAGGCCCTTCCCTGCAGCCGCCTCGATGGCCGGCAGGATGTGGCGGCGCTGCAGGCCGCAGCGGGTCTCGAACTCCTCGAGGTCGAAGCCGGCGCGCAGTCGCAGGCGGTTGAGGGCATATTCGAACGCCGTCTCTTCGGCCCCCGGCCGGCGGCGCGACTCGATGCCGGCCGGCGTGCCGGCACCGGCGAGATAGTCGGCGGGGTGGCGCCGGCGCGCGCTGCGCACGATGGTGCCCTCGCCGGCCAGGGTGATCTTGCCGTGGGCGCCCGCGCCTATACCGATATAGTCACCGTAGCGCCAGTAGTTCAGGTTGTGGGCGCAGCGCCGCCCCTGGCGGGCGAAGGCCGATACCTCGTACTGTTCGTAGCCCTGCTGTTCCAGCAGCTGCAGCCCCTGCTGCTGCATCGCCCATTTCTGTTCGTCGTCGGGCAGGGGCGGAGGCCGGGCGTGGAACAGGGTATTGGGTTCCAGGGTGAGCTGGTACCAGGACAGGTGCTCGGG
>DROT01000046.1 GCA_011321775.1 Gammaproteobacteria bacterium | reverse complement strand
CCAGTCCTGCGTCGGCCGCTTGCAAGAGCCGCTCCTGCCAGGCGGCCTCGCTGTCGATCCGTCTTTGCCCCAGGTGGGCGCCGGCGAGCGAGAGTGTGACGATGGTGAGACACATCATCAGCACCAGGGCGATCAGCAGGCTTGCGGCGCCACGCTGCTGCCGGCCCTTGGTCCGGACCGTCACGGGGAAAGGCTCCGGCCGATATGCGCGTTGCGCACATGGACCCAGCGGCTCAGCCCGATGTTCTCTTCGCGCCGGCCACGGTTGTGGCCGCTGATACCGACGGCAATGGCGAATCGTGTCAGACGGGGGCCTTGTGGTCTGCAGCGTGCATTCCCGTCGAGAAGGTCGACACAACGCGAATGTTCCCGGAAATGCAGCCTGGTAATCTCGATGCCCGGATCGGTCACGGCCTGCCAGTAGCCGCTGTTGCAGTCGAAGTCGGTGCCGGCATAGCGAGACTGTATGCTTCCCTGGCGCAGGCGATAGCCGAACTGTTCGACGTTGTCGCCGTCGGTGGCTGCCGCACAGCCGCCAGGACCGCAGCGGCCGACTCCGACGGCGCCGTCATCATCGAGATCATAAGCCAGCAGGATGCAGGAAGCGTCCGCCTCGCCTTCGAGGGCGCCGATACGGACAGGGTGGCCTTCCGGCTGAAACGGATTTTCGTCGGGGGAACGAAGGCGGGGATCGAACTGCCAATAACCCGCGCGCCTGATGTCGGCGGCGATCAGATCCGCGACGCCGTAGAGTTGCTGCTGCAGATGCATGGCGCGTAGCAGTCCTGAACCCTGCTGCGCCGTGGACGAGTATACGCTCACGATGGCGGCAAGGGCGACGAGGCCGATGGTCGTGGCGATCATCAGCTCGACCAGGCCGAGGCCCGACTGTCCACGACGCGGCCTCAGCACGGGATGTCCCCATCGACTTCCGGGTCGCAGCTGCGTACGCGTCCCAGGGGGCTGACGATCACCCGGCGTGCGGCGTGGCGTCCCTGCAGATCGAAGGAAGCAGCGGTGGCGGTGCCGCGCAGCGCCCGGAAACGCAGTTCGACGGGCGGGTGCCTGGCGGTACGCAGAGCCACCGAAGGATAGTCGTCGGAACTGCGGCGGTGGAATGGTGGATCATTCGGCGTGTCGCCGTTGCACCGGTCGCCTTCCGGAAACCGGCAATCGCAGCCGGCATGTTCACCCCAGCCATAGCACCAGCGTCCGGATCCCGGGATCACGGAAAAATACACCGTCCTGTGGCGTGTGAGAGCGTGGTGACGTGCCTGCCGCAGCTCGTTCAAGAGCGCTTCCGCGGCGGCACCAACCCGCGCCCGGTCGATAAACCGCGACACGGCCGGAAGTGCGAATTCCGCGACGATGGCAACGATTGCGAGCGTAATCAGCAGCTCCACGAGCGTGAAGCCGGCAGACCCTTTATCATCCATGACAAGGCTCCTGCGTCCGGGTTTGGCTTGTTCCCTGCTGCAGCGCCGAGTATAGTTTCTCTGGCGAAAGGCGCAAGGAACTGCGCCTGCGAAGACTACTTGATACCCCTCTGGAGTCCTGTCATGGAACGACTGCATGCTCCGGGCTTTTCCTTGCCTGAGTTACTGATCACACTGGCCATTGTTGCTATTCTCGCCACCATCACCGTGCCATCCTTTACCGGCGTGCTGGCCCGGGCGCGCCGTGGCGACGCCATGTCCGCCCTGCTCCGGATTCAGCTGGCACAGGAGCGCTGGCGCAGTCGGCACCTGCGTTACGCAGACAGCCTCGACGCACTGGGACTGTCGCCGAAGACGCTCGGCGAGGGTCACTACCAGCTGTCGGTGGAGAGCGCCGGCCACAGCGATTTTCTCGCCATTGCGCGACCGGGCGGCGTGCAGCGTAGGGATGCCTGTGGCACCTTTGCGGTACGTGCCGGCGGTCCGGTCCACGGTGGCGGCTATGCCGATGCGGAGTGCTGGCGGCGCTAGCGCCCGTATGGGAGGAAGGCGGCACGCTAATCAGAGCTTGGGCAGCAATACCCGGCTCAAATGGAATTTCTTGCGCGTATTGCCGGGTTACGGTTTGTCCCTGTTCAGCCCCGATTCCCGAACCCTTCGTGCCATACAGGCGCCAGGAGCCTGAATTGAGCCACTGCATCATTGTCGGCGCGGGTCTGATCGGCATGCTCACGGCGCGTGAGCTGTCGCGGGCCGGCATGCGGGTGACCCTGCTGGAGCGCGGTGAACCGGCGCGCGAGTCTTCCTGGGCCGGGGGCGGCATTCTGTCTCCCCTCTATCCATGGCGTTACCCGGACGCGGTCAGTGAACTCGCCCGCTGGAGCCAGCGACAGTATCCGGCCTTGTGCGAGGAACTGGAGGTGCAGTCCGGTATCGATCCGCAGTGGACAAGGTCCGGACTCCTGATCGCCGATGTGGATGACACCACGCGGATACGCGCCTGGGCCGAGCGCTTCATGCCCGGCCTGGCTCTGCTCGAGGGTTCGCAGGCACAGGCGCTGGAGCCCCGGCTGGCGCTGCGGCCCGATACCATCGCCTGGCTGCCGGAGGTCGCGCAGGTGCGCAACCCGCGCCTTGCACAGGCCTTGCGCAGGACGCTCGAGCAAGCGGGGGTGGTTATCCGTTCGCACTGTCCGGCCGAGGGCTGGCGGATCGCGGGCGGGCGGGTTGCCGCCGTTCGCACGCCCGATGGTGACTTGGCCGCAGACCATTTCGTGGTTGCAAGCGGTGCCTGGAGCGCTGCCTTGCTGGAGGAAACGGGATTGCACCTGCCCGTCGAACCGGTACGGGGCCAGATGATCCTGTTTCGCGGGCCGGCGGGGCTCGTGAGCAGGATTTGTCTCTACCGGCAGCGCTACGTGATTCCCCGTCGCGACGGTCGCGTTCTGGTCGGAAGCACGCTGGAACGGGTCGGTTTCGACAAACACACCACCCGGGAGGCGCTCGAGGAGCTGAAAGGTTCGGCTTTCGAGCTGATTCCGGATCTGGAGGGGTTGCCGCTGGAGCGCCACTGGGCCGGACTGCGGCCCGGCAGCCCTGACGGGATACCGGTGGTGGGGCCGCACCCGGAGATCGACAATCTCCATATCAACGCCGGCCATTTCCGCAACGGCGTGGTGCTCGGGCCGGCCACCGCGCGGCTGCTGGCCGACGGTCTGCTGGGCCGCCGCCCGGAGCTGGAGGTCGATGCCTGCCTGCCGGAAAGGCGCCTGTCCGGAGGTGTTGCCTGAGTGATCTGGACTTTGTCTAAAGTGCCGGCCTATACTTTCTTCATGAGTGAGTCGACTGGCACAACCCTGCTTTCCGAGGACGAGGCGATCGCGCGCCTGCGCCAACATGACATCCTGCCGACGCGACAGCGGATCCAGATCGCCCAGGTACTGCTGACGCACGATCAGCACCTGAGCGCCGATCAGGTGCTGGAACTGGTGCGTGCCGGGGGCAGCCGGGTATCCAAGGCGACGGTCTACAACACCCTGGGCCTGTTCGCCCGCAAGGGAATCCTGCGCGAAGTGAACGTCGATCCCAACCGCGTCTTCTATGATACCAACAACAGCCGGCACCACCACTTCTACAACGTCGACAGCGGTGAGCTGTCGGACATCGAGCTCGACGAGATTCCCGTGGAACACCTTCCCGAGGCGCCCGAAGGGACCGTGATCGAGGGCGTGGAGGTCATTATCCGCGTGCGCAATCCGGCGTCGGCCGCGCACTGAGCACGTTTCCCCCACCCTCTGACTTTCATTCCGATAACCGGTACAATCGCGACACTTCCCCATCTGCCTGCCGATGGGATTCGAAGGAGATGCGCATGCCCGTTGGTGGTTACATGTCAGGGATATTCGGCAGTTCGCCGGTCAAACCCCTGCAGCAACACATGGCGAAGGTCCTCACCGGCGTTTCGGAGTTGATCCCCCTGTTCGAGGCCGTCATCGAAGAAGACTGGGATCGGGTCGCCGCCATCCAGCAGAAGATTTCCGATTGCGAAAAGGAAGCGGATGTTCTGAAGAAGGAACTGCGCCTTCACCTGCCGAAAGGCCTGTTCATGCCGGTATCACGCCAGGATCTCCTGGAAGTGCTTACCATGCAGGACAAGATCGTCAACCGGGCCAAGGATATCGCCGGCCTCATCCTTGGACGTCACATGGTATTGCCCGCCATCATGCAGGATGGCTTCCTGGAGTTCGTGCGCCGCTGCGTGGATGCCTGCAGGCAGGCCAGCCGGGCCATCAATGAGCTCGATGAGCTGGTGGGTACGGGCTTTGGCGGCCAGGAGATCAAGCTGGTGGCGAACATGATCGAGGAACTCGATGCCATCGAAAGCGATACCGACCGCCTGCAGCGCGAGATGCGCCACCGGCTGTTCAGTGTCGAGAAGGAACTGCATCCCGTCGACGTGATGTTCCTGTACGAGGTCATCGAGTGGACGGGGGACGTTGCCGATCGCGCGCAACGGGTGGGCAGCCGCCTGCAACTGATGCTGGCCCGCTAGGCTGCTCCCATGGATATCATCGCCACCTACGGTACGGAACTGCTGGTGCTGGCCGGCATTTTCGGCCTGTTCATGGCCTGGGGTATCGGGGCCAACGATGTTGCCAACGCCATGGCGACCTCGGTGGGCTCAAAGGCGCTGACCATTGCGCAGGCGGTCGCCATTGCCGCCGTGTTCGAGTTTGCCGGTGCCATACTCGCGGGTGGTCAGGTCACCAAGACCATACGCAAGGGTATCGTCGATGTCGATCGGCTGACGGCCTCGCCGGAGTTTCTGGTATACGGCATGCTGGCTGCCCTGCTGGCGGCCGGCATATGGTTGCTGGTGGCCTCGAAGAACGGCTGGCCGGTTTCGACCACCCATTCCATCGTCGGTGCCATCGTCGGTTTCGCCATGGCCGGTATCGGCATGGATGCGGTTCACTGGGACAAGGTCGGGTTCATCGTGGCCAGCTGGATCGTTTCTCCCCTGCTCGCCGGTTTCATTTCCTACATGCTGTTTCGCAGTGTGCAGTTGCTGATACTCAACCAGGAGGATCCGTTCGAGAAGGCCAAGAAGTACGTTCCCTATTACATCTTCCTGGTCGGTTTCATCATTGCGCTGGTGACCTTCCTGAAGGGGCTGAAGCACATCGGGCTGGAAAACACCGTTGCCGAGAACTATCTCTACTCGGTACTGATCGGCCTGGGTATGATGTTTGTCGGTCGCCATTTCGTCCATCAGATCAAGCTCGATCCATCGGCCGACCGGGATTTCCACTACACCAACGTGGAACGGGTGTTCGGCGTGCTGATGGTCGTAACCGCCTGTGCCATGGCATTCGCGCACGGTTCCAACGATGTGGCGAATGCCATCGGACCGGTCGCGGCCATCGTCGGTATCGTCCGGAGTGGCGGTGAGGTGGCCTCGAGTTCGGCACTGCCGCTGTGGATCCTGATGCTGGGGGGTATCGGTATCGTGGCTGGCCTGGTGATGTATGGCAAGCACGTGATTGCCACCGTAGGGGAGAGCATCACCGAACTGACGCCGAGCCGCGGTTTTGCGGCCACCCTGGCGGCCGCTACCACCGTGGTACTGGCTTCCGGTACCGGCCTGCCGATCTCCACGACCCACACGCTGGTGGGAGCGGTGCTCGGCGTGGGCATGGCGCGCGGCATGGAAGCGCTCAACATGACGGTGATCCGCAACATCTTCATGTCCTGGATCGTCACCCTGCCCGCCGGTGGGCTGCTGGCGGTACTGTTTTTCTTCCTGCTCAAGGCGGTATTCAGCTGAGCGCGATTTTCGCGGGATGCAAAGCGGCGCCGTTCCCGGTAACATGCGCAACCTGATGCGGTTCCGGCTTCCGCCGGAACGACGAAGGCCGTATCCATCAGGTTCTCCTTCGTTCTATTGCCGGAGTAGCTCAGTCGGTAGAGCAGCTCACTCGTAATGAGAAGGTCGGGGGTTCAATTCCTCTCTCCGGCACCAAAAATCCTTTTTATAATCAGCTTGTTGTCAGCCCGGCGGACGCAATGGCCATGTTGCGGGACGGGTCTCGGTGGACTGCAGCGACAAAGGGGCAGAGCCCACTGTCGAGCGGCCACAAAAAAGCCAGCGCCTCGTGATCAGACAGGACGCTGGCTGTTCCGCCGGAGGGAGGAGAGCCAGCTCCGGCGGGTGCACAGCTCAGGGCAACAGCATGCTGTGCCAGGTGATTATCGGCGCAGCGCCGGGTTTCTAAAGCCCTGTCTGCGTATCCGGCCCATTTCAAGGAAACAAGCGGTCGTCTGAGGGAAGAGACCTGTTCCCCCGCTCACCGGGCTGGATATTCGTCCCGCGGTTCAGCAGGGTCGGCATCAGCGGTCGGTATCCGGACGCGGGCTTCCGTGCCGCCGCCTTCGCGTCCCAGCAGTTCAATCTTCCAGCCGTGGGCACGACTCAGCTGTCGGGCGATGGCGAGGCCGAGGCCGCTGCCGCCGGTGTTGCGACTGCGTGAGGCTTCGAGCCGGTGGAACGGGTGAAACACGGCCTCGCGCTGCGATTCCGGTATGCCGGGGCCGCGGTCGAGGATGCGGATGAGTGCGCCCCGGGGGTCGCAGTGGCAGCGTACCTCTACCGCCTTGCCTTCGCCGTAACGGACCGCGTTGTCGATCAGGTTGGTGACCACGCGTCGCAGCGCAAGCGTGTCCACGGCAGCCAGGCAACAATCCCCCGGCTGCCATCGTATGGCATGGTCGTGTTGTCGGTAGCCGGCGACGATACCGTCGAGGAATTCGCGCAAGTCGACTTCCTCGGTTTCCCGCCGTTCGAGTCCGCGCGCCAGTTCCAGGGCGTGTCCGATCATGTGGTCGATCTCCTCCATGTCACGGCGCAGGCCATCGACCAGCGTGGCGTCGTGACCTTCCGGCTGCATCATTTCCAGTGCCAGGCGCATGCGGGTGAGTGGTGTGCGCAGGTCGTGCGAGATGCCGGCCAGCAGGGTGGTGCGATTTTCCAGCAGTTCGGTCAGCTCCCGGGCCATGCGGTTGAAACTGCGGGTGAGTTCCACCAGTTCACGGGGGCCGGTTTCCGGCAGTGGCTGCAGCTCCTCTCCGCGGGCGAGACGTGTGGTCGCTTCGGACAGGCGTTCGAGCGGTCGCGTCAGGCGACGTACCAGCAGCAGCGAGATCAGCATGATGGCGACGAAGGCCGCGGCGATCACCAGGATGGAAGCGACGGGTGGTCTGGCACCGATGCGCGATCGCGGGAAGCCGACCCGGATGCGCCGGTCTCCCATGGGGATATCGGCGTAGTACCACACGTCGGTACCGGTCTTCTCTGCACCCAGTTCGATGCGGGTGCCGAGGCGTTGCTCCAGTGCCTGCCGGAGAAAGAGAAGGTAGGGCAGGGGATTGTGGCTTGGCGGAAGTTTCTTGCCGGCGAGCGACACCTTGAGGTCGTACTCTTCCATGAGTTCGCTCTCGAGATAGGGGCGGGTGGCCGGCGGGAGTTCCACCCAGGTCTGCGCCGAAAGCACCATCAGAGCAGCCAGATCCTGCGCGGCCTGGCGCGCCACCGGGGCGAGAATGTAGTTGACCACCACCACGCCGGCAAACAGCAGAAACAGGCTGAAGCCGATGGCCAGCGTGATCCCCGTTCGGGCAAACAGGGTCTGCGGCCGCATGCTCAGGAGCCGGTCCGGGCCCCGGGGGAGAATCGGTAGCCCTCTCCCCATACCGTGCGGATGTAGACCGGGGACGTGGGGTCGGCCTCGATCTTGCGGCGCAGGCGGGTGACGCGCACGTCGACACTGCGGTCGTAAGGCGAGCGTTCGAAGCCCTTGAGCAGGTCGACCAGGGTGTCGCGGCTCAGGACCCGGTTCGGATGCTCGACGAAGATCTTCAGCAAGGCATACTCGCCGCTGGTGAGTGCGACCTTTTCACCGTTGCGGGTCAGTTCCTGGGTGAGGGGATCCAGGCGAAAGGGCCCGAAGCGGTAAGCATCCTGGTCCTCCTGCGGCAGCTCGTTGCCGGTGGCCGGGCGCCGCAGGACTGCCCGAATGCGGGCCAGCAGTTCGCGCGGATTGAATGGCTTGGGCAGATAGTCGTCGGCACCTACCTCCAGTCCCACGATACGGTCGATTTCTTCGCCACGTGCCGACAGCATGATGATAGGCAGTTCCGGGCGACTGCTGCGCAATCGCGCCGCGATACTGAGGCCGTCCTCCCCGGGCAACATGAGATCCAGGATGATCAGATCGGCCGTGTCTTCCTCGAAGAAGGCATCCATGGCCGTCGCATCCTCGACGGCCGTGACCGCGAATCCCTGCTCCTCGAGATAGCGGCCAAGGAGTTCACGCAGGTCGGGGTCGTCATCGACGACCAGTATTCGGGTCTTGGGTTCGTCCATGACGGGCAAGCGTAGCAGAAGCCGGTTGCATGCGTCACGGCAACGGCGATGTCGATTTGCGCGCACGGCCGGGGCGCTGAAACAGTTTGTTACATATTTGCGCTCTCCGGTAATTGCTGTGAAACACCTGCCGGGTAGCATTCCAGGCGCTTGTGAACGTCGTTCTGCCAGGAGTCAGTCCGGTGAAGGCCCTCTCTGTTATTGCGTCATGTGCTCTGGCCCTGCTCGCGGTCAGTTCCATGGTGAGTGCCCGCAACGGCGCCGAGACGGGGATGAGCACCGGCCACGAGGCGGCCGCGGGTAACCGTGATCGCGGCAGCGCGCTGACGGCATCCGGGAGCGATGTGAGCGCGAAGCGGCGGTCGGAACTGCGTTTCGGTCGGGGTTACGAGTACCGCATGTCGCGGCAGCGTGCTTCCGGCTCCCCTGCCGGGCAACCCTCGCAAAACGAGGCTCGCTGAGCTTTTCGAATAAGGAGTGTAGTGATGATAATGGATGGGCTGACTGTTGCCGGTATCGCTGTCTTCGTTGGCATGATGGGGGTTCTGTACGGCCTGCGCTGGTGTCGCAAGCGCGGTTCCTGCGCCGAATGAGGTTCAGTCGAAGCGCATGGACAGGTCGACGGCGTTCAGATTCTTGGTGAGCGAACCGATGGAAATGTAGTCCACCCCCGTCTGCGCGTATTCGCGCAGATTCTCTCGCGTGATGTTGCCCGAGGCCTCCAGTTCCGCCCGTCCGGCGGTGAGTTTCACCGCTTCGGCGAGCTGTGCCGGGCTGAAGTTGTCGAGCAGGATGCGATCGCAACCGGCCGCCAGGGCCTGTTCCAGTTCCCGGTTGTTCTCGACCTCCACCTCGACGGGCAGACCGGTCCCCAGGGCACGCGCAGCATCGGTGGCGGCGGCGATCGAGCCGGCCGCCGCGATGTGGTTCTCCTTGATCAGGAAGGCATCGTACAGTCCCATGCGGTGATTGTGGCAGCCGCCGCAGCGGACGGCGTATTTCTGTGCCCGGCGCAGCCCGGGTATGGTCTTGCGGGTGTCCAGCAGGCGCACCGGCAGGTCGGCCACCAGGCGGGCATATTCGTGGGCCGTGGTGGCCGTGCCGGACAGGGTCTGCAGGAAGTTCAGCGCCGTGCGTTCCCCGCTCAGGAGGGCGCGCGCGGGCCCCTCCAGGGTGCACACCACCTGGTGCGGTGCGAGCGCGTCGCCGTCGCTGGCGTACCAGTGTATCCTGACCTTGTCATCGAGCCGGCTGAACACGGCATCGAACCAGTGGCTGCCGCACAGCACCGCCTGCTGGCGGGAAAGGACGCTGGCCCTGGCGTTTGCCCCGGCAGGGATCAGTCGGGCGGTGATGTCGCCGCTGCCCAGGTCTTCCTCGAGGGCGCGTCGGGCGTCTGTCTCGATCTGGTTTTCCAGCGCCTCGAGCAACATCTACTCGGAGAGTTCCAGCAGTTCGATCTCGAACACCAGGGTGGCGTCGGGAGGGATGACGCCGCCGGCACCCCGTTCACCGTAGGCGAGCTGCGGTGGTACGGTGAGGCGGCGTACGCCCCCCACCTTCATGCCCACCACCCCCTCGTCCCATCCGGGGATGACGTAGCTGCAGGCTACCGGGAAGCTGAAGGGTTCGTCGCGATCGCGGCTGGAGTCGAACTTGGTGCCGTCCTCGAGCCAGCCGGTATAGTGCACGATGGCGGTCTGGCCGCGGCCGGTACACAGGGGGCCCTCGCCGAGCTGGATATCCTCGTACCTCAGGCCGCTGTCGGTGGTGGTCTCGTTCATGTCCGTGTGTCGTTTCTCGCTGATGTGAAGGGCCGGGAAAAATACTCCTTTTCCAGTTGCTTGGCCAGCCCTGCCAGCAGTGCCAGGCTCAGCAGGTTGGGCAGGGCCATGAGCAGGTTGGTGATGTCCGCCAGATTCCAGACCAGCTTGAGCGGTACGGCGGCACCCACCATGACCAGGAAGGTGTACAGCAGGCGATAGGGCCGGACGGCGCCTTCACCGAACAGGAAGTGGGCCGAGCGGTCGCCGTAGTAGGACCAGGCGATGATGGTCGAGAAGGCGAACAGGCTCAGGCCGATGCCGACCACGCCGGCACCGGACACGCCGATGGAACTGCTGAAGGCGTGGGCCGTCAGCGCCGCGCCCACCAGATCGTCCTGCTTCAGGCTGTAGGCGCCGGTGACGACGATGACCAGCCCGGTCATGGTGCAGATCACCAGGGTGTCGATGAAGGGTTCCATCATCGCCACCAGTCCCTCGCGCACCGGTTCATTGGTGCGCGCCGCGGCATGCGCCATGGGCGAGGAGCCCAGTCCGGCCTCGTTGGAGAACAGACCGCGTGCCACCCCCCAGCGCATGGCTTCGCCAACGGCGGCCCCGCCCACGGCCCAGGGGTTGAGGGAGTGCTCGATGATGATGGCGAAGGCCGGGAGGATCCGCTCCACGTGGTTGAACAGCACCAGCAGGGCGGCACCGATATAGAGCAGGGCCATGAAGGGCACGATGGCGCTGGCGACCCGGGCGATGCGCCGTACGCCACCGAGAATCACCATGCCCACCAGGAAGGCCAGCAGGCCCCCGGCCAGCCAGGCGTTGTCCCGTACCTGGGGGAACAGGTAGCCCAGCCCGTCGACGACCGAGTTGGCCTGTACCATGTTGCCGATGCCGAAGGAGGCGATCAGGGCGAAAGTCGCGAACAGCGTGGCCGTACGTTTCATCTTCAGGCCGTTGAGCAGCGTGTACATGGGGCCGCCGGAAATGCGGCTCTGATGGTCGATTTCACGAAATTTCAGCGCCAGGGTGCACTCGGTGAACTTGGTGGCCATGCCGAGGAAGGCGGTGACCCACATCCAGAACAGCGCCCCTGGGCCACCGAGCGAGATGGCGGTGGCCACGCCGGCGATGTTGCCGGTGCCGATGGTGGCGGACAGCGCGGTGGCGAGCGCCTGGAAGTGGCTGATCTCGCCTTCGTGTTCGGGGCAGCTGTACTTGCCGGAGATCAGCGCCAGCGAATGGCGGAAGCCGCGTATCTGCACCAGCCCCAGGCGGATGGTGAGGTACAGCCCCATACCGAGCAGGATCAGCAGGGTCAGGCCGCTGCCCCAGAGTATACCCGAGAGTTCGCCGCTCAGGACGGTGAGGCGCTGCAGGAACTCAGTCATGCGGGCGCAGGATCAGGCTGTCGCCCCGCTGGCTGAATTCCACGTGCTTGAGTACGCTCATGCCCAGCAGTATGTCGGTGTTGCCGAGCCCCGGGTTGATGCTGGCAGCCACGTTGCGGATGACCAGCGGTCCCAGGGTGACACTGTCGATGGTGGTGCGGTAGGCGGTGATGACACCGTTGGCGGTCTGGTAGTGCACCGGTGCACCACGCTTGAGGCCCAGACGATCGGCCAGCTCCGACGGTATGGCGACATCGCTGGCACCGGTGTCGAGCATGAATTCCACCGGCTCGCCGTTGAGGGTGCCACTGGCGACGTAGTGGCCGTAGTGATTGCGTTTCAGCACCACCTCGCGCACCCCGTCGTCGCCGAGGCGGCTGTAGACGGCCTGGTTGGGGTTGTGCTGTCGTTCCAGGCGGTGCTCGAAGAACAGTGCCAGCAAGGCCAGTGCCGCCACCCAGGCGGCGATGGTCATGCCGACACCGATCTTGCGCGTGTATTTTTGTTCTGTTTCCGCCATTGGCGCATTGTACCTCAGCTTGGGCGGGCTCGTTCGGCGGCCTGCTTGCCCAATAATGGATTGATTGTTGGCAACTATTCGGCCCGACGAGGGCGGTGCACGCCTCTGACCGAATCGACCGCGCCTTGAAATGGGCCGGATTTTCCGGAAAAAGCCGGCCGTTGTCTGAGCGCAGCGAGTCCAGTGCTCTATCCCCCGGACAATTGCGGGTTCAGTTCGCTTGTCGAGGTTCACGGCAAGGCGCGT
>DROT01000045.1 GCA_011321775.1 Gammaproteobacteria bacterium | reverse complement strand
GGGTTTGCCTCCACCGACGAGAGAATGCCACATGACCAAGCTGGCTGCCGGCGAGACGGGCCGCGCGTCCCCGCAGGAAGCGTTGCGCCACCAATGGGAGACCGCGGAGATCGAGGGTCTGTTTGCGCTGCCATTCAACGATCTCATCTACCGCGCCCAGCAGGTGCACCGCCAGCATTTCGATCCCAACGAGGTCCAGGTCAGTACCCTGCTGAGCATCAAGACCGGGGGCTGTCCCGAGGACTGCGGCTATTGCCCGCAGAGTGTCCATCACCACGCGGATGTCGAGCCCGAGAGCCTGATGGCGGTGGACTCGGTGGTGGAAGCGGCCCGGGCCGCCAGGGAGGCGGGCGCCAGTCGGTTCTGCATGGGAGCGGCCTGGCGCAATCCCGGCGGGCGCCATTTCGAGCGGGTGCTGGAAATGGTGCGGCGGGTGCGCGAGGAGGGGCTGGAGACCTGCATGACACTGGGGATGCTGGACGAGGAGCAGACCCGGCGTCTCAAGGAAGCCGGTCTCGACTACTATAATCACAACCTCGACACCTCGCCCGAGTTTTACGGCGAGATCATCAGTACGCGCACCTACCAGGATCGCCTCGACACCCTCCGGCGGGTGCGTGAAGCGGGGATTCGCGTCTGTTGCGGAGGCATCGTCGGCATGGGGGAGACACGTGCAGACCGGGTGTCGCTGTTGCAGCAGCTGGCGGCCCAGCGACCGCACCCGGAGAGTGTGCCGGTCAATCTGCTGGTACGCGTGGAGGGCACGCCGCTGGCGCAGCAGCCGGAGCTCGACCCCTTCGAGTTCGTGCGCACCATCGCCGTTGCCCGCATCCTCATGCCGCGCTCGCAGGTACGTCTGTCGGCCGGGCGTGAGCAGATGAGTGACGAACTGCAGGCGTTGTGTTTTCTTGCCGGTGCCAACTCGATCTTCTACGGAGAAAAGCTGCTCACGACGCCGAATCCGGAGGCCGGCCACGATCGCCAGCTGTTCCGGCGGCTGGGTCTGCGCCCGGCCTGAGCGTGGTGCGGCAGCTGGCGGCAGCGCTCGCGGAGCGCAGACAGCAGGGGCTGTACCGTTCCCGACGGATCCTCGAGGGTCCCCAGGACGTGCAGGTGCGCATCGACGGGCGCGACTACCTGTCGTTTTGCAGCAACGACTATCTCGGTCTCGCCAGCGATCCGCGGCTGGTCGAAGCGCTGAAGGAAGGGGCCGAACGGTTCGGTGTCGGCAGCGGCGCCGCCCACCTGGTCAGTGGCCACAGCCGCGCCCACGAGCTGCTGGAGGAAGAACTGGCGGAGTTCCTCGGTGTGCCGCGGGTGCTGTTGTTCTCCACCGGTTACATGGCCAACCTGGGGGTGGTCACCAGCCTTGCCGGTCGCGGAGACACCGTATTCGAGGACCGTCTCAACCACGCATCGTTGATCGATGCCGCCCGCCTCGCCGGTGCCGCGCTGCAGCGGTACCGCCACAACGACGTCGACAGCCTGGAGCGCAGGATGTCGCAACAGGAGCGGGGGAGCCGCCTGATCGCCAGCGATGCGGTATTCAGCATGGATGGCGATTGTGCGCCGGTGGCGCGGCTGGGGGAGCTCGCGGCGCAGCGCAAGGCCTGGTTGCTGCTGGACGATGCGCACGGTTTCGGCGTGCTGGGCGAGGGCGGACGCGGGCTGGTGGCGGCGCAGCTCCGGAAGTCGGGCGCCAATACCGTGCTGATGGCCACCCTGGGCAAGGCGCTGGGTGTCTTCGGCGCCTTCGTCGCCGGCAGCGAGGAACTGGTGGAAACGCTCATCCAGGGGGCACGCAGTTTCATCTACACCACGGCGCCGCCGCCGGCACTGGCGTGGGCGACGCGGGTGGCACTGCGCCTGGTACGCGAGGGCGATGAACGGCGTGCGCACCTGCGGTGGCTGGTGCGGCGTTTCCGTACCGCCGCCGCGCAGCTCGATCTGCCGCTGATGTCCTCGGATACGCCGATACAGCCGCTGCTGATCGGCGATTCGGCAGCAGCGCTGGCGTTCAGCCGGAGGCTGGCCCGGCGCGGCATCCTGGTGACAGCCATCCGGCCGCCCACGGTACCGAAGGGCAGTGCCCGGCTGAGGATCACCTTTTCCGCCAGCCACACGGGGGAACAGGTCGACCGTCTGGTGGAGGCGCTGGGGGATGCCCGTGACGCTGCACGTTGACCGGCTGGGGAAAGGGCCGGACGTGGTCTTGCTGCACGGCTGGGCCATGCACGGCGGGCTGTTGTCCGCCTGGGCACGGCAACTGGCCCGGGCTTTCCGGGTGCATGTGGTGGACCTGCCGGGCCACGGCTACAGTGCCTTCGACGGCGAGCGCGAAATCGGCGAATGGGCGGCGGCCGTGGCCGGGGTGGTGCCGGCGGGAGCGAACTGGATCGGCTGGTCTCTCGGCGGGCTGGTGGCCCTGGCGGCACTCGCGCTCGAGGAGGCCCGCATCCAGCGGCTGGTGCTGCTGGCATCCACCCCGCGGTTCTGTGCCGCCGCGGGCTGGCCGCATGCCGTGGACCCGGAGGTGCTGGCGCAGTTTGCCGTCCAGCTGGAACGGGATCCGGAACGCACGCTGGGGCGTTTCCTCTCCCTGCAGGTGCGCAACAGTCAGGACGCCGGCGACAGCCTGCGCGCGCTGCGCGCGGCCCTCAGGCAGCGTCCGCCGGCGCATCCGCAGGCACTGCGCCAGGGACTCGCACTGCTGCGTGACAGCGACCTGCGCCAGGCGCTGATCGCCTCGCCGGTGCCGCTCTACCGCCTGCTGGGCGAGCGCGATACGCTGGTTCCGGCGGTGAGCGAGGGGCCGCTCGCGCGCATGCGAACGGTCGTCATCGCGGGCGCGGGGCACGCGCCTTTCCTGTCGCACCCGCGTGCCTGCAGCGAGGCGGTGCAGTGCTGGTTTTCCGCCGTTGGCGAGGTCTCCGATGCAGCCCCCTGAATCGCTACCGGACAAGTCGCTGGCCCGGCGCAGTTTCGCGGCTGCCGCCGCTTCCTACGACGGGGCCGCGGTGCTGCAGCAGGAGATCGGCCGCCGTCTGCTGGAACGTCTCGACCTGGTACGACTGCGGCCGCAACGGATACTCGATCTGGGGGCGGGGACGGGCCAGTGCCTGCCGGGCCTGTTGCGGCGCTACCGTGGCGCCGAAGTGGTGGCGCTCGACATCGCCCTGCCGATGCTGCAGCGTGCACGTGCGCGCGGACGCTGGTTGCGACGTCCGCGCTGCGTGTGCGCGGATGCCGAGCGCTTGCCGTTTGCGGATGCCCGTTTCGACCTGGTGTTCTCCAACCTCATGCTGCAATGGAGCCTCGATATCGAGGCTGCCTTTCGTGAGCTGCAGCGCATCCTGCGTCCCGGTGGTCTGCTGCTGTTCACCACTTTCGGCCCCGACACCCTTCACGAACTGCGCGACAGCTGGGGGCAGGCGGATGGCTACAGCCACGTCAACGCCTTTGCGGACATGCACGACCTGGGCGACGCGCTGGTGCGCAGCCGTTTTGCCGACCCGGTCATGGACGTGGAGCGGCTTACCGTGACCTATCCGGACCTGGGGAAACTGATGCGCGAACTCAAGCAGATCGGGGCACACAATGTCACCGCCGGGCGGCCGCGGGGACTGACCGGCAAGGGCCGGCTGCGTCGCCTCGAGAGTGCCTACGAGCGCTACCGTCGCGATGGGGTGTTGCCGGCCAGCTATGAGGTGGTCTACGGCCACGCCTGGGCCACCAGCTGCGAGACCAGCATTCCGCTGGAGAGCCTGCGACGATGAAGGTGCACGGTTTCTTCGTCAGCGGGACGGATACCGGCGTGGGCAAGACGCTGGTCAGCCTGGGACTGATGCAGGCCTTGAAGTCGCGGGGGCACGTGGTGGTCGGCATGAAGCCGGTCGCCAGCGGCGCGCGACCGGGACCGCAGGGCATGGTCAATGACGATGCCCTGCGCCTGCAACGAGCCGCTTCCTTTCATGTGCGCTACGACCGGGTCAACCCGTGCCTGTTGCAGGGCGCGGTGGCGCCCCATCTGGCCGCCGCGCAGGAGGGGGTCTCCATCGAGATCCCCGCCCTGCTGCAGGCCTGCGGCGAACTGGCCGCCGAAGCCGATCGGGTGGTGGTGGAAGGCGTGGGAGGATGGCTGGTGCCACTCGACGATCGACATACCCTGGAAGATCTTGCCCGGGCATTCGCCCTGCCGGTGATTCTGGTCGTGGCGATACGCCTGGGCTGCCTCAATCACGCCTTGCTGACAGAGCGTGCGCTGGCGGCTTCGGGACTGCCGTTCGCCGGCTGGGTGGCCAACCGGCTCGATCGGGATGTCGAGCTGGCCGACGAGAACGTGGAGGCGCTGCGCCGGAGACTGGGCGCACCGTTGCTGGCCGACATTCCCTACGGCAGCGAAGCGGATGTGGTGGCCGACGCGTCCCGGCAGTTCGCCAGCCGCCTGTCGTTCAGTTGAGTTTCTTTCGGACCTTGCGGATTTCCCGTGTGGCGGGTTCGTAGCCGTTGTCCTGGGCTTTTTTCAGCCATTCCAGCGCCAGCTCGTAGTCGCGTTCCTCTGCCGAGGCATACAGCTTGCCAAGCTGGTACTGGGCCGGCGGATAGCCCTGATCGGCGGCTTTTTTCAACCACAGTTTCGCCTGTTCCGGGTCTTCGTCGACGCCCTTGCCCTTGAGAAAGTGCATGCCGAGCTTGTACTGGGCCTTGTCCAGTCCCTGATCGGCCGCCTTGCGGAACCACTCGACGGCCAGTTCATCGTCCTGCTCGGTGCCGCGCCCCTTCTCGTAGCGGTAGCCCACGTCATAGCAGGCCTCCGCATCACCCTTCCGGGCAGCGTCGAGCTTGAGCTTGAAGATGGCCTCGCTGCCCGCGAAGGTGCCGACGGGGATGGTGACGGCAACCATCGTCAGCCAGACTATCAACCACTGTTTCATTGTTCCCTTCATGCTGTGCGTCCCTTTGTCGGAGCTTCGGCGAGTGCCGCATGGCGTCCGTATACCGTTGAATTTCGGCAACTCCGGCGGTGACTTGAGTCTCGGGTCCGGGAACGGCGTCCGTTGCCGGGGGCGCGGAGGTTTCGGTGCAGGAGATTAGTAAATACGAATATAATGCTTTTATAAGTAACTGATATTACGTTACATTTTTTTCGTTTTTCGCGGTTTTCCGGTTGCGCCGGCCGAATTGGCTACGTTAGCATGGCTCAACCCGGGGGGTTGAGGTGTTTGCTCTCCACGACAGGTGGGGTCGGGCGGACCAAGAACAAGATTTCCATGACCGGCCCGGTTCCCGCTCTGTCCAGGCACATTCCCGACGGCGCGCCCTGGTGGCGTGTTCCATCGGGTGGTCTGTCCACACCAGTGTTTGGAGGACGAGCGTGAAAAGAACAGCAATGGTCAGTCTGTTGGTGCTGGGCCTGGGTGCCGGTCTTGCCGAGGCCGGGGACATCGAGGCGGGGAAGGTGAGGGCGCAGGCGTGCGCCGGCTGCCACGGCAAGGACGGGAAGGCACAGAATCCGGAGTGGCCGAATCTGGCCGGTCAGAACGCCAATTACATCGTCAGGCAACTCAAGGCCTTCCAGGCCGGTACGCGCAAGAACGAGTTGATGAGCCCCATGGCACAGTCGCTCAACGACCAGGACGTGGAAAACGTCGCCGCCTATTTCAGCAGTCTCAAAGCGTGTGAATAGTCATCGGTCGTCGCTACGGCCCCGTTCCGGCCGCTGTGCGGCGAGGCGGGCCACGCGTGCGGCCTGGCGCTGCAGCCAACAATAACCTGATCCGGGAGGTGGAGGAGCATGAGTAATCACGCCGAGGTTCATGCACACGAGCACGGGCCTATCCTGACGCCCTGGCCACTGGTCATCAGTATCGGCATTCTGACGATGATCCCGCTGGCGTTCATGTTCAACTTCGTCTATCACAACCCTTTTGCGGCCATCCTCAGTATGGGGATCGGCATTCCGCTGTGCATCATGGGCGTGATCGGCTGGGTGCGTGAGGCAATCGGCGGCGATGAGCTTTCCCAGGGACTCGGTTTCGGCGCCATGGGGTGGTTCATACTGGCCGAGGCACTGATCTTCCTGCCGGGCTTCGCCACCTACTGGGTCCTGCGCCTGTCGGCGGTCGACTGGCCGCCGCCGGGCAGCGTCGACATGCCCAAGCTGATGCCGGCGATCATGACCGTGGTGCTGGTATCTTCCAGCCTGACCATACACAGGGCAGAGGGACTGCTGGAAGCGGGCAGTATCGCGGGCTTCCGCAAGTGGCTGGCGGCCACCATGCTGCTGGGACTGACCTTCCTGCTGATGTCGGTGTACGAGTGGAACCACCTGTTCCACGAAGGCTTTACCATCGACACCAACGTGTTCAGTTCCTCCTTCTTCTCGCTCACGGGGCTGCACGGCTCGCATGTCTTCGTCGGCCTGGGGATGTTTCTGGGCATGCTGGTGCCGGCCATGGCGGGCAGAGTGAACAAGACCTATGTAAGGGCGGGGTCGCTCTACTGGCATTTTGTCGACATCATCTGGTTCTTCGTGGTCTCGCAGATGTACTACTGGTAGCAGGCCGGAGCCGACTCGTGTTGCGGACCGCTTCGCCGATGCTCGCCGTTCTGCTCTCGGGCCTGCTGTTTGCAGGCGATGCGACGGCCCTGTCGGACGGGAACATCGACTCCACCATCGATCCTTCGGTGGTCCTGATCGACGAACGCGAGTACCTGGGTACACCGCTGGCGAAGGACTTTGTGCTGATAGGCGAGGACGGACGCGAGTTCACCCTGGGTGATGCCATGGGCAAACCGCTGATTCTCCTGTTTTCCTATTACACCTGCGACGGCATCTGCGAGACCCTCAACATGCACCTGGCGGCCCAGCTCGAGGCGCTGGAGGAGCAGTCACCGGGGCGCGACTACCGGGCACTGACCATCTCCTTCGATCGTCACGACGACCTCGCTTCACTGCGGCGCTTCGTCGCCAAGGTCGGTGTGCCGGAGCCGCTGAAGCAACGCTGGACGCTGGCCGTGATGAAGAACCCGGAAGACATCGGGCGCCTCACCGCCAGCGTGGGCGTGCGCTATTTCTGGTCCTACCGCGACAAGGTATTCGTGCATCCCAATGCCTTCATCTTCGTGACGCCGAAAGGGAGGGTTGCGCGGTACCTGCACGGTGCGGCATTCGATGCCGGTGACGTGGAGCTGGCGCTGGTCGATGCGGACTGGGAAAAGATTTCTTCTGCCAGACGGATGATCGATATCTTCGCCGGCGCCTGTTTCAGCTACAACTTCAAGGAAGGGCGCTACACCTTCAATTACCCGCTGGTCATCGGCGTGGCGTCGCTGCTGGCGGGTTTTCTGACGATAGCGGTCGCTTTCGCGGTGGCCAGAAAGAAAAAGACGAGGAGTGAGGCATATGGGCGGGAACAGACTGTATAGGGCACTCTCGACAGCGCTCCTGGCGACGGCTTCGGGCCTGGTCCGGGCGGCGGAGGAGGAACTGTCGGAGTTCGTTCCCTACGAAAAGATCGTGCCAAGGGAAATCGAGGATCCCGCGGCCGGTTTCGATCACCTGTGGTACGAGGTCATGGTCGATATCACCATTATCGGGGTGGTGTTCGCCCTGCTGGCGCTGTATTTCCTGTATCGCTACCGGCGCCGCAGCGAGGACGAGGAAGGCAGCCAGAAGCCACTGAGCCGGCTCAATATCATCGGCTGGGCACTGATACCGGCATTCGTGTTCATGGCCGACGATTTCTTTCTCTCCGCCAATGGCTGGCAGCTGTATGACCTGTACCGACGGGTGCCCGAGAACAGCCTGGAGGTGAAGCTGGAGTCGGCCATGTGGACCTGGGATTACACCTATCCCAATGGCGTCAAGACCTACAACGAACTGCGGGTGCCCGCCGGCCAGCCGGTGGTGCTGAGGATGACCAGTCGCGACACCATCCACAGCCATTTCATCCCGGACTTCCGCATCAAGGAGGATTCCATGCCGGGACGCGTGACCTACCTGTGGTTCTATCCCAAGGAGCCGGGCGAGCACGTGGTCAGTTGCGCGGAGTACTGTGGCCAGCTGCATTCCCGCATGTACGGCAAGGTGATCGTCATGCCGCGCGAGGAGTTCGACGCCTGGTACCAGGCAGAGGCGGACAAGCAGAACATCAAACTGACAAAACTGGGTGACTGATCGAGGGGTTGGGCAGAGATGAGCACATTGAAAGAATGGATCTTTACCACCGACCACAAGAAGGTCGGGTTGCTGTACCTGATTGGTTCGCTGGCCGCCTTTGCGGTGGCGGGCATGAGCGCGCTGATGATGCGCGCCGAACTGACCTCCATGGGGCCGACCATCACCGACAATCCCGGTGACTACAATACCTGGCTGTACTTCCATGGCGCGGCCATGATACTGGGCTTCCAGATTCCCGCGCTCACGGGTTTTCTGGCCAACTATCTGGTGCCCCTGCAGATCGGCGCGAAGGACGTGGCCTTTCCGCGTATCAATGCCCTCAGCGTATGGCTGTTCTACATGGGCATCATCCTGGCGCTGTTGACCTTCGTGGTGCCCGATCCGCCGGATGTCATGTGGACCGGTTATCCGCCCTATTCGACCATCACCTTCGGTAACACGGCGCTGTATACCTTCACGGTGTTGCTGCTGGGGTTCGCCTCCATTCTCGGCGGCGTGAACTTTCTGACCACCATCGCCTTCATGCGTGCGCCCGGACTCGGCTGGAACAAGCTCAACATGTTCACCTGGTGCACCTTCGCCGCCTTCATCCTGCAGTTGATCTTCGTGCCGGTACTGGGTACGGCGGTCACGCTGATATCGCTGGACAAGTACCTGGGGACCCACTTCTTCGATCCCTCGACGGGGGGTGACGTACTGATCTACCAGAATCTGTTCTGGTTCTATTCGCACCCGGCCGTATACGTCATCCTGCTGCCTTTCATTGGCATCGTCTTCGACATCATTGCGACCTTCGCGCGCAACCGCATATTCAACTACA
Organism: Gammaproteobacteria bacterium; assembly: GCA_011321775.1. Taxonomy (GTDB): domain Bacteria; phylum Pseudomonadota; class Gammaproteobacteria; order DSM-19610; family DSM-19610; genus Thiogranum. The sequence continues at coordinate 35,673 of DROT01000045.1, read as the reverse complement.
AGGCGGCGGTCTATGGCGGCATCGGCGGCATCGTGCTGCTGGCCGGCGAGGTATGGGTGCACCATCTCTACGTGACCGGCATGCCGGACTGGATACGCGTCGGACAGATGGTCACCACGCTGCTGATCAGTATCCCGGTGGGACTGCTGTTCATCAGCCTGGTCGGCACCCTCTACAAGGGGTCGATCTCGTTCGAGACTCCCATGCTGTACGCGCTCGCGGTCGTATTCCTGATGCTGATCGGCGGCCTGACCGGTATTCCCCTGGCCATCGTCTCGCTTACGCTGCACGTGTCCGATACCTACTACATACCGGGACACTTCCATTACGTCATGGCGGTGGCCGGGACCTTTGCCATCTTCGGCGGGATCTATTACCTGTTTCCGAAGTTCTCCGGCAGGATGTACAACGAATTTCTCGGCAAGCTCGGTTTCTGGATCACCTTCGTCGGCGTCAACGTCATCTTTTTCCCGATGATGATCGTCGGCGTGGTCGTGGGAATGCCGCGCCGCTACTGGGACTACTCGCAATTCCCTGCAGCCGAGCCCTACCACCACTGGATGACGGCGGGAGCGGGCATGATCGCCATCGGTTTCACGATCGTGCTGGCGAACTGGATCTATGGCCTGGTCGCCGGTCCCAAGGCACCCGGCAATCCCTGGGGGTCGCGTTCGCTGGAGTGGACCACGACCTCGCCGCCACTCGATCACGGCAACTGGGAGGAGGTTCCGAAGATCGAGGAAGGCTGGGGCCCCTATGAATACGGGACCGGGAAAGCCTGATAAAGCGTACAGGAGGAGGGTCCGCAAGGGCCTGTTGTCCGGCTTGCCGGGTTAATAAAACAAGAGTGGTAAGCGCACATGGCTGAAAGAGTACTCGCTACACCGGTCGCGGTGTCACCCGCCAGTTATCTGGCATTGTGCAAACCCAGGGTCGTGGCGCTGATCGTCTTCACCGCCGTGGTCGGCATGCTGCTGGCGGCGCCCGATGCGGTACCGCTGCGGGCCTTGTTGTTCGGTTCGCTCGGCATTGCCCTGGGAGCGGCTTCGGGTGCGGCGGCCAATCACTGGGTCGACCGGCGTATCGACGAGATCATGCAGCGCACCCAGGACCGGCCATTGCCAAGCGGTGAGCTGGTGCCAAACGCGGCGCTGGCGTTCGCGATTCTGCTGGGCATCTTCTCGATGCTCGTCCTGACGCTGTTCGTCAATCACCTCACGGCGCTTCTGACCTTCCTCTCGCTGATCGGCTACGCGGTCATCTATACCGTGTATCTCAAGCGTTCCACACCGATGAACATCGTGCTCGGCGGCGCCGCCGGCGCTGCGCCGCCGGTGCTGGGCTGGGCGGCGGTTACCGGAACGGTGCCGACCGAGGCCCTGCTGCTGTTCCTGATCATCTTCGTGTGGACGCCGCCGCACTTCTGGGCGCTGGCGATCAAGCGCCGCGAGGAATACCGCAGCGCCGGCGTTCCGATGCTGCCGGTGACCCACGGGGTGGCCTTCACCAAGCTGCAGATACTGCTCTACACCATCGTGCTGGTAGTGGTTTCGACGTTGCCGTTCTTCATTCAGATGAGCGGTCTGATCTACCTGTCCGGCGCCATCGCGCTGGGCATCGGTTTCCTGCGTTATGCCATCCTGCTGTATCGCAGTGACTCCGATGCGCTGGCGATGAAGACCTTCGGATACTCGATCCTGTATCTGAGCCTGCTGTTCGGATTCCTGCTGGCCGATCATTATGTGCGCCTGCTGGTGCGCAGCATCCTGGCCTGAGTGGTTTCAGTCCCTGCCGCGCCACATGGCGCCAAGGGCGACGACCACGAAAAGGAGGCCACCGACAATGGCGATCAGCCCCCCAAGGCCCATCATTCCCATGCCGATGATCTTCTCCAGGCTGTCGAGCCCCTGGGCCAGGCCGGCGGTCTTGCGCTGGACGCCATAACCGCCGGACCAGGCGAGGCCGGCGATATGCAGCAGCTGTCCGCCGCCGTAGATCCATGGTTGTACGGTGGCGAGCCGCACTGCCGGCTGGGCGTAACCGAGGCGCGGCAGGAGATAATAGCTCAGGCCCATGAAGGCGAGCGTCACGCCGACGATGGAGCCATGGTAATGGGCCGGGATTACCACGTTCACCCCCCGGATCATGAATCCGAGTATGCCGCCGGTGGTGAACAGCAGCATCGAGGCCAGCAGGGCGGCCCGTACCGGCCGCAGCCCGGGTGTCAAGGTGCGGGTTGCGCGCAACAGCCCGTAGACGGCCGCCGCGCCAAGCGGTATCGCGGCCAGACCGCCGAATTCCATCAGCCTCGTGAAGGCGATGCGGTATCCGGCGGAGCCGACGTCCCACAGGAGATAGATCGGGAGGGCGAGCAGTGCCGGCAGCGTGACCAGGCCGAACAGCGCAGAGGCGCCGCGCGGCGATAGCGGGATCTTCGCGCCGCAGGCGCTTGCCATCCACAGCCACACGACCAGCAGCAACAGCGTGTGGGTAAACTGGAGGATGTGGCCGCTGCCCCAGAACAGCAGTTCGAAATACGCCCGGTCGTCCCCTGCCGGTGCGATCCTCAGGCCGGACCACAGCAGGGCAGCCAGAGAAATCGCGGCCACCAGGGCGGCGAGCCGCAATGCCAGCTGCAGAGGGGCATCCGTGGCCGTCGTCGTGGTGACGAACAGGGTTCGGGCAACCAGCAGGGCGAAGCCCGTACCGAACAGGGCCAGGCCGGTGAAGAACAGGGGGTGATTCAGTACCGGCACATAGTTGTTCATGACCGGGTCGCCGGCGCCCGCAAACGGGGATATGGCGATCATGCCGGTTCCTGCCGCCGCCAGCATCAGCGCCAGACGGCCGCTGGAGCGCGCCGCGCGGCTGCCCTCCAGGTTCCAGAGCACGCCGGCGAAAGCGAGGAACCAGATCAGGACCGAGAGGTCTACATGCACGACCAGAGCGACATGGAAGAAATCGATCCAGGGTATGATCTCCTGGAGAGCGGGGGTACGCGACAGCACCAGCAGGATGGAAAACAGCCCCGATGCGACCAGCGCGGCCACGCCCAGCTGCAACCAGCCGCGGGCGAGGCTCGCGGCCTCGCCTTCGGGAACCGGTAGCAGGAAGCGACCGCCGCGAGGCGGGGGATCAGCCATCGGAGCTGCTCATTGCCGGAAAGGCCCTGTTTTGACAACGCAATCGCCTATTTTAACAACATTTTCCCTTGTTGACAGAGGGTTGAAGTCAATGAAACGGTTTTCCTCAGCGTCTAAAATCAACCCGGACGGTTGATTACCCCCGCCGCCGGGATTTGTTAGATTTCTCCACATCATTGGAAGGTGTCCTGAACCGGTTTTTTATCTCTATGAATGAAATACTTGAATCTTCGCTGGACGCTGGCCAGGTGGCGGTCTGCGTAAAGGATCGCAACAAGCGGGTGCTGAGCCAGAACGACTATTGTCGCGAGCTGTGCGGCGAGCGGGTGGGCGAGACCTGCGAAACGGGCTGTATGGAACTCTATGCCGGCGACCGCACCCAGCAGTGGAAGGACTGGGGCAGTCGCGTGTACAAGAACGCCTGCATGCATGGCGGTTTTTTCGACGTGACCCTGTTGTGCAGCACCGAGAACATCATCACATTCCTCCAGCCCCTGAAAGACTGCTACGAGATGGCCCTGGCCTACTACCGGGAAAAGGGTCTGACGAAACGCGAGACCGAGGTGATCTCCCTGACGATCCGGGGGATCTCGAACTCGGAGATCTGCAAGGCGCTGTCGATATCGCGGGCGACCCTGAGAACCCATCTCAACAACGTCTACCGCAAGTTCAGGGACCTGGGTGAAGAGCCGGCCTTCATCCCGGCCAACAGGACGGCGGGCTAGGAGCCTGTCCGAGTAATGATGGAACTGCTGCGAGCACACCACAGCGGCCGCTTTTCGCGATCCTTTTCGTCGCATAGTCCCCACCATGCGCCTCGAACGATCGCAACAATCGCCTCGCTGTGCCACGCTCTCGCTACGGCCCCCAGTACTCGGACAGGCTCCTAGGCTGCCGCAGCGTTGCTGCCAGGCCCCTCGTCCGGCGGGCCGTCGTGCGCCCGCGGGCTGCTGAAATTGATCCGGATCAAAGTGCGGACTACCCGAATGTGTTCCAATTTCGCGCTGTTTCTGTGTGACAGACGGCGTGTGCCGGCGACAACCGATGTCAGGAGGTGATCTCTGTCATGAAGCCTTGTGTCTTTATCCACACCAACCACAAGCAGATCGTCGGCGCCTATGTCGCCGAGCACGCCTTGCGCAGGTATTCGAAGAACAACGACAAGTTCGACGTCAAGTTCATCCAGCTCAAGGACTATCCGTTCTTCAGCAAGCGCGAAGGTCAGCTGTACCTGCGCGACGGTATGCAGCGCCCGTGGCTGAACAATGATCTGCAATCCTTTACGCCGTTACGCTTCATGCCGCCGGAGCTGATGAACTACGAGGGCCGTTCGGTGGTCATCGACCCGGACATCTTCGCCGTCTCCGACGTATGGGATCTGTTGTCCCGCGACATGCAGGGCAAGGCCATCATGTGCCGGGCGCGCACCGGCACCAAGGGCAAGTTCGACCGTTGCCTGGCGAGCAGCGTGATGCTGCTGGACAATGCCAAGCTGAAGCACTGGAAGGTCGAGGACAACTTCAACGAGATGTTCGAGGGCAAGCGCGATTACATGAACTGGATCTGCCTCAAGACCGAGCCGCGCGAATCCATCGGCCTGTTCGAGAACGAGTGGAACGACTTCGACCGGCTGACGCCGCAGACGCGCATGCTCCACACCACCAAGCGCAAGACCCAGCCGTGGAAGACCGGCCTGCCCATCGACCACCGTCCGCGGGAGAAGTTTCCCTATTTCCCGCCGCTCGCCTGGGTCATGAAGGCGCGCCGCAAGCTGTTCGGCGAGTATGCCTTCCTGGGACACTACAAGCCGCACCCGGATCCGAACCAGCAGAACCTGTTCTTTGGTCTGCTGAAGGAATGTATCGAGGAAGGCAAGGTGACCGAAGACATGATTCGCGAACAGATGGCGCAGAACCATGTGCGTCATGATGCCTTCGAGGTGCTGGACAAGACACCGCCGCTGGCGCCCGTGTAGGCGCCGGTCCGTCCGAGACCCGACTCCGAGGTTCCACGAACATGGATTATTGTGTATTCATCCACACCAACCACAAGCAGATCGTGGGGGCGCTGGTAGCCGAGTATGCGCTGCGGCGCAACTCGAAGAACAACGACAAGTTCGACGTTCGCATCATTCACCACAAGGACTATCCCTTCTTCCGCGAATACGAGGGCCAGCTCTACCTGCGGGACGGCGTCAAACGGCCCTGGTTCAACGACGATCTGCAGTCGTTCACGCCGCTGCGTTTCATGCCGCCGGAGCTGATGAACTACGAGGGTCGTTCCGTGGTCATCGACCCCGATATCTTCGCGGTGGGCGACGTGTGGGAACTGCTGTCGCGCGACATGCAGGGCAAGGCCATCCTGTGCCGGCGCCGGGCGGGTCCCAAGGGGGTGGTCGACCGCTGTCTCGCCAGCAGCGTGATGCTGCTGGACAATGCCAAGTTGAAGCACTGGAAGGTCGAGGAGAAGTTCCGCCGGATGTTCACCTTCGAGCAGGACTACCAGCCGTGGATCTGCCTCAAGGACGAGCCGCCGGAGACCATCGGCTTTTTCGAGAAGGAGTGGAACGATTTCGACCGCCTCGATGACAACACCAAGATGATCCACAACACGCGTCGCCGCACCCAGCCGTGGAAGGCCGGTCTGCCGATCGACTGGCGCCCGGCGGAGAATTTCCGCCTGTTCCCGCCCTTCGGCTGGCTGATGCGCGCCCGCCGCAAGGTGTTCGGCGAATACGCCCTGCTGGGGCGCTACAAGCCGCACCCGGACCCCAACCAGGAGCGCTTCTTCTTCGGGCTGCTCAAGGAATGCCTGGAAAAGGGTATCGTCACCGAGGACATGATCCGCGAGCAGATGCAGCAAAACCACGTGCGTCACGATGCCCTCGAGGTGCTCGAGCGTACGCCGCGTCTGGCCGGGGCCTGGAGGTAGGGCCCCCGTCCCTGCGCGCTCTTGTATCCTCCCGACCCGACACCGGCAGCGCCGAAGGAAGCCCGCGGTCCCCGGCTGCCGCGGCCGCTGGCCTTGCCGCTCGGCCTGCTCCCCGACAGCCTGCACTCGCGCGTGCTCACGGTGCTGCTCAATCGTGCCCTGGCGGGGCCGTTGCAGGATGGCGAGCTGGATTTCCTCTACCGGCGCGTGCTCGCCATACGGGTCCGCGACGCCGCGGTCGCGGTACACCTGACGCTCGGCGAACATGGTCTGCAGCCGGCCCCCGCGGTCCCCGCGGCGGACCTCGCGATCGAGGCGAGCGTCTATGACTTCCTGAGGCTGCTCGGCCAGCAGGAGGATCCGGATACGCTGGTGTTCCAGCGCCGGCTGGTGATGCAGGGCGATACCGAACTGGGGCTCGAACTCAAGAACTTCCTCGACGGTCTGGATGTCGACTCCCTGGGACTGTATCGTCAGCTCGCGCCGCTGTTGCGGCGCCTGCTGCCGGTCTACCGTCGCGTCTTCAGGTGATGCGGTCGAAATAGCGCAGCCGGTACAGCAACCGCGGCCGGCGGGCCTCGTCCTCGAAACCACTGCGGTCGTGCAGCACGTTGTTGCTGACCAGGCCCCAGCCCGGTTGCAGCGTCAGGCGGTAGACGAACGGATCGTCGGAGGCCAGCAGCCGTTCCAGCGCCGCCACCGCCGCGCGCGTTTCCGCGTCGTCCTTCCATTCGATGTTGTGGGTGCGCGCCGTATAGCGCATGTGCAGGCGGCCGTCGGCAGTCAGCGAGAACACCGGGCCGGTGCGTGCCGGCCGCAGTATGCTGTCGCCCTCGACGTTGGCCGGGATGGTCATGGCGTCGGGCGCCATCAGCGCGGCGATGTGGCCGGGATCGGCGTCGCGCAGGCGGATATAGGCGATCTCGGGGTCCAGCAGGGCATTCTCCCCGCCGCGGGCCGCCGGGCGCACGCAGTGCAGCAACAGCGCGTGGATCTGGCGGTCGAGGGTGTTGTAGTAGCCGTCGGTGTGCCAGTGGATGGGACGGTCGGTGTAGGGAATGTAGCGGGTACGCCACTGTCCCTCGACCACCCGCAGGGCGGTAATGCCGTCGTCGTCGGCCCCCATGTTGCGATCGAGGTGGCGCAGCCCCAGGCGGGCGCCGAGGGTGGCGGGAATCAGCTTGTCCGGATCGCCGCCGGTGGTGCCGATGTAGACCGCCATGTTGGTCTTTGCGCAGCGTTCCAGCAGGGCCTGGCACTCCGCCGGTCCCAGTTCGCGCGGGTCTCCGATTTCGACCACCAGATCCTCGGCCCGGTCCGGGTAGTCTTTCAGCTTGGCTTCCTTCCAGGCCTGGTAGGCGTTGTCGTCTTCGAGGTCGAAGGGATTGCCGCTGTAGTGATGCGGTTCTAGCTGCATGAGAACTCTCCGCAATGCGTCTGTTGCATGCCGGCGCTGCCGTGCCAGTAGCCGTTGCAGCTGCCATCGGTGGTCAGCGTCTGCAGCGCGGCATCGGCTTCGGCCGCGTCGAGGCGGCCGTCGAGGCACTGGCGAAAGAGGTCGATGACCGTTTCGGTGTGTCGGGACTGGGGGCTGATGCGCAGCACCTCCACACCGAGGCCGGCCAGCTCGCCGGTCTCGGCGATCAGGTTGCAGTGTCTGGCCGACTGCGTCTGGATGCCGTTGAGTGTCAGGAAGGGCTGGCCTTCCCGCGTCGACAGCCGCAGGCCGTCGGGGTAGTCGAGGCAGCGGAACTGACAGTCGTCCTTGGGCAGGTTGTGGGCGCGGGCGGTGAAGCAGCGCGCCGACCAGGCGAGCGGCAGGCGTCCCCAGGCGAACACCTCGGTTTCCACCCCCTGCGGACGTTGCCGCTGCATGTCCGCCAGGGTGTCGCGCGACAGTTCCACCGGCAATACCCAGCGTTTCAGCCCCTGGCGGGCGAGCACGTCGAGGGTGCGGGCGTTGTAGATGTTGACGGCCGGGCCGGTAACGAAGGGCCGCCGGCCCGCCAGCAGCCGCACGGCGCCGATGTCATTGGCCTCGACGGGGAATGCCTCGTTGGCACACAGGGAACGCAGGGCGCCCAGTTCCGAACCGGCCTCGATCAGCGTCATGGTCGACAGCACGACTTCCTTGCCGCTCGCCGCCAGTCGATGCGCCAGCTCCAGCCATTCCTCGCTGCGCAGGGCGCGGCGCTTGGCACACACGGTCTCGCCGAGGTAGACGATATCGACTTCCGTGCGGGCCATGCGCTGGTAGAAGTCGAGCAGCTGCTCGCGTTCCCAGTAGTAGAGTACCGGGCCCAGCGCGAGCCTCATGCGGGCCGTTTTCCGGTTCATCGTTTCACTGCCATGGCCGGTGGTAGGCGCCGAGCGTGGTCTGGGCGCCCTCCGACACCTGTTGCAAGGCTTCGAGCCACGGCGCCTGGGGCCGGTAGCCCTCCGGGTCGCGCTCGCAGGCGTCCAGCGCGGCGCGCCACACCCGCGCCACCCGGCGCACGTAGGCGGGGCTGCGCTGGCGCCCCTCGATCTTGATGGCGGCGACGCCGGCAGCGCGCAGCTGCGGCAGCAGCGCCAGGGTGTTGAGGCTGGTCGGTTCCTCGATGGCGTAGTAGGTGTTGCCGCCGACGGCGAAGCGGCCCTTGCACAGGGTCGGGTAGCCGGCCACCTCGCCGTCCGCGTAGCGGTCGATCAGTACCCCGTTGAGGCGCGACTCCAGCCCTTCGGGGGTCTCGGTCCAGCGCACCGCCGAGGCCGGCGAGCAGGCGCCGAAGGTGTTGGGTGACTGGCCGGTGGCGTAGGAGGACAGCAGGCAGCGCCCTTCGACCATGACGCACAGGCTGCCGAAGCCGAACACCTCCAGCGCCACGGGGCTCTCGGCCGCGACCTGCTGTACCTGTCGCAGTGACAGCACCCGCGGCAGCACTACCCGCCGGATGGCGAAGTGTTCGTGGTAGAAGGCGATCGCCTCGGGATTGGTGGCGGAACCCTGTACCGACAGGTGCAGCGGCAACTGCGGCCAGCGCTCGCGGGCATAGTCCATGACGCCGATGTCGGCCAGGATGAGGGCATCGACGCCCAGTTCCGCGGCGCGATCGACGGCCTCCTGCCAGCGCTGCCAGCCGGCCGGCTGGGCGTAGGTGTTGATGGCCACGAATACCCGCGTACCGTGCCGGTGGGCGTATTCCACGCCTTCGCGGGAACGTCTGTCGTTGAAGTTGAGACCGGCGAAATGGCGCGCGTTGGTATCGTCGCGAAAGCCGATATAGACCGCGTCGGCGCCTTCGTCCACGGCCGCCTTGAGTGCCGGCAGGTTGCCGGCCGGACACACCAGTTCCATCCTGTTCCTTCCCGCCGCCATGTTCAGACCCCCGTGCCCTGGCGCAGCGGCTCGCTGGCGAGGTGCCTTTGCTGTCGACGCCGCTGCAGTTCACGCGCGATGCCGTTGAGTACGATCCATTTCTTCGCGCACCAGGCCGGCGCCAGCAGGATGCCGGCCGGCGCGGTTCCCGTCAGCCGGTGATAGATCACCTCCGGCGGTGTGGCCTCGATCAGGTCGCAGGCGATGGACAGGTACTCCTCCAGCGCCAGCGGCCGGTACTCGCCGCGGCGCCACTGGTTGGCGAGCAGGGTGCCCTTGACCACGTGCAGCGGGTGCAGCTTGAGCCCCTCGACGCCGGTTTCGAGTACGCGTTCGAGGGTCGTCAGGCAGCGCCGGCGGTCTTCGCCCGGGAGGCCGACGATCAGGTGGGTGCACACCGGCAGGCCGCGGGCGTGTGCCCGGTGCACGGCGTCGCGGTATTCCGCATGGCCGTGACCGCGGTTGACGCGCCGCAGGGTGTCGTCCCAGGCCGACTGCAGGCCCAGTTCCAGCCACACCTCCAGGCCGCGGTCGCGGTAGCCGGCCAGCAGGTCGAGCACCTCGTCGGGTACGCAGTCGGGTCGGGTGCCGACCGACAGGCCGACGATATCCTCGTCGGCCAGCGCCTGGTCGTAGAGTTCGGCGAGGCGGTCGACGTCGGCATAGGTGTTGGTGTAGGCCTGAAAGTAGGCGATGTAGCGGCGCGCGCCGGTGCGCCTGCGGATCACCCGCCGTCCGGCCTCCAGCTGGCTGGCGATGTCCGGCGGATTGCGCCCGTTGGGGTTGAAGGAGACGTTGTTGCAGAAGGTGCAGCCGCCGCGCCCGCGACTGCCGTCACGGTTGGGACAGGTGAAGGCGGCGTTCAGCGCCAGCTTGTGGACACGCTCGCCGTAGCGGCGCAGCATGGCCTGGCCGAAGGTGTTGACGTGGTCCGACAGCACCATGCTCAGCCCACCACGTCCAGCACCCGGCGGCGGAAGGCGACGCCGCGCGCGCGCGCCAGTTCCCGGCAGGCGTCGATGTCCACGCCCTCGAGGCCGTCGATGGCGGTCGCCGTCACTTCGGGAATGTAGGCCGGCGCCCGTTCCAGGAAATCCAGCATGGCGGCGAAGGAGCCCGGCAGCGCCGGGCGGCAGTGACGTTCATACAGGGCCTCGTTGTGGGCGTTCATCGACACCGACAGGGCGTCCACGCAGCGCGCCAGTTCGGGCAACACGTTGCGCTTGTGTACCCGGTTGGCGAGGCCGTCGGTATTGACGCGCACCCGGCCGCCGCGCTCGCGGACGTGGCCGGCGATCTCCAGCAGCGGCTTGAGGCGCAGCGTCGGTTCGCCGAAGCCGCAGAACACGATCTCGCGGTAGGCGCCCGGGTCGCCCATGGCGTCGATGATCTCCCCGGTTTCCGGGCGCCGCGGCAGCCGCAGGTCGAACTCGTGCACCTGCGGGCTGGTGCGGAACTTCGGGCAGAAGGCGCAGCGCAGCGTGCAGCGGTCGGTAATGTTCAGGTAGCGTTTGTCGCCTATCGTATAGGCCAGTACGGGTTTGTGCATGGGCCCCCGGGGTCGGGCCGGCATCCCTGGCTTGGAAACCGGCTGCAGAAGGCGCAAGTCTAGCCCCGGCGACCGCAACGGTGCTTGATCCACGTCAACCCGTGGGGATGCTGGTGTGCCCCATGTCCATGCAAAACGGAGGGTTACCCGCGGCCCGCTGCGCCGGGCACCGTGCATACAAGTGGGCCGGGGATGGCTACAATGCAGCCTCCGAGTTTCTCCCGACTGCGACTGCCTTGTCCGACGCTTCCAGCCCCCAGGAATGTTTCCATTGCGGTCTCCCGGTTCCGCCGGGCGCGGACTATGGCGTCGACATCGATGGCCGGCGGCAGCCGATGTGCTGTCGCGGCTGCCAGGCGGTGGCGAGCGCCATCGTCGCCGGCGGTCTGACCGACTTCTACCGCTACCGCACCGAAAAGTCCCCCCGCGGTCGCGAACTGGTGCCGCAGGAGCTCGACGAGCTGGCACTCTACGATCGTGAGGATCTGCAGCGCAGTTTCGTGCAGCAGCAGGTCGGCGAGGAGCGCGAGGCCTCGCTGGTGCTGGAGGGAATCGTCTGTGCCGCCTGTGTGTGGCTCAACGAGCGGCACGTGAAATCGCTGCCGGGCGTGCTGGAGTTCAGCGTCAACTATTCGACGCGGCGTGCCCGCGTGCGCTGGGACAACCAGCGTATCCACCTGAGCGAGATCCTGGAGGCGATCGAGGCCATCGGCTATCACGCCCATCCTTTCGATCCCGGCCGTCAGGAGCAGGTCTACAAGAAGGAGCGGGCGCAGGCCTTGCGACGGCTGGTGGTGGCCGGGCTGGGCATGGCGCAGGTGATGATGCTGGCGGTGGCCCTCTATGTCGGCGATTACCAGGGCATGGACACCGGCATGCGCGACTTCCTGCGCTACGTCAGCCTGCTGATCACGCTGCCGGTGGTCGTCTACTCGGCGCGGCCCTTCTTTGCCAGTGCCTGGCGCGATCTGCGGCGCCGGCGGCCGGGGATGGACGTGCCGGTATCACTGGCGATCGGCGCGGCCTTCCTCGCCAGTGCCTGGTCGACGGTGCGCGGCGTCGGCGAGGTCTATTTCGATTCGGTGACCATGTTCACCTTCTTCCTGCTGGCCGGGCGTTTCCTGGAAATGGGGGCACGACACCGCGCCGGGCAGGCGGCCGAGGAACTGGTCAAGCTGCTGCCGGTCACCGCCACCCGCCTGGATGCGCAGGGCGAGACCCGCGTGCCGGTCGGCGACCTGGTGCCCGGAGAGCGGGTGCTGGTGCGCCCGGGGGAGAGCGTCCCCGCGGACGGACGGGTGGTCGAGGGCAGCAGTTCGATCGACGAGTCGCTGCTCACCGGCGAGAGTCTGCCGCAGCGGCGCGGGCCGGGTGATCCGCTGGTGGGCGGTACCGTCAACATCGAGAGTCCGCTGGTTGTGGAGATCGAGAAGGTGGGGGAGGACACCGTGCTCTCCGCCATCGTGCGCCTGCTCGACCGGGCGCAGACGGAAAAACCTTCCCTGGCCCGCACGGCCGACCGCGTGGCGGCCTGGTTCGTGGTCGCGCTGCTGTTGCTGGCGGCCGGCGTGGCCTGGTGGTGGTGGCAGCACGATCCGGCCCACGCCTTCGTGGTGACCCTGTCGGTACTGGTGGTGACCTGTCCCTGTGCCCTGTCGCTGGCGACGCCGGCGGCGGTCACCGCCGCCACGGGGGCGCTGACGCGCCTCGGGGTGCTCACCACGCGCGGCCACGCGCTGGAGACCCTGGCCCATGCCAGTCACGTCATCTTCGACAAGACCGGTACCCTGACCGAGGGCCGGCTGCAGTTGCGGCAGGTCGAGACTCTGTCCGGCGTCGATCGCGAGCGCTGTCTGGCGCTGGCGGCCGCGCTGGAGCAGGGTTCCGAGCACCCCCTTGCGCGCGCGCTGCGCAGTGCCTCACAGCAGGTCGCGGTTGCCACCGAGCTGTGCGCCTGGCCGGGTCTGGGGCTGGAAGGACAGGTCGACGGGCGTTGCTATCGCATCGGTATCCCCGAATTCGTGCTGCAGTTGCGGGGCGGGGAGGGAACGGTGGCGGATGAGGCGTGCCCGGCTGACGGGGGGGTAGTGCTGGGCGACCAGGACGGTCTGCTGGCGCGTTTCGACTTCGCCGACCGGCTGCGCGAAGAGGCGGCCGCCACGGTGGCCGGCTTGCAGGCGCTGGGCCTGGAGGTGGAACTGCTCAGCGGAGACGAGGCCGGGGCGGTGGAGCGCCTGGCGCGGGAGCTCGGTATCGGGCGTTTCCAGGCCCGTTGCCGGCCGCACGACAAGCTGGAGCGGATTCAGGCGTTGCAGCAACAGGGGGCGGTGGTGGCCATGGTCGGCGACGGCGTCAACGATGCGCCGGTGCTGGCGGCGGCCCAGGTCTCCGTCGCCATGGGCAGCGGCGCCCAGCTGGCGCACGCCAGCGCCGACATGGTGCTGTTGTCGGAGCGTCTGCCGCATCTGGTGATCGCGATTCGCGCCGCACGGCGCACCCTGGCCGTCATTCGCCAGAACCTATTGTGGGCGCTGGTGTATAATGCCGTTGCGCTGCCGCTGGCGGCGGCCGGTTGGGTGGCGCCCTGGATGGCCGCCATCGGCATGTCCACCAGCTCCCTGGTGGTGGTGCTCAACGCCCTGCGCTTGCGCAGGCTGCCGGCGTCACCGACGCAGACTGCGGCGATTGCCCCCGTTCCACCAGCCACACGCGAGTCGACACCATGAATATCCTGTTTCTGTTGATCCCCATCAGCCTGGTGGTCATGGGCATCGCCGTGTGGCTGTTCCTGTGGGCGGTGCGTTCCGGGCAGTTCGAGGATCTCGAGGGGCCGGGTCATCGCATCCTCATGGATGACGATGATCCCCTGATCCCGCCTCCGCCGGGTTCGAAAGACAGGCGCAGCGCCAAAACGAAAAACGGCCCCTGAGGGCCGTTTCCGTATCCGCCGCCGCCGCGCCGTCACGCCATCTGTTTCTTCAGCTTGCCGATGGCGTTCTTTTCCAGCTGGCGGATGCGCTCGGCCGAGACCCCGAAGCGCTCGGCAAGCTGGTGCAGCGTGGCCTTGCGGTCGCTCAGCCAGCGCTGTTCCAGGATCACCCGGTCGCGCTCGTCGAGCTGCGCCAGCGCCTCGCGCAGTTGCTCGCTGTGGCGATCTTCCCAGTCGCTTTGTTCCAGCTGCTGGGCCGGATCGACGGCAGCGGGCGTGGCCAGGTAGGTCGAAGGCGTCCAGTTGCCGTCGTCGTCCTCGGCCGGCGACACCGGGTCGAAGGACAGGTCCTGGCCGCTCATGCGCGATTCCATCTCCACCACGGTCTCCGGGCTGACGCCCAGGTCCGCGGCCACCGATTCCACTTCCTCGCGGTTGAACCAGCCGAGTCGCTTCTTGGAACTGCGCAGGTTGAAGAACAGCTTGCGCTGTGCCTTGGTGGTGGCCACCTTGACGATACGCCAGTTGCGCAGGATGAATTCGTGGATTTCCGCCTTGATCCAGTGCACCGCGAAGGAGACCAGGCGTACTCCGAAGTCCGGATCGAAGCGTTTTACCGCCTTCATCAGACCGATGCCGCCTTCCTGGATGAGGTCGGAGAGGGGCAGGCCATAGCCGCTGTAACCGCGGGCGATCTTGACGACGAAACGCAGGTGCGACAACACCAGTTCGCGCGCCGCGTCCAGATCTCCCTGATCGCGCAGGCGCAACGCCAGTTCCCGCTCGCGTTCGGCACTCAGAACCGGGATCCGGTAGATTTCGCGCAGATAATGGTCCAGCTGTTCACCCGGAACCGGCAGGACCGCTGCGGATGTGCTCACCAAAGCGTTGTTCATCTGTCTGTAGCCTCCCATTCGACTCGCCATCATTTTAGCACTCTTCATTAGAGAGTGCTAATTTTTTGAAAAGTTCCCTGTATTCCAGGCCCTTGGGCCAGCATGTGAGCGACGGTCAGGCCGGCTCGATGGCCGAGAGATGGCGGCCTACGGCCAGCCACGCGCCCAGCAGGCCGAGGATGGCGCCGGTCGCCATGAGGGTGAGGATTTCGCCCGGGCCGGCCATCTGCAGACGAAAATCGCTCTGGTACAGTCCGGCGAGTTCGCGCGCCGGCGCCTGCAGTTGCAACAGCGCGATTTCGACCAGCACCGTGGCCAGAAGTGCCCCGCCGATCCCGTACCACAGGCCGGTATAGAGGAACGGCCGGCGGATGAAGGCATCGGTGGCGCCCACCAGCCGGGTAATCTCGATTTCCTCGCGACGATTCTGGATCTCCAGGCGGATGGTATTGCCGATGATCAGCAGTACCGCCAGCCCGAGCAGGCTCGCAACCACGGCGATGGAGCGCCTCACGATGTCGACGATGGCGTTGAAACGCTGCACCCACTGCAGGTCCAGTTGCGCCAGTTCGACCTCCGGCAAGCGGCGCAGCCGTTCCAGCAGCGCGGAGGCGCTCTCGGCATCGCGGTATGCCGGCGCCGGCTGAACGGCGATGACCGCCGGCAGGGGATTTTCGTCCAGTGCGTCCAGTGCTTCCCCGAAGCCGGACAGGTGTCGAAATTCCTCCAGGGCCTGGTCGGCGCTGATGAACTGCAGGCGCGCGATTTCCGGCCACTGCTCCAGGGTTTGCCGCAGGGCCTCGATGCGTCCCTCGGGAAGGGACTTTTTCAGGAACAGTGACAGGCTGGTGCTGCCGTCCCAGCGGTTGCTGAGTTGCTGCAGGTTGCCGGTGAGCGCGTAGAGGCCGGCCGGCAGTGCCAGGGCGATGCCGATCACCGCCGTGGTCATGAGTGAGGCCAGCGGTGTGCGGTACAGCCGCCCGAGACTGCTCAGGGCCACCTGGAGGTGGCGGCCGACATAGTTGTTCAGTCCGCGGGCAAAGTTCACGATGCTCCCCGTTCCTGCACCAGCCGGCCCTGTTCCAGGCGAATCTGGTCGTAGGGAAGGCGGGCGATCAGATCCAGGTCGTGACTGGCGATCAGGACCGTCACGCCCACCTGGTTGAACTGTTCGAACAGGTGCATGATGTCGCGCGACAGCTCCGGGTCCAGGTTGCCGGTCGGTTCGTCGGCGAGCAGCAAGGGTGGCCGGTTGACCACGGCGCGGGCGATACCGACGCGCTGCTGCTCGCCGCCGGAGAGCATGACGGGGAAGGCCCGTTCCTTGCCCAGCAGGCCGACCTTGTCGAGCGCGGCGCGCACGCGGCGGCCGATTTCCTGGTGGCGGTGGCCGGCGATGACCAGCGGCAGCGCCACGTTGTCGAATACCGTGCGGTCGCACAGCAGGCGGTAGTTCTGGAAGATCATGCCGATCTTGCGGCGGATGCGCGGAACCTGCCGCCTCGGCATGCGTGACAGGTTCTCGCCATCCAGGAACAGCTGTCCACGCGTGGGGCGTTCCAGCAGGGCGATCAGTTTCAGCAGGGTGCTCTTGCCGGCGCCCGAACGTCCGGTGAGGAAGGCCATGCTGCCACGGTGCATGTGGAAGCTCACCGACTGCAGGGCGTCACGGCCGCCGGGATAGCGTTTGCTGATATGGTCGAAACGGATCATGGTCGTCTGCTGGAGCGGCGATTCCGCCGGCCGCACCGAAGCCCGTTCAGTCGCCGTTCCCCGTGTCTTCGCTGGCGAACAGCGCGTCGACGAACTCGGCGGCATCGAAGGGGCGCAGATCCCCGGCGGACTCGCCGACGCCGATGAAACGAATGGGAATGCCCAGCTGGCGGGCGATGGCGAAGATCACGCCACCCCGGGCCGTGCCGTCGAGCTTGGTGATGGTGATGCCGCTGAGTCCCACCGCCTCGTTGAATTCCCGGGCCTGGTTGATGGCGTTCTGGCCGGTGCCCGCGTCGACCACCAGCATCACCTCGTGGGGCGCTTCGGGATCCAGGCGCCTGATGACGCGGTGGATCTTTTTCAATTCTTCCATGAGGTTGGACTGGGTGTGCAGGCGACCGGCGGTGTCCGCGATGAGCACGTCGATGTGGCGCGCCTGTGCCGCCTGCAGGGCATCGAAGATCACCGAGGCCGAATCGGCACCCTGCTGCTGGGCGATCACCGGTACCTGGTTGCGCTCCCCCCAGGTCTGCAGTTGTTCGACCGCCGCGGCGCGAAAGGTGTCGCCGGCGGCCAGCATGACCGAGCGGCCTTCTGCGCGCAGGCGCCGGGCAATCTTGCCGATGGTGGTGGTCTTGCCGGCACCGTTGATGCCCACCATCAGCAGCACGAAGGGGCGTTCCGAAGCCGGAATCTGCAACGGCCGGCTGACCGGCTCGAGCATGGCGCGCATGTCCTCGCGCAGCGCGCTCATCAGCGCCTCGGGGTCCTTCAGCTGCTTGCGCGCCACACGCCGGGTCAGGTCCTGGATGATGTCCTGCGTGGCCTCCACGCCCACGTCCGCCATCAGCAGCTGGGTCTCGAGTTCCTCGAGCAGCTCGTCGTCGATCTGGCGGTGGCCGCGCACCAGCCGGGCAATGCCCTCCGTCAGGCCGCCGCGGGTCTTCTTCAGCCCCGCCCGCAGCCGGCTGAACAGGCCGGGCTTGCCCGGCTCGTCATCGGGTGGCCGCTGCGCCGTTTCTGTCGCGGAGGAATTCTTTTTGCCGAAACCAAACATCGTTTTTGCTGTCCATCGAAGTCTGCGTATCCTATCATCCCCCCGCTACCCGACCAACACGTGGCGTTCGGGGTGATCAACGACGGAAGAAGACAAAGGAGTACGGTATGCGGGGATGGCTTGCGCTCGTCCTGGGACTGTTTGCCGGCGCTGCACTGGCCGATGGTGCGGTCCATGAGTTTCAGCTCGACAACGGGCTCAAGCTTGTCGTCAAGGAGGATCACCGGGCGCCGGTAATGGTTTCCCAGGTGTGGTACAAGGTCGGTTCCAGTTATGAACACGATGGTATCACCGGCATTTCGCACGTCCTCGAGCACATGATGTTCAAGGGTACCGCGGCCCACCCGGCCGGGGAGTTTTCGCAGATCATCTCCGAGAATGGCGGGCGTGAGAATGCCTTCACCAGCCAGGACTACACTGCCTATTTCCAGACCATGGAAAAGAACCGCCTGCCGGTGAGTTTCGAGCTGGAAGCCGACCGCATGCGTAACCTGACGTTGCCGGAGAAGGAGTTCAGGAAAGAAGTGCAGGTGGTCATGGAGGAGCGTCGCATGCGTACCGAGGACGACCCGCAGTCGCTCACCTATGAGCAGTTCAACGCCGCGGCCTTCGTCAACAGTCCCTATCGCACGCCGGTCATCGGCTGGATGGACGACCTGGAGAACCTCCGGGTGGACGATCTCCGGCGCTGGTACCGCAAGTGGTATGCACCCAACAACGCCACCCTGGTGGTGGTCGGTGACGTCGATCCGGATGCCGTGTACGCGCAGGCACGCAAGTATTTCGGAGCACTCAGGCCCAGCGAGCCGGAAGCGGTGAAACCGCGCCACGAAATCGAACAGCTCGGTCGCAAGGATATCCGCGTCAAGGCGCCGGCCAAGCTGCCCTACCTGATCATGGGCTACAAGGTGCCGGTACTGAAGACGGTGAAAGCCGCCGACTCCTGGGAACCCTATGCCCTGGAGGTGCTGGCGGGTGTGCTGGACCAGGGCAGCGGAGCGCGCCTGTCCAGCGAGCTGGTGCGCGGCAGCGCCGTCGCCGCCAGCGCCGGCGCCAGCTACGACGCCTGGGAACGCCTGGAGAGCCTGTTCGTGCTCTCCGGTACGCCATCCACAAACCATGGCGTCGCCGAGCTCGAAAAAGCCCTGCTGGAGCAGGTGCGCAAGCTGCAGCAGACGCCGGTCGGCAAGGATGAGCTGGAGCGGGTGAAGGCGCAGATACGCGCCGACAAGGTCTACGAACAGGACTCCATTTTCTATCAGGCCATGCAGATCGGCATCCTCGAGACCGTGGGGCTGGGCTGGCGGGAATCGCAGCGTTACCTCGAGCGTATCGAGGCGGTGACCGCGGAGCAGGTGCAGGCCGTGGCCAGAAAATACCTGATCGAGGACCACCTGACGGTGGCGCAGCTGGTGCCTCAGCCTATCGAGCCAGGGAAAGAAAAAACACCGCACCGTGCAGGCGTCGGCGGCCATGTTCGCTAGGAGGACGACAATCATGAAGAAGAAGGGAAGCCGCCTGCTGCTGGCGCTGCTGGTGACCGCCTGGACCGGCCTGGTCCGGGCCTTGCCGGACATCCAGAGCTGGACGACCGAGAAAGGCGCGCGGGTGCTGTTCGTGGAGGCCCACGAGTTGCCCATGCTGGATGTGCGTCTGGTGTTCGATGCCGGCAGCGCCCGCGACGGCGCGCAGTCGGGCGTCGCGGGCCTGACCAACGGGCTGATGGATCAGGGTGCGGCCGGCCTGGACGCCGACACCATTGCGCGTGGTTTCGAGCAATATGGTTCCAAGCTCGGCAACGGATCGGAACGCGACATGGCGTGGCTCTCGCTTCGCAGCCTGACGGACGAGCGGCTGCTGGGCCCGTCGCTGGAGCTGTTCGCCAAGGTGCTGGTCGAGCCCGATTTTCCGCAGGACGATTTCAGGCGCGAGCAGAAGCGGGCGCTGACCGGACTGGAATACCAGAAACAGAAACCGGATTCGATCGCCGAGCGGGCTTTCTACCGCAAGCTCTACGGTGATCATCCCTATGCCGGCGATCCCTCGGGCACCATAGAGACGGTGAAGGCGCTGACGGCAGACGACCTGCGCGACTTCTATCGTCGTTATTATGTGGCCCGAAACGCCACGGTGGTGCTGGTCGGCGATATATCGCGCCGGCAGGCCGAAGCCATAGCCGCGCAGCTGGCCGATGCCCTGCCGGAGGGGAAGGCTCCGCCGGAGCTGCCGAAGGTCAGGGAGCTGAAACAGGCGGAACAGGTGTTCATCGAACATCCGTCCACCCAGAGCCACGTGCTCACCGGCCAACCCGGTGTGCGCCGCGGCGACCCCGACTATTTCCAGCTGTATGTGGGGAATCACATTCTCGGCGGCAGCGGCCTGGTCTCGCGCATCAGCCAGGAGATTCGAGAGAAGCGCGGCCTGTCATACAGCGCCTACAGCTACTTCATCCCCATGAAACGCAAGGGACCCTATCAGCTGGGTTTCCAGACCCGCAACGATCAGCGTGACGAGGCCCTGTCGGTGCTGCGCAAGACCCTCAAGGACTACATCGACAAGGGGCCGAGCGAGAAGGAGCTGGCATCGTCGAAGAACAATATCGTCGCCGGTTTCCCGCTGCGGGTGTCGAGCAATGCCAGGATCGCGGAGTACCTGGCGGTCATCGGTTTCTACAATCTGCCACTCGACTATCTGAAGACCTTCACTTCGCGGGTCGAGGCGGTAACGACGGAACAGATCCGCGACGCCTACCGGCGGCGCGTACACCCCGGGCGGATGGTGACCGTCATCGTCGGCGGCAAGACGGAGGGCGAACCACACTCCTGAACCGCCGTGAGCAAATCTCCTACACGGATTTCAGAAAGCGCCGACAGGATTTTCAGAAAAGCGGACTTCCATCGGGTGGATGCAGGGTGCGATACTGCATTTCCTGCCCCCGAGCACGGTGGGTGGTAACGACATGGATGTCGAATCAACCTTCATGGAGGAATGCTATGAGTCGTTCATTCTCGGCGCTGTCGTGCGCCTGTGCCATCAGTCTGTTCACCAGCCCGGCCTTCGCGACGCCGGTCATATCCGAGCTTCTCTACGATGCCAGCGGCGCTGACGCCGGGGCCACCTTCGTGGAACTCTGGGGAACGCCGGGGGAGAGCCTCGACGGCCTGGTGCTGGAAGGCATCAACGGCAGCAACGGGGCCGTATACAAGAGCCTGAACCTGAGCGGTTTTCTGCCCGCGGACGGCGTGCTGGTCATCGGCGACGACGATGGCGGATCGACTTCGATCGCCAATGCCGATCTCATCGCCGATATCGATCTGCAGAACGGCCCGGATTCACTGGTGTTGCGCGATGCTTCGGGCATTCTGGATGCGCTCGGCTACGGCAGTTTCGACACTGGCGAGGTGTTCGCCGGCGAGGGCAGCGCGGCGCCGGACGCACCCGCTGGCAGCAGCCTGGCGCGCCTGGCCCCCTGGATGGACACCGATGACAACAGCGCCGACTTCGTGGTGCTGGCCACGCCGACGCCCGGTTCCGTACCGGTCGCGAGTACCGTGCCGCTGCCGGGGGGCCTGTGGTTGTTCGCTTCGGGCCTGTTGTCGCTGCTGATGCGCGGCCGCGCAGCCGGAGGCTGAGCCGATGGCTTGACCCCGGCCGGGGGGCTGCGCAACATGCCCTTCCATGGCTGCCAGGAACAACCAGGTGCGCATCATTGCCGGACGCTGGCGCGGACGCCGACTGGCTTTTCCCGAGGTCGGTGGTCTGCGACCCACGGCCGATCGCATCCGCGAGACGCTGTTCAACTGGCTCACGCCGAGGCTCCCGGGAGCCAGCTGCCTGGACCTGTTCGCGGGCAGCGGTGCCCTGGGTTTCGAGGCGGCGTCGCGCGGTGCGGAGGCCGTGGTCCTGGTCGAACGTGACCGCCTGGCCCTGGCGGCGCTGGAGGCGAACCGACGGCGACTGGACGCTCCGGAAGTGTCGATCGTCGGGCAGTCGGCGGAGCGCTACCTGGCCGGGGTCCCGCAGCCCTTCGATATCGTGTTCCTGGACCCGCCCTTTGCACGCCCGGGCCTGCTGGACGCCTGTGCCGCCAGCCTCGCCGGCGGCGGCTGGCTGAAAGCCGGGGCGCGGATCTATGTCGAACTGCCGGCAAAGGGCGCCGCCTTCGAGGTGCCGGACGGCTGGCGGCTCGATCGTCGCAAGCGCGCGGGGCAGGTCGAGTACCGCCTCTACGTGGCGCCGTCCTGAGGCTCGTGTGCACGCCCCTTGTTGCCGCCGGCGCTTTGTGCGTACACTTCCGCTCACCGGAACTCCGCGCCACGAGCCCTTCCAGCCATGCAGACTGCCGTCTATCCAGGCACCTTCGATCCCATCACCAACGGCCACACCGATCTCATCGAACGCGCCGCGCGCCGTTTCGAGCGCGTTATCGTGGCCATCCACCACAGCCCGGCCAAGCAGCCGGCCCTGGGCTGGGAGGAACGGGTGGATCTCGCCCGGCGCGTACTGGGCGACATCCCGAACGTGGTGGTCGAGGGCTTCGAGGGACTGCTGGTGGAATTCGCGCGTGCGCGCGCGGCCGGGGTGATCCTGCGCGGCCTGCGGGCGGTGTCGGATTTCGAATACGAATTCCAGCTCGCCAGCATGAATCGTCAGCTGGCACCCGAGATCGAGACGCTGTTCATGACCCCCGACGAACACTATGCCTACGTCTCCTCCAGCCTGGTGCGCGAGATCGCCGCCCTCGGCGGGGATGTGACACCCTTCGTGCACGCGGAAGTCGTGGCTGCATTGAGGCGGCGAATGGGGTAATATCAAATAATCCTTATATAGCTGTGAGCCCAGGAGATCACTATGGCTCTGATGATTACCGACGAGTGCATCAACTGTGATGTGTGCGAGCCGGAATGCCCCAATGGCGCCATTTCCCAGGGAGACGAGATCTACGTCATCGATCCCAATCTTTGCACCGAGTGTGTCGGGCATTACGAGACCTCCCAGTGCGTGGAAGTCTGCCCGGTGGACTGTATTCCCAAGGATCCCGAACACGAGGAGACCGAGGAGGAACTGTGGGAGAAATACCGGCGCATCACCGGCGAAACCGCCTGATGGCACCCTGGCAACAGATGATGAAAAAGCCCCTTTGCGGGGCTTTTTTGTTTTGTGCGCTGGTGTTTTTCGGGGGGCTCGGCGCTGCCGCCGGGGGCGGCGAGGCAGCAAAGGGGCGGCCGCCGGCACAGGCCGTCGCCTCTGCACATCCGGCGGCAACCCGTGCCGGTATGGAAATCCTGGATGCCGGCGGCAATGCCTTCGACGCGGCAGTGGCGGTCAGTGCCGCGCTGGCCGTGGTCGAGCCCTACAGTTCGGGCCTCGGTGGCGGCGGTTTCTGGCTGCTGCACCGCGCCAGCGACGGGCGCGAGGTCATGATCGACGGCCGCGAGCGGGCACCGCTGGCGGCCGGCAAGGACCTCTATCTCGATGAACGCGGGGAAGTCGTTGCCGGCCTGTCCATGGACGGTCCGCTGGCGGCCGCCGTTCCCGGTGAGCCCGCGGCGCTCGCCTACCTGGCGGAACAGTACGGGCGTCTGCCGCTGGCCCGGTCGCTGCGTCCGGCTATCGAACTCGCCGAGCAGGGCTTCGAGGTCGATGCGATCTACCGGCGGCTGGCCGGCTTCCGGCGCAAGGTGTTGCGGCGCCATCCAAAGGCGGCCGCGATCTTCCTGGTGGACGGGGAAGTTCCGGCCAGCGGTCGGCGGCTACGCCAGCCGCAACTGGCGGAAACGCTGCGCGCCCTCGCGGCACGCGGACGTGACGGCTTCTATAGCGGACCGGTAGCGCGTGAACTGGTGGCGGCGGTCCGTGCGGCGGGCGGCATCTGGAGCATCGAGGACCTGCAACAGTACCGGGTGGTGGAGCGTGAGCCATTGCGTTTCGACTACCGTGAGCTGCACGTGGTATCAGCATCACCCCCTTCCTCCGGGGGCATCGCGCTGGCGACCATGTTGCACATCCTCGAGGGCTATGCACTCGATGAAATGAAGCCGGCGATGCGCACTCACCTGCTGGTCGAGGCCATGCGGCGCGCCTACCGTGACCGTGCCGAGTACCTGGGGGATCCCGATTTCGTTCACATCCCGGTCGCGCGCCTGATCCATCCTTGGTACGCCGCCGGCCTGCGCGCCTCCATTCGCGGCGATCGGGCGACGCCGAGCGCGATGCTGCCGTCTCGGGCGCAGTCGCCGGAAGGGCCGGATACGACCCATTTTTCCATCCTGGACCGGGAAGGCAACCGGGTGGCGGCCACGCTCAGTATCAATTATCCCTTCGGTTCCGGTTTCGTCGCCGGCGACACCGGCGTGCTGCTGAACGACGAGATGGACGATTTTTCCGCCAAGCCCGGCGTGCCCAACGCCTATGGGCTGGTGGGGGCCGAGGCCAACGCCATCGCCCCGGGAAAGCGGCCGCTGTCGAGCATGAGTCCCACCTTCGTCGAAAACGGCCACGGCGTGGCCATCCTGGGCACCCCCGGCGGCAGCCGCATCATCACCATGGTGCTGCTCGGCATTCTGGATCTGGAACGGGGTCATGGGCCGCAGTCCTGGGTCTCGCTGGGGCGTTTCCACCACCAGTACCTGCCGGATCGTATCCAGTACGAGCCCGACGCACTGTCGGACGAGCTGATCGAGGCGCTCCGACAGCGTGGCCACCGGCTGCAGCCCCTGCAGCAGCGCTACGGCAACATGCAGGCAATCTACTGGGACTATGCTCGCCAGACGGTGCAGGCGGCCTCGGATCCACGCGGCGGCGGGCTGGCGCTGGTCGAGTAGCCCGCTTTCAATGCTGGCAGCGTGGGCAATAGAAGGTGGAACGCTGACCACTGCGGGTCTCGCGAATGGCTGCCGCGCAGCGCGGGCAGCTCTGCCCGCCACGGCCGTAGACCTGCAGGGACTGCCGGAAGTATCCGGGCCGGCCGTCGCCGTCGACGAAATCCCGCAGCGTGGTGCCGCCGCAGGCGATGGCTTGCTGCAGCACCTCGTGCACGGCCCCGGCCAGTCGCCGGTAACGTGCAAGGCCAATGCGACCGGCGGCCCGGGCGGGATGGATGGCGGCCATGAACAGCGCCTCGTTGGCGTAGATGTTGCCGATGCCGGCAACGATGTGGCTGTCCATCAGGAAGGACTTGATCGATCGGGTGCGGCCGCGCGCGGCCTGGAACAGCCGATCGCCTGAAAAGTCGTTTCCCAGCGGCTCCGGCCCCAGCCGGGCCAGCAGCGGGTGCTTTTCCGCCGGCGCCTCCGTCCACAGCCAGGCGCCGAAACGGCGCGGATCGGTGTAGCGGAGCAGGCCGTCGTCGTCCAGCCGGAGCTCGACGTGGTCGTGCGGCCCCGGCGCTGCCCGTTCCCGGATGATGCGCAGGCTGCCGGACATGCCGAGGTGGACGATCAGGGTGCCGCGGTCGGTGTGGAACAGCAGGTACTTGGCGCGGCGCGAGAGTTGCAGGATGCGGGCGCCGCGCAGCCGCCGTTCGAGTTCCGGCGCCACCGGCCAGCGCAGGCGGGGTTCGCGCACCAGCAGGCGCCGCACGCGGCGACCGACGAGGTGCGGTTCGAGACCTCGGCGGATGGTTTCGACTTCCGGGAGTTCGGGCACGGGGGGTGCTATTCGGACGCTGGCTGCGCGTCTCCGCCGGCTGCTTCGGGATGTGGCAGCTTGAGCAGGAAATCGGCATCCTCGCCCATGCGGTATTCGATACCCCAGTCGGGACGCGCCAGCAACAGCTCCGGTTCGCGCGCGACCAGCAGCAGTCGCAGCACTTTTCCACCCTGGTAGCCGATCTCGATCGGTGTTCCCCCGATGTCGGCATCGGCGGCGCGCACACTCAGGGCGGTGGCGTCCTGCCAGCGTTCGACGAAGTCCTGCAGCGTATCGGCAGAGACCGGCTGCTCCGGATCCAGGGACCAGTGTCCGTCGTCCTTCGACAGCGTCAGGCCGGGCAGCACCAGGCGCTCGATGCGGCTCTGCGGCGGCAGCAGGCGGCGGCGAACGAAATTGGTGTAGGCGGCCTCGACCAGGTGCAGATACAAGTCGGGAATCAGGTGTACCCGGTCGTTGACGCGCACGTAGCGCAGGTCCTGCAGCGGCTCCAGGCCGCCAAATTCGATTGCGAGGTCGTTCATGATCGCGCTGGCGTAGGGTGGATCCAGTTGCAGCCTGTCGAGTTCCAGTTCGCCGGCGGCATAGCTGCGTACCGGCTTCTGTTGCACCAGACGAGTCAGGCTGTCGACCTGATGCCGGTCGGCGGGCAGACGCGGTTCGTGTTCGATGAACCAGCCTCCCTGCGCATCACGGACCAGTACCAGATCGGGACGCACCGGTCGGTTGAGGTGAATGCGCCTCACCTGGTCGGCGGAAAGGCGGGTGATGGCCGCCGTCTCCACCGGCTTGTCCAGGCCCGGCTGATAGCGGGCCACCAGGGTCAGCATGGCCACGCCGAGCAGCAGCAGAAGGTTGGTGATCCAGCGCGACTTCATGGCCGGTGGTTCCCGTTCAACGGCTGCGCCGCCGCCACCAGATGATCAGGCCGCTGGCCAGCAGCAGTAGCGGGACGCCGAACAGGAAGCCGAAGCCGATGACCATCTGGGCGGTGCCGCCGAGTTCGAGGTTGACGTCGCTGGCAGTGCGGGCGGTGATGGCGATGAAGCGGTCGTCGTGGTTCAGCCAGTTGAACATGTTGAGACCGAGGGTGACGTTGTCGCCGTTGCCGAGATAGCTGTTGGAAAGGAAATCGGCGTCTCCGACCACGATGACCCGCTGTTCACCACCGGCGTTGTCGTCGGCATTGTTGTCCTTGCGCGGCCGGGTGAGCACGTAGGCGATGTCCAGCGGTCCCATGCGCTCGTCGCTGTCCTCGTCGAAGCGGATGGTGCCGCTGATCGGGCCGATCTCGGTCCAGGCCCGGTCGAGCGTGGTCAGCAGGGGCTGCGCCTGCCAGCCCTCCGGAGCCGATACCTCCAGCGCCGCCGCCTGCGGGAACAGGGTGATGCTCTTCATCTCCCGGGTGACGGCGTGCATGGGATAGTCGGGGATGATGGCGAAGGCCGGATTGCTGATGCCGAACAGCTGGGTGGTGGCGTCCACCACCGTGCCGGGCAGAACCTCCACGCCCAGGGTCTCGGCGAGCGGCGCCAGACCGCCCGGACCACCGGGTTCGGTCAGCCACAGCAGGTTGCCGCCATCCTTGATATAGCGGTTGAGGATCTGGAGCTCGCCCGGCAAGGGCGATACCCGCGGGTCGGCGATGACCAGCAGGCTGGTGTTGTCCGGGATCTTCGGCGATTCCGCCAGCTTGAGGGTGCGCAGTTCGATACCCTTCTGTTCCAGCAGCTTGCCAAACTGGCCCCAGTCGTGATTTGCCTTGCCGTGCGGGTCGCGCTCTCCATGACCGCTGAGAAAGACCACCAGCCGTTCCTGCTGACGGGCGATGCGCAGCAGGGCATTGGTCAGGCTCTGCTCGGAGAGCTCCTGAACCTTCTCGCTGCGCCCCTCATAGGCGACCAGCAATTCACCGTCGAGGGTGATGCCGAGCTCGCGGACGCGATCGGGTTCGGCGTCCGGATTGACGAATTTCAGTTCCACATCCGGCTTGTAACGCTGGTAGCGCGCCACCAGGTCGCGGATGGAACCGCGCACCAGTTCGTTGTCGGTGGCAAAGGCGGTGATGTGTACCGGTCCGGGCATTTCGTCCAGCAGCTTGCGGCTCTCCACCGACAGGGTGTTGCGACCGCCACGGGTCCAGTCCTGTTCGATGTTGTAGCGCGTGCTGAGCCAGGCGAGCAGGCCGACGACCGCCAGCAGGGCGGCCAGGAACACCAGGTTCTGGATCTGCAGGATGCGTCTGGAGGTCGGAGTGATCTGCATGCCGTCAACCCGTGAGTCGTTGCTGGTCGAGGTGACGGATGGTGAGGATCAGGAAGGTTGCGATCAGCAGCAGGTAATACGCAAGGTCGGCGGTGCTGAACAGCCCCTTGAGAAAGGATTCCAGGTGACCCTGCAGCGAGAGGTATTGCAGCACGCCATTCACCTGTTCGCGCTTGCTGCCGCTCCAGTCGACGATCCACAGCAGGATCAGCGCACCCAGGGTGCTGATGGCGGCCACCACCGGTTGCTCGGTGAGCGAGGACATGTAGACCCCGACCGCGGCGAAGGCCGACAGCAGCAGCGACAGGCCGAGCAGGCCGGACAGCAGCTTGCCGCCGTCGAGCGTGGTGCCGGCATACAGCGACAGCGGCATCAGCGCCAGCAGCGCCAGCAGCAGCAGGAAGAACAGTACCATGCCGAGGAACTTGCCGAGCACGATCTCGGTGATGGATACCGGTGCCGACAGCAGCAGCGTCAGCGTGCGGTTGCGTTTCTCGTCGCTGAACACGCGCATGGTGATGGCCGGCGAGATCAGCAGCAGCAGGAAGCCGACGGTCTGCAGCAGCGGCGCCACCACGATGTCGGTGACGCCCGGGGCACCCTCGATTCCGGCCAGACGCGGCTGCAGCAGCATGAAGGTATCCAGCTGGGTGAGGAACAGGTAGGCCAGGATCAGTTGCAGCGTGGCCAGGATGGTCCACGCCAGCGGTGACAGGAACAGGGCGCGCAGTTCGCGCATGGCGATGGCGAGGACCATCAGGCGGCCTCCTGTTCCCGCTCTTGGTCGGTATCGCCGCAGGTCAGTTCCACGAACACCTGCTCCAGTGTCTGGCGATCCAGCGCCAGTTCCACCAGGCCCCAGCCGTGTGCCGCAACCGCGGCGGCCACCGCCTCGGCGGGATTGTCCCCGTCGAAGTGCAGCCGGGCGCGGGTCTCGCCCAGCATCTCGACCGAGTCGACGCCGGCGACTTCCTGCAACAGTGCGGGGTCCGGCGGCTGGCGGGTCTCCAGCAGCAGCGCACGGGACCCGAGGCGGCGTTCCAGTTCGGCCATGCTCTCGGAGAACACCAGTCGACCCTGGTGGATGATCTGCACGTGGCTGCAGGTCGCCTGCACCTCGGGCAGTATGTGGGTCGAGAGAATGATTCCGTGACTCTCGCCCAGTTCCCGGATCAGTGAGCGGATGTCGCGGATCTGGTTGGGATCGAGACCCACCGTGGGCTCGTCGAGGATCACTACCGCCGGGTTGTGCAGGATGGCCTGGGCGATGCCGACGCGCTGCTGGTAGCCCTTGGAGAGGTTGCCGATGAGGCGTCGGCCGACGCTGTCGAGACCGCAGCGCGCCTTGGCGCGGCGGATCGCCGGCCCGCGCTGGCTCCGGCCGACACGGTGCAGCCGGGCGCAGTAGGAGAGGTATTCGTCCACCGTCAGGTCGCGGTATACCGGTGGTTGCTCCGGCAGGTAGCCCATGCACGCCTTGGCACGCCGGGGCCGGTCGAGCAGGTCGATGCCGTCGATCCACACGCGCCCGGCGCTGGGAGCCAGGTTGCCGGTGAGAATCTGCATGGTGGTGGACTTGCCGGCCCCGTTGGGGCCGAGAAAGCCCAGAACCTCGCCTTGGGCCAGCTCGAAACTGATGTCCTCGACGGCGAGGTAATGGCCGTAGTGGCGGTACAGCCCTTCGGCGCGGATCAGGATTTTTGCACCCATGTGTTCTATGATTGGTTCCCGATCGGGTCGCTGTGCCCGAAAGCCGGACAAGCATAACCGAAAGCCATGCGGATTTGGATAGTCTCCTATGTCAGCCCGTAAAGCCGCAACACCGCTGTGTGACCAGTTTGGCCTGGACGCCGGATGGCGTGAGGCACAGCTCAGCCTGATCGGGCTGAACGACCATTCGCGAGAGCACACGCGCCTGCTGCACGACCGGGTGCTGACGGCGGAGGTCATCACCTGGATCGTGGATCGTTTCTATGAACAGTTGCTGCGTCATCAGCAGGCGGCCCAGATCCTGTCCAGCTTCGACGTCGATCACCTCAAGCACAAGCAGGTGGCCTACTTCCGCGAGTTCGGCGTGCGCTTCGGCGAGGCCGGCTATTTCGAGAGCCGTGCGCGGGTGGGGGTGGCGCACGCGCGTGTGGGCGTGCCGCTCAGCCTCTACCTGGAATCTTTCGGCATGATGCAGTGCCTGATCCTGGAAGCGCTGATGAAACAGGTACAGGACGCCGGCGAACGGGAGCTGCTGACACGGCTGGTACTGAGACTGACCACCCTCGATATCGCACTGGCGACGGAGGTGTACCACCGTGCCCGACTGGAGGACATGGACCGCTCCCTCAAGCATCTGCAACTGGAACAGAAGCTGTTGCGCAGACAGGTCGAGCGCGATGCGCTGACCGGCGTCTCCAGTCGAACCAGCCTGTTGCACGAACTGCGCGGGGCCATCGCCCGTGCGGCCAAGACCGGGCAGCCGCTGAGCCTGGTGATGGTGGACCTCGACCACTTCAAGGAGGTCAACGACCGGCACGGGCACCTGGTCGGTGACAAGGTGCTGCGCGAGGTGGCGTCCCGTATCAAGGCCGCATTGCGCGAGTTCGACATGGTGGGACGCTACGGTGGCGAGGAGTTCGTGGTGTTGCTGGAGGATACCTCCCCGCACACGGCGCTGCAGATCGCCGAACGAATAAGGACGCGGATCGCATCCGAGCCCATCCACGTGGCGGGCCTCGATCTCGATCTGACCATCAGCCAGGGCCTGGCCCGTTACCAGGACGGCGACGACAGCCGCAGCCTGCTGGAGCGGGCCGACGCCGCCATGTATCGGGCCAAGCAGGCAGGGCGCAACTGCGTCGTCGAAGCCTGATACTGCGGTGGATACGCGCTGCTGGCTCGGTGTCGACACCGGCGGGACCTTTACCGATTTCGTCTGTTTCGACGGCCGGCAGCTGCGCATACACAAGGTGCTGTCCACCCCGCGGGCGCCGGAACGGGCCATCCTCCAGGGTATCCGCGAACTCGGCCTGGAGGGCAGGGATTTCCGGCTGGTGCACGGTTCCACGGTGGCGACCAACGCGGCTCTGGAAGGCAAGGGCGTGCGCACCGTCTACATCGGCAACCGCGGTCTGGCGGATGTGCTCACCATCGGTCGCCAGGCACGACGCGAACTCTACCGGCTGCAGCCGCAACGGCCGCGGCCGCCGGTGCCGCCGGAACTCTGTCTCGAGAGCGGCGGCAGGCTGGCGGCCGACGGCTCGGTGGTGGAGGGGCTGAGCGACGAGGCGTGTGCGCAGCTGGCCGAGCGGGTTGCGGAACTGGCGCCGCAGGCGGTCGCCATCAACCTGCTGTTCTCCTTCCTGGACGATCGTTTCGAGCGCCAGATCGAACGTCATCTGCCGGCCTCGCTGTTCGTTTCGCGCTCCTCCGATATCTTGCCGGAGGAGCGTGAGTACGAACGCGGCATCGCTACCTGGCTGAACGCCTGGCTCGGGCCCCTCGTCGAGGGCTACGTCCGGCGCCTGCAGGCGGGGGTGCACCCGGCACCGGTACACGTCATGCAGAGTTCGGCGGCCACCATCCACGCCGGCCAGGCTGCGCGTCGTGCGGTCAACCTGCTGCTGTCCGGGCCGGCCGGCGGACTCATGGGTGCCCTGCGGCTGGCGCAGGAGGCGGGTTGCCGCCGGCTGCTCAGTTTCGACATGGGCGGGACCTCCACCGACGTGGCGCTGCTGGACGGAGAGGTTTCGCTCACCTCGGAGGGCCACATCGGCCCCTGGCCGGTGTGTGTTCCCATGGTCGACATGCACACCATCGGCGCCGGCGGCGGTTCCATCGCCCGCGTCGACGAGGGGGGCATGCTGGCGGTCGGTCCGGAGTCGGCCGGTGCCGATCCGGGCCCCGCCTGTTACGGTGCCGGGGGGCTTCTTCCCACCGTCACCGATGCCAACCTGGTGCTGGGTCGCCTGCGGCCCGATGCCTTCCTCGGCGGCGGCATGCGTCTGGACGTGGCGGCCGCGGAGGCGGCCATGGCGCGGCTCGCCGGGCAGATGGGGGTGTCGCCGCTGCGCGCCGCCCAGGGGGTGGTCGAGCTGGCGAACGAGCACATGGCGCAGGCCTTGCGGGTGATCTCGGTGCGTCGCGGCATCGACCCCGCCGACTATACCCTCACGGCTTTCGGCGGTGCCGGGGGGCTGCACGTCTGCGCCCTGGCCGAGGCGCTGGGCATGCGGCGGATACTGGTCCCGGTGCACGCCGGCGTGTTGTCGGCGCTGGGGATGCTGGCGGCCCCCCGGGGGCGGCAGCTGGTACACAGCGTGCGCGGCCTGCTGCGGGAGCAGGACGCGGAAGCATTGCTGCAGCGTCTGCGGCAGCTGGCGCGACGCGGTGAGGCGGAACTGGTGGCGGAAGGCGTCGAAGCCGCCGACATCACGACGACGTTCAGTCTGGACCTCCGTTACCGCGGCCAGAGCTACTGGCTCAATGTACCCTTCGCGGAGCCGGATGTCGCGGCCGCCCAATTCCACGACCTGCACCGGCAGCGTTTCGGACACGCCCTGGAGAACGAGGTGGAACTGGTGAACCTGCGCGCCGGGCTGACGGCTGCAGGCGAGCCGCTGGTGTTGCAACAGGAGGCTGGCGGTGGCTCGGGCAGGCCGTGGCAGCGGGTGCGGATGAGCGACGAGCCGCACGTGGTCGAGGTATGGCGGCGCCGGGATCTGCCCGTCGATCGTGCCTGTCCGGGCCCGTTGCTGGTGATCGACGAGGTGGCGACTTCCTGGGTGGCGCGCGGCTGGGTGTTGCGTCGCCACCCTTCGGGTTGCCTGCTGCTGCAGCGTGACTGAGCGCCGGCGGGGGCACACTTTCGGACCGTGGTCCGCTATAGTGAAAGGCTGAGCGGCAAAGCGGGAACCTCAGCCGAATGAATGCAATCGATCTCTCCCAGCCGGAACTCTACATCAACCGCGAACTGAGCCTGCTGCAGTTCAACCGGCGCGTGCTGGAACAGGCCCGCGACGCGCGCACGCCACTGCTGGAGCGTCTCAAGTTCCTGTGTATCTCCAGCACCAACCTCGACGAGTTCTTCGAGATCCGGGTGGCGGGCCTGAAACAGAAGATCGCCTCCGGGTCGGTGCAGGTGGGGCCGGACAATCTGTCGCCCACCGAGGTCATGGCCCAGGTCAGCCAGCTTGCACACCGACTGGTCGACGAGCAGTACCGCTTGCTCAACGAGGAACTGATCCCGGCGCTGGAGCAGGAGGGTATCCGCTTCCTCAAGCGCGGTCAGTGGAGTCGGGAGCAGGAGGACTGGGTCTACGAGTACTTCACCCAGGAGCTGTTGCCGGTCCTCAGTCCGCTGGGCCTGGATCCGGCCCATCCGTTTCCGCGCATCCTCAACAAGAGCCTGAATTTCATCGTCTCGCTCGAGGGCAAGGATGCCTTCGGACGCTCCAGCGGGGTGGCGGTGGTGCAGGCGCCGCGTTCGCTGCCGCGACTGATCCGCCTGCCGGAGGAATGCAGTGACGGTCCCTACGAGTTCGTGTTCCTCTCGTCCATCATCCATGCCCACGTGGGAGACCTGTTTCCCGGCATGAAGGTGACCGGTTGCTACCAGTTCCGGGTGACGCGCAACAGCGACCTGTTCGTCGACGAGGAGGAGATCGACGACCTGCTGCACGCGGTGGAAGGCGAGCTGCTGTCGCGCCGCTATGGTGACGGCGTGCGTCTGGAGGTGGCCGACAACTGTTCGCCGAGGATGGAGGACTACCTGCTGCGCACCTTCCAGCTCGACAGCGACGATCTCTACCGCGACCGGGGGCCGGTCAACCTCAATCGGCTGCTGGCGATCTACGACCTGGTCGATCGACCCGATCTCAAGTTCCCGCCGTTCACGCCGGCGCGTCCGCCGGGGCTGGCCATCGACCAGAACATCTTCGAGTCGATCCGTTCCGGTGACATCCTGCTGCACCACCCCTTCGATTCCTTCCTGCCGGTCATCGACCTGCTCAAGCAGTCGGCTGCCGATCCGGGCGTGCTGGCCATCAAGCAGACCCTCTATCGTACCGGCCCGGATTCGGCGGTGGTCAACGCCCTGGTGGACGCGGCGCGCGCCGGCAAGGAGGTCACTGTGGTGATCGAGTTGCGGGCGCGTTTCGACGAGGAAGCCAATATCCAGCTGGCGAACCGCCTGCAGGAGGCCGGCGCACACGTGGTGTACGGCGTGGTGGGGTACAAGACGCACGCCAAGATGCTGCTGGTGACACGCCGGGAGGCGCGCAAGCTGAGGCACTATGTCCACCTGGGAACCGGCAACTACCATGCGCGCACCGCGCGCCTCTATACCGACTACGGCCTGTTGACCTGCAATCCCGCCATGGGCCGTGACGTGCACCGGGTATTCCAGCTGCTGACCAGTCTGGGAAAGGTCAAGTCCCTGTCGAAGTTGCTGCAATCCCCTTTCACGCTGCACAAGAAGATCATCGAGAAGATCGAGCGCGAGGCGGAACACGCCCGTGCCGGCAAGAGCGCAAGAATCATCGTCAAGTGTAACGCCCTCATCGAGCCGCAATCGATCCGGGCGCTGTACCGTGCTTCCCAGGCGGGCGTGCGGGTGGACTGCATCATCCGCGGTATCTGTTGCCTGCGGCCCGGAGTGCCGGGTGTGTCGGAGAACATCCGGGTGCGCTCGATCGTCGGCCGTTTCCTGGAGCATACGCGGGTGTTCTACTTCCACAACGACGGAGACAGCGAGCTGTATCTGTCCAGTGCCGACTGGATGGAGCGCAATTTCTTCCAGCGGGTGGAGGTGGCCTTTCCGGTGGAAGACCGCAAGCTTCGCCAGCGCATCCTCAGGGATGGCCTGGAACTGTATCTCGCGGACAATACCGATGCCTGGGTACTGCAGCGCGACGGGCGCTACAAGCGCCGCTCACCCGGCGCCAGACAGCGCGAGCGCAGCGCGCAGCGCACCCTCATGAAGGGCGGCCGCGATTGAAGGATGTAGGGGCCGGCACCTTGCCGTGCCGTCACTGAAAGGACAGTTTCAGCCCCGAGGGTTTCAGGTTCTTTTTCTCCTGCTGCAGGTCCGCCGCGGTCAGCGGGTGCGCTTCCAGCCAGCCATGCGGGAATTCCAGACGCAGGCTGTTTTCCCCGGCGCTGATCTGCAGCGGCGGTTCGCCGGCGTCGGAACGGTCGCGGTGCAGCAGCACCGCCAGCCGCAGCAGGGCGCACAGCCGGATCGCGAGCGGATGCATGCCGCGCGGCAGTTCCTCGAGGGCGGTCTTCCTGAACTTGCGCCGGTGGCAGCGTACCAGGGTCGCGAGAAAGCGCTGGTCGCGCTGGGAGAAGCCGGGCAGGTCGGAGTAGGCCAGCAGATAGGCGCCGTGCTTGTGGTACTGGCTGTGGGCGATCACCAGGCCGATCTCGTGCAGCAGCGCCGCCCAGTGAAGCCACTGTTCGGCGTCTTCCTGGCGCAGCGACCATTCCGGGGCGACCTGGCGCATCAGCGCCAGGGCCGTCTGTTCCACGCGTCGTGCCTGTTCCTGGTCGACGTGGTAGCGCCTGGCCAGTGACTGTACCGTGGATTCGCGAATGTCGCGATGCTGGATGCGTCCGAGCAGGTCGTACAGCAGCCCCTCGCGCAGTGCTCCCGAGGAATGCAGCATGTGGTCGATCTTGAGCGCCTGGAACACACCGCTGAGAATGGCCACACCACCGGCGAACACCGGCTTGCGATCCTCGGCGACCGCCGGCAGGTCGATGCTGGCGGCATCGCCGAACTCGATCAGGCGATTGCGCAGGCTTTTCAGCGATTCCGGGGTGATGCCGTTTTCGCTCCAGCCGGCTTCCAGTACCGCGTCGCGAACCGTGCGGATGGTGCCCGAGGAACCCGCTGCCATGGACCAGCCGATCCGTCGGAAGCGCTGCTTGCAGGTCTGCAGTTCCAGTCGCGCGGCCAGTATGGCTTCTTTCATCGCGGTCTTGCGGATCCGGCCGTCGGCGAAGAAGCGCTGGGTCATGCCGACGCAGCCCATGTACAGGCTTTCGAGTTCCAGCGGTTCGAAGCCCTCGCCGATGATGAGTTCGGTGCTGCCGCCGCCAATGTCGACCACCAGTCGACGCCCGCCGGGATCGGGCAGGCTGTGGGCGACGCCGAGGTGCACCAGGCGCGCTTCCTCGATGCCGG
>DROT01000044.1 GCA_011321775.1 Gammaproteobacteria bacterium | reverse complement strand
CCGCGCCTCCAGGTCCGGCTTGTCGACCACAATCTGGCGGTCGAAGCGACCGGCGCGCAACAGCGCCTTGTCGAGGATCTCGGGCCGGTTGGTGGCCGCCATGACCACCACGCCGACCGAGGGGTCGAAGCCGTCCATCTCCGTCAGCAGCTGGTTGAGCGTCTGCTCGCGCTCGTCGTGACCGCCGGCGATGGGGCCGACGCCGCGCGCGCGCCCGATGGCATCCAGCTCGTCGATGAAGATGATGCAGGGGGCCTTCTCGCGCGCCTGCTCGAACAGTTCACGCACCCGTGCCGCACCCACGCCGACGAACATCTCGATGAACTCGGAACCGCTGATATTGAAGAACGGCACGTGGGCCTCACCGGCGACGGCGCGCGCCAGCAGGGTCTTGCCGGTACCCGGCGGCCCCATCAGCAGTACCCCCTTGGGCACGCGTCCGCCGAGGCGCTGGATGCGTGCCGGATCGCGCAGGAACTCGATGCTCTCGCCCAGTTCCTGCTTGGCCTCCTCGTTGCCGGCGACGTCCTTGAAGGTGACCTTGACGTCTCCCTCGGGGTGGATGTGGACGCGGTTGCCGATGTTGAGCACGCCCTTGCCGATGGAGCCCATGCGTTTCGCCATCCAGCCCCACAACAGGAACAGCAGGCCGAAGGGCAGCACCCAGTTGAACAGGAAATTGGTCAGCCAGTTGCTGCTCTCGCGCACACTGTACCTGACGCCGTTCTTCTGCAGTTCCTCGGCCAGCTCGTTGTTCCACAGGGGGACGGTGATGAAACGACGCGGCTTGCCGGTCTTCTCGTCCATCAAGGTCAGGGTGCCGCTGATCACCTTGTCGGTCACCACGGCCTCGGCCACCTCGTGATTCTTGACGTGCTCGAGGAACTCGCTGTAGGGGATCTCCTGTGAGCGCGCCTGTTCGAGCCCGTGCCAGAAGTACATCGAGACCAGAATGAACAGCAGGTAGAGGATGAGCGTGGTCGAGGGCTGCTGCCAGAAGCCTGGCCGCTGCTGGTCATGGATCTCGATCTTCGACTTGCCGCTGCTGTCACCTGCATTGAAGTTGCTTTTCTGCATGTGTCGTACTCTCTGCCCTGACCCTGTGCGCCCAACCGAGAGCCTAGCAGAGTCCGGCACCGGTGTGGAATGGCGCCAGATTAATCTTTTGTCATCCTGAGCCTTGACACGCGGGGCTGGCGTATACTCGCCGCTGCAGACGACAGGCGCCGGTCATCGAGCGCCCAGCCGAGGGAGACCGCAGACGTGAGCAAGAAACACCACCGCCCGGAAGTACCCAGGCCCGCCCACCCGGCCCGCCGCCGCGAGCCGCTGCCGTGGCACCGCCCCAAACCGCGTGGCGAGGACCCCGAAGCGCCTTCCATGGTGGAGCGCATCCTGCGCAGCCCCAGCTACATCCAGGCCGACCAGGACATCGATTTCCTCAACCGCGACGACACCCGCGGCGTGCGTCTGCAGCTCGACTACAGCAAGGCCGAACTGCTGCTGCAGCAGCACGGTATCGAAAAGACCATCGTGGTGTTCGGCAGTACCCGCATCGTGGAACCCGCCACCGCCGAGGCGAAGGTCAACCAGCTGCGCGAGGCACTGGCCGCCACGCCTGAGGATGCCGAAATCCAGCGGCGCCTGTTCATCGCCGAACGCATCCTGGCCAAGAGCCATTATTACGAGGTGGCGCGTGAATTCGGCCGCCTGGTGGCCGAGTCGGGTGGCGGCCCGAAGGACTCGCGGCTGGTGGTGATGACCGGTGGCGGGCCCGGCATGATGGAGGCCGCCAACCGCGGCGCCCACGACGCCGGTGCCAAGACCATCGGCCTGAACATCAACCTGCCGCACGAGCAGTATCCCAACCCCTACATCACCCCGGAGCTGTGCTTCCGCTTCCACTACTTCGCGTTGCGCAAGATGCACTTCATGCTGCGGGCCCGCGCACTGGTCGCCTTCCCCGGCGGTTTCGGCACCTTCGACGAACTGTTCGAGACCCTGACGCTGGTACAGACCCGCAAGATCCACCCCGTTCCGGTCGTGCTGGTGGGCGAACACTACTGGCGCAAGGCCTTCGACATCGACTACCTGGTGGAGGAAGGCGTCATCGACCTCGAGGACCGTGAGCTGTTCTGGTACGCGGAGACCGCCGAGGACATCTGGGAAGGCATCCAGTGCTGGTATGAAAACAATGGAGAATCGTTATGAAACTGTCCTTTCACGGCGCCGACCGCACCGTCACCGGTTCCTGCCACCTGGTCGAGTGCGCCGGCAAGCGCATCCTCATCGACTGCGGACTGTACCAGGGCGGGCGCGAGATGGACGAGGAGAACTCGGAGCCCTTCGGTTTCGAACCCGCCGACATCGACTTCCTGCTTCTCACCCACGCCCACCTGGACCACTGCGGCCGCATCCCCCTGCTGGCCAAGCGCGGTTTCCAGGGCGAGGTCATCACCACCGCCGCCTCGGTGGAACTGGCGCGCCTGGTGATGCTCGACTCGGGCCACCTGCAGGAGGAAGAGGCGGAATACAAGCTGCGCAAGGCGTCGCGGCACGGCAACCACACACGCGACATCCAGCCGCTCTACACGGCCCTGGACGCCCTCAACTGCCTGGATTTCTTCGGCCGCAAGGCCGCCTACGACACCCCCATCCAGATCGCACCGGGCATCCGCGCCACCTTCATCGACGCCGGTCACATCCTCGGTTCGGCCAGCGTCCTGCTGGAACTGGAGGAAGACGGACACCAGCGCCGCCTGCTGTTCTCCGGGGATCTGGGCTACTCCAACCGCGCCATCCTGCGCAACCCCACCACGCCGCCGCACGCGGACCTGGTGGTCATGGAGACCACCTACGGCGACCGCCTGCACAAGCGGCTGCAACCGTCCATCGAGGAACTGTACGACGCCATCAATGACACCTTCGGGCGCGGCGGCAACGTCATCATCCCGACCTTCGCGCTGGAACGGGCCCAG
Source organism: Gammaproteobacteria bacterium (assembly GCA_011321775.1). Classification (GTDB taxonomy): domain Bacteria; phylum Pseudomonadota; class Gammaproteobacteria; order DSM-19610; family DSM-19610; genus Thiogranum. The sequence goes on along the minus strand of DROT01000044.1, from coordinate 3,402 downwards.
GAGATCCTCTACTACCTGCGCGAGGGGCTGGAGGCCGGGCGCATACCGCGCACCACCCAGGTATTCCTCGACTCGCCCATGGCCATCTCGGCAACCGAGATCTTCCAGCGCCATCCCGAATGCTACGACGCGGCCACCCTCGATCTTTTCCGCGAGGGGCACGATCCGTTCCGGCTGCCGGCACTGAAGTTCACCCGCCAGACGGCGGAGTCCATGGCCATCAACCGCATCAGTGGCGGCGCGGTGATCATGGCCGGTTCCGGCATGTGCACGGGCGGCCGGGTTCGCCACCACCTCAAGCACAACCTGTGGCGCCACGACAGCAGCGTGGTGTTCGTCGGCTATGCCGCCCGGCACACCCTCGCCCGCCGCATCATCGACGGCGCCGAACGGGTACGCATCTTCGGCGAGGACATCCCGGTCCATGCGCGCATCTACACCATCGGCGGCTTCTCCGCCCACGCCGACCAGGCGGAGCTGCTGGCCTGGCACGAAAAGACCGGCCAGCCCGAGACCACCTTCCTGGTACACGGTGACGAGGATGCCATGAAACATTTCGCCCGGCATCTGAAGCATACGCACGTTGAGATGCCACAGATGGGGCAGGAATACGATCTGTAGGCTCGGAGTAACGATTCAGCTCAGGGAGCGTGGGGTATGCCTCTTCCCTCAGACGACCGCTTGTTTCCTTGAAATGGGCCGGATTTTCCGGGCCGGCCTAAACTCGCTGCGCTCAGACAACGGCCGGCTTTTTCCGGAAAATCCGGCCCATTTCAAGGCGCGGTCGATTCGGTCAGAGGCATACCCCACGCTCCCTGAGCTGAATCGTTACGTGTCGAACAGAGATTGCCGCCGCGCGGCGCGCCTCGCAATGAAGGTGCGAATACCGCTACAAAAACAGGAACACGTAAGCCAGCGACAGGCCGAACAGGGCGATCAGCCAGATCGCGGCCGCCAGCACGGTGCGACTGCGATCGAGCGCCAGTGCATACATGCCCTTGAGCAGGTTGTTGCTGCCGCTGGCGATCAGCACCGCGGAAATGATCTCCGCTTCTCCCACCTGATACTTGCCCGCCAGCAGCGACAGAATGAACGGGTCGATATCGGAGAAACCGACCGCGAAGGACAGCCAGTGCAAGCCGGAGATGCCGAAGTGGGCCGTGACGTAGCGGGTAATGGCAGCGAATGCCAGAAACAGCACCGCGAACAGTACTGCCGTGCCCAGCTCCAGCGGATGCCGCACGGCCTCCCGGGGCGCCGGATGCCCGCTCTGCCGACGTTTCCGATACAGCAGACCGGCCACCCCGAGTGACAGCAGCACCAGCAACAGAAACGGCAGCAACAGGCTGATGGCGGCCTTCTGGTGCCCCAGCAGTGCCACCAGTACCAGCAGGCGCAGGTACATCATTACCGTGGCGACGATGATCGTCGCCGACACCGCGCCGCGATCGCCGATGTTGTGGGCGCGCTTGCTCAGCACCACGGTCGCAGCGGTACTCGAATAGAGACCGCCGAGCACCCCGGTGAGCAGGAAACCGCGCTCACGGAAGAAGTAGGTCTGCGCCAGATAGCTGAGGTAGGAGATCCCCGATACCACGATCACGGCAAACCACACCTGGTAATAGGTCACCCCGATGAAGGGGGCGATCACCCGGTCGGGCAGCAGCGGCAACACCACACCCGCCATGATCAGGAACTTGGCCAGGGTCGCCGCCTCCTCGCTGCGAAACGACTGCGACAGTCGGCGGATCCCCGGTTTCTCGCCCAGTATCAGCACCAGCGTGACCACGTACAGCACCAGGAACCAGGACGGCAGTTCGATGCTGACCGGTCCGATGCCGTACACCAGCAGCACCAGCAAGGGGTGCAACAGCGAATAGTGTCCTTCCGCGGAACGGCGCCAGTAGTACAGGGCCAGCAGCACGATCAGCGCCAACAGGCCGCCGAGAAAGACCACGTGCAGCGAATCAACCACCCAGAGCGCAAAGCCGAGCATGCCGACGATGGTGAAGGTGCGGGTGGTGCCGAAGCCCACCTGCTTGCCGCCCTCCTGCCGGTAGCTGTGGTATTCCAGCCCGACCAGGAAGCTGAACAGCAGCGTTGCGAGGAACTGGATCAGCAGTATTGGCAGCCCCTGCATGCCGTTCACCCCTGCGGCAGCACGATGCCGTGACGCGAGAACCAGTCGCGGTCGAGCTGCCAGCGCACCTGATCGACGTAGGGGGCCTCCAGTATCCGCTTTCGCACCCGTGACTGCACGCCGGCCAGCCTTTTCTGCGCCGCAACGACAGCGGCATCATCCGGATCCAGACCGGCCAGGTCCGGTCTGACCACGGCGAGGAATCGCAGCACCGATACCTGCGGTGACCTGGGGCTGTTGACGACCGCAGTGCGTCCCTCGATTCGCAGGACGCGAAAGGGAAAGGGATAGGCGGCGATTTTGCTGTCCCGCTGCAGCGTCTCGTTGAGCGCTTCTACCCGCGAATCACGTCCCGACAGCCACAGTCCGACCAGCGCCGCCGCGATCGCGGCCAGCACCAGAAGATAGATCCTGCTCCCCCGGTCGAGCGTCGCCACGGAGGCGCGCTACTGTTCCGGCCGCCGGAACACGGTGCCGTGGCACTTGGGACAGGGTGGAATCCGGCCGGCCTTGCGGAAATGCAGCTTCTCGCCACAGTTCTCGCACACCAGCGTTCCCGGGCCGGCGATCTCGCCGGTGTGGTAGGTCGAGGCGAGTTCCGCCATCTCCTTGAGTTCGAGCAGTTCGACCGTGGTCTTGTCGGCCGCCTGCATGAACAGGTCGAAGATCTCGTTCTCGATCAGATCGACCTCGAAACCCAGCCAGTCCTTCAGCTCTTTCCCTGTTTCCGATCGATACCTGGCGGCATGACCGAGATCGCGTTTCAGATAACCGGCCACCTTGTCGGCATCCTCCTGCGACAGCTCACCGCGCTCGACGGCCGTATCGCGCGCCTTGTCGATCTCCTCGTGGAGCGCGGGTCCGCTCTTCCCGGTGAGCTTCCTGAAACCCTCCATGGCGCGTTCGAGCATCAGCTCGTAGGCCTCACCGAGGGCTTCGATAGGATCGCGGCGTATTTTCGTCATGCTTCTCTCCTCGTCGGTAAGACATCAGTATAACGCCTGGTGACGGCCGTTTTTTGATCCAGCGCAAAATGCAGCTGCCGAAGCATCGCGGAATGGTTACAAATATTTAATGGCCTCTCTTCGGACCAGCGGTGTAAGCTTTGTGCCATCCGAGCCATCTGTCACAGGGAGTCAGACCATGAGCAAGCCGGACCAGCTGCAATCGACCATCGACGACATGGTACAGGAAGGGCGCGGCATTCTCGCCGCCGACGAAAGCCTGCCCACCATCGCCAAGCGCTTCAAGCCCATCGGCGT
>DROT01000043.1 GCA_011321775.1 Gammaproteobacteria bacterium | reverse complement strand
TCACGGAACCGGTGGCGGCACCAGCCGCGATGGCGGCCGCGATCGTGGTGGTAGACCCGTTCGTATTCCTCGTACTCCTCGTAGTGCGCCTTGCGGACCACACCCTCCCCGTCACGGGCGACATGCTTCTGCCCGGCGGAAGCGGCCGGGGGCAGGACGGCGACCGCGGCCAGGGTGGTCCCCAGCAGCAGCGAACGGATCGATGTCATCGTGTTCATGCGGATTCTCCTTCACAGGCGCGGGCAGGATCGCCCGCTACAGGTGCAGGCTAGGGGAGGGACGCTGAACGAAAGCTGAACGGAAGCGGTTCCGTGGGGGAACCTCTGGCCATCGAAGGAACGACTATACCGCCATCCCGGCGCAGGGCGGGATCCAGAGAAATCAGCAATAGGGATTCCGGCCTGCGCCGGAATGAGGACACATCCAGGCTTCCTCAGGGGTTGAGCTGATACACCGGACGCGGCCCCTTCTCTTCGTAGTAGGGCATCATCTGCGGCACCAGGCGGGCGAGTTCGCGCTTGCGGTTCTCCGGTGCCGGGTGGGTGCTGAGGAATTCCGGCGGGCCGTTGCCGGAGACCTTCTCCATCTTGTCCCACAGCGAGATGGCGGCGCGCGGGTCGTAGCCCGCTTTCGCGGCCAGCTCGATGCCGATGCGGTCGGCCTCGGATTCGGCGGTGCGGCTGTTGGGCAGCTTGATGGCCAGCGCGGCGGCCAGCGCGGCACCGCTCATGGCCAGGCCCGGACGCTTGGAAGTCGCGCCCACGGCGGCAACCCCGAGGCTGGTGGCCATGGCCACCGACATCTTCTCCGCCTGGTGGTTGGCCAAGGCGTGGGCGATCTCGTGTCCCAGCACCTGCGCCAGTTCGTCGTCGGTGGGTTTGACCTTGTCGATCAGCCCCGTATAGACGGCCATCTTGCCGCCCGCCATGCACCAGGCGTTGACCACCTTGGGGTCGTCGATGACCTTGATGCTCCAGTCCCAGTTGCGGGTGTCGGGGCGCATGCGGATGGCCTGGGCGATGAGCCGTTCGGTGATACGCCGCACCCGCGCCGTGAGTGCCGGGTCGTCGTCGATCTTGCCTTCCTCGGCGAACGGCGCCAGGGTCTTGGTGTAGGCCTCCTTGGAAGCGGCGATGGCGGCGTCCTCGGACACCAGCATCAGCTGCGTGCGCCCGGTCGGGCTGGTGGCGCAGCCGACCAGCAGGCTGAGAAGGACGAAGGCGAGGACGGCTTTGACTTTCATGGGGGCTTTCCCGGCTCGGGTAAAACCCCATTTTATTGCATTCGGGCCGGCTGACAAATCGGCGTGGCCGGTGGTGGACAAAGGGTAGCCGCGGAAGACATGGACGAACACGGAAATTGTTTTGGTGCAGGCCTTGAAACGACTGGAAAACGGCAAGCCCTGCGGCATCGGAGGCATGAATATCGCTGGTCTTTTCCCGTCATTCCGGCGAAGGCCGGAATCCAGTGGGTTCAGGAAGTTACTGGATCCCGGCCTGCGCCGGGATGACGAGTCTGAAGCTAACCGGCCTGTGCCGGAATGACGAGTCTGAAGCCAAGGGAGCAGCAATGTTGTTTGTTGCTTTTTTCCGTGTTCTTCCGTGTGCTTCCGTGGCTATCTTCCCGAGACCGAATGTTCGCAGGCGGTTTCTTCCTTCGCCCGGCTTCCGTGGTAGAGTGATGCCATCGGTCACTGTCATGCGGAGCAGGTCATGCCCTTCGACATCATCAGTCCCGTCAGCGGGGAGCGCATCGGGCGTTTCGAGGAGATGAGCGCGGCCGAGGTCGACGGCATTCTCGGCCAGGCGCAGGAGGCCCAGCAGGCGTGGGCGGCCACGCCGGTGGCCGAGCGCGCGCGGCGCATGCGCGCCCTGGCCGGGGTCCTGCTGCACAACCGCGAACGCTACGCGCGCCTGATGACCGCGGAGATGGGCAAGATCCACTCCCAGGGTGTTGCCGAGGTCGAGAAGTGCGCCTGGGCCTGCAACTACTACGCCGACCATGCCGCCGCCTTCCTGGCGGACGAGGAGGTCGCCACCGGGGCCTATCACAGCTTCATCCGCTACCGTCCGCTGGGGGTGGTGCTGGCCATCATGCCGTGGAACTTCCCGTTGTGGCAGGTGTTCCGCTTCGCCGCCCCGGCGCTGATGGCGGGTAACGGTGCCGTGCTCAAGCACGCCCCCAACGTGTTCGGTTGCGCGCTCGAGATCGAGGGGATCTTCCGCGAGGCCGACTTCCCCCCGCAGCTGTTCCGTTCGCTGCTCATCGACGTGCCGCAGACGAGCCGGGTGATCCAGGATCCGCGGGTGGCGGCGGTGAGCATCACCGCCAGCGTCGCCGCCGGGCGGGCCGTTGCCGCCGAGGCCGGGCGGGCGCTGAAGAAGTGCGTGCTGGAACTGGGCGGTTCGGATCCCTACATCGTCCTCGAGGACGCCGACCTGGAACGGGCGGTCGAGACCGGTATCGTGGCGCGTTTCCAGAACAGCGGCCAGAGCTGCATCGCCGCCAAGCGTTTCATCATCGTCGAGGCGCTCTACGAGGCGTTCGAGCGCCGTTTTGTCGAGCGCGTGCGGCAGCTGAAGATGGGCGATCCGGCCGAGGAGGGTGTCTACATCGGCCCGTTGGCCCGTGTCGATCTGCGCGATGCCCTGCACGACCAGGTGTGCCGCAGCGTCGAGGCCGGTGCGCGGCTGGTCCTCGGCGGCGAGGTTCCGCCGGGGCCGGGTGCCTTCTATCCGCCGACCGTGCTCGCCGACGTGCGCGAGGGCATGGCGGCCTGGTCGGAAGAGCTGTTCGGCCCGGTGGCCACCCTCATCCGCGTGCGCGACGAAGACGAGGCCATCGCGGTCGCCAACGCCACCGAGTTCGGCCTCGGCGGCGCGGTCTGGACCCGCGACCTGCAGCGCGGCGAGCGTATCGCCGCCGACGCCATCGACTCCGGCGCCGCCTTCGTCAACGACATGAGCAAGTCCGATCCGCGCATGCCCTTCGGCGGCATCCGCCACTCCGGCTACGGGCGCGAACTGTCGATCCATGGCATCCGCGAGTTCGTCAACGCCCACGCCGTGTGGGTGGCCGCAGACTGAACGGCTGTGGTACCTTCTATCCCTGAATGACATCTACCGCCGCTTGTAGGAGCGGGCTTGCCCGCGAACAGCCGACATGGAGAACATAGCCACGAAAACACACGGAATCCACGGAAGCAAACACCCTAACCCTCCCGTGTTTTTCCGTGTGTTTCCGTGGCTGATAACGCCCTTGTTCCCTATTCATACCGGTTCGGCAACAAGCTCCTTCCCGGGCCGACCGTTGTTTTCCCGGGTCGCCTGACCGAGATATGTCCATCCGTTCCTTCCAGATCCTGCTCGGTCTGTCCGGCGTCGCCGAGGACGAGCGTCCGCGCGCGCGCCGGTGGGGCGACTGGTTCGAGTGGCCCATGATCCTGCTGGCGGTGTGGATCCTGGTCGAGTGGTATGTCGAGGCCAAGGGTCTGTACCCGAAGAAATACGCCGTCATCAGCGACTGGGTGATCCTCACCTTCTTCATCGCCGAGACCTTCACGCTGACGCTGCTGGTGCGCGACAAGTGGCGTTACCTGCGCACCAACTGGCTGAACCTGTTCATCATCATCACTGGCCTGCCGGTGCTGTGGGGTGCCGAGACCTATTCCGCCATCCTGCGGTCCCTGCGGCTGCTGCTGATCCTGCCGCTGCTGACCAAGTTCTCCGACGTCGCCCGCCGGGTGCTGGCGCACAACCAGCTCGGCACCACCCTGCTGGTGACCTTCGTGTTCACGGTCATGGCCGGCCTGCTGATCGCCGGTATCGATCCTTCCATCCACAGCGTCTGGGACGGCATCTGGTGGGCCTGGGTCACCGTTGCCACCGTCGGCTACGGCGACATCGTTCCCCACAGCCCGGCGGGCAAGATCTTCGGCGCCATCCTGATCCTGTTCGGGGTCGGCTTCTTCTCGCTGCTGACGGCCAACTTCTCCGCCTACTTCGTGGCCCGCGGTGAGAAACAGATCCATGAGGAAGAGGCCGAGGAAATCCGCCGCCTGGCACTGCTGGAAGTCCGCCTGAAGGCCATGGAAGAAACCCTGGAGAAGATCGCCAAACGTCTGGAAGCGGATGAGGAGAAAGAAGAGGATGCGAGCGCCGGGGAGCCACAGGACCGGTCGTGACATCATGAGAAATAGCCACGGAAAACACGGAATACACGGAAGCAGGCACAAATAAAATTTCCGTGTGATTCCGTGGCTAACAGAACCTCAGTTTGACATATCCACCCTGCCAGCCCCCACAAGGATCCCGAACCATGCCCAGAATAGACGATCTCATGCAATCCAGCGGTGTCGCCTTCGGCACCAGCGGCGCGCGCGGTACCGTTGCCGCCATGACCAACCCGGTGTGCTACGCCTACACCCGCGCCTTCCTGCAGGCAATGCAGGAGAGCGGCGTGACGAAACCGGGCGCGACCGTGGTGCTCGCCGGCGACCTGCGGCCCAGCACGCCGCGCATCCTTGCCGCCGTGGCGCGCGCCATCGACGATGCCGGCTACCGGGTCGAATACGCCGGCAGGATCCCCTCGCCGGCGGTGGCCTTCCATGCCATGCAGCAGGGGGCGGCGTCCATCATGGTGACCGGCAGCCACATCCCGGACGACCGCAACGGCATCAAGTTCAACCGTCCCGACGGCGAGATCCTCAAGGACGACGAGGCGCGCATCCGCGCGCAGACGGTCGAGCTGCCGGATCCCTTCCCGGACATCGACGAGAGCGATCTGCCGGCGGAGAACCCGGCGGCGACCACGGCCTATATCGAGCGCTATACGGCGTTTTTCCCCGCCGGCTGCCTGGAGGGCGCGAACATCGGTGTCTACCAGCACTCCGGGGTGTCGCGCGACCTGCTGGTCACCATCCTCGAAGCGCTCGGCGCCGCGGCCACGCCGCTGGCGCGCTCCGAGACCTTCATCCCCGTCGATACCGAGGCCATCCGCGAAGAGGACGTACGTCTGGGCGAGCAGTGGGCGCATGACTACGGCTTCGACGCCATCGTCTCGACCGACGGTGACGGCGACCGGCCGCTGATCGCCGACGAGCACGGCCACTGGCTGCGTGGCGACATCGTCGGCATCCTGTGCGCCCGTCAGCTCGGCATCGAGACGGTGGTGACGCCGGTCAGCAGCAACAGCGCCGTGGAGCTGTGCGGCTGGTTCAGGAAGGTCTACCGTACCCGCATCGGTTCGCCCTACGTCATCGAGCGCATGAACCAGGCGCTGGAAGAAGGCGGCACCGTGGCCGGCTACGAGGCCAACGGCGGCTTCCTGCTCGCCAGCGACCTGTGCCGCGACGGCCGCGAGCTGAAAGCCCTGCCCACCCGCGACGCGGTGCTGCCGATCCTGTCGATTCTCCTCGCCGCCCGCGAGCAGGGCGCGACCATCGGCGCGCTGCTCACCACCCTGCCGCCGCGCTACACCGCCAGCGACCGGCTCAAGGAATTCCCCACCGACAAGGCACGTGCCCGCATCCAGGCGCTGGCCGCCTCCACGGCCGCCATCGAGGAGGCCTTCGGCGAGCTGTGCGGCAAGGTCGCCACCACCGACACCACGGACGGCCTGCGCATCACCTTCGAGAACGGCGAGATCATCCACCTGCGTCCCTCCGGCAACGCCCCGGAGCTGCGCTGCTACAACGAGGCCGATTCGCAGGAGCGGGCGCGGGAGCTCAACCGCGCCTGCCTGGAAAAAATGGCGGCATGGCGCTGACGAGGGTGGTGGAACAGGCGCGAGGCCAGCGTCTTCCGGACGCGCCGGAATTCATCAAAAATCGCGCCCGCATGCCGATAGAGGCTGTATCGCGTGATCCGGGGCTTTACCCTGGGCGTCCGCCGGCCTAAACTTGATAGCTACGACATGGAAAGTCACTGATGTAAAAAAACTCGACACGCCGCGTGAGAATCTGGCCACGGACCTGAATAGACTTGCGGGAACCCTTGTCCCGCCACGACCAGACACCCCAAAAAACAAAGGATAACGATGGACCATTTCGTAACCCCGCACGGCGGAAAGCTCGTCGACCTGCTGGTCGACGCCGATACGGCCGAGGCCCTCAAGACCGAATCCCAGCATTTCCCCTCCCTGACCCTCAGCCAGCGCCAGGTGTGTGACCTGGAACTGCTCATGAACGGCGCCTTCTCGCCCCTCCGGGGGTTCATGGGCAAGGCCGACTACGAGTCTGTCGTCGAGGACATGCGCCTGGCCGACGGCACCGTCTGGCCGGTGCCGATCGTGCTCGATGTTCCGGAAAAATTCGCTGAAAAGCTGGAAACAGGCGCCAAAATCGCCCTGCGCGATGCCGAAGGCTTCATGCCGGCCGTGCTCACTGTCGAGGACATCTGGCAGCCGGACAAGGAACGCGAGGCGGAGAAGGTCTACAGCACCACCTCCGACAAACACCCGGGCGTGCGCTACCTGAAGGAATGCGTCCATCCGGTCTACGTCAGCGGTCGCATCGAGGGTATCCAGCTGCCGGCCCACTACGATTTCGAGAGCTTCTGGGACACCCCCGAGGAAATGCGCGCCCTGTTCAGGAAAATGGGCTGGCGCCGCGTGGTCTCCTTCCAGACCAGCAAGCCGATGCACCGCCTGCAGCGCGAGATCACCCTGCAGGCCGCCAAGGACATCCAGGGCCACATCCTGCTGCACCCCACCGTGGGCATGACCAAGCCCGGCGACCTGCAGTACTACGCACGCGTGCACTGCTACCAGGCCATCCGTCACCACTACCCGCACCACCTCGCCATGCTGTCGCTGCTGCCGCTGGCCATGCGCATGGCCGGCCCGCGCGAGGCCCTGTGGCACGCCATCGTCAGCCAGAACTACGGCTGTTCGCACATGATCATCGGCCCCAAGCACGCCTACCCGCCACCCGCACCCGTAGGAGCGGGCTCGCCCGCGAACAACCCGGCGGCCGAACCCGAAGAGACCTCCTTCTACGCCCCCTATGCCGCCCACGAGTTGCTGGAAGAATTCAGGGACGACCTGGGCATCGAGATCATCCCCGTGGAAGCCATGCGCTACGTTCCCGCGAAGGACCGCTTCATGACGGTCTCCGAGATCGAGGCGCAGGGCCTGGAGAGCGTCGAGTACACCGACGCCCAGCTCAAGAAGGACCTGGCCATGGGCGAGGAGGTGCCCGAGTGGTTCAGCTACCCGGAAGTGGTGCGCCACCTGCGCAAGGCCTACCCGCCGCGCAGCAAGCAGGGCTTCACCCTGTTCTTCACCGGCCTGTCGGGTTCCGGCAAGTCTACGCTGGCCAAGATCATCTACTCCAAGCTGGTCGAAGACGGCTCGCGCCCGGTGACCCTGCTGGACGGCGACATCGTGCGCCAGCACCTGTCCAGCGAACTGGGTTTCTCGAAGGAGCACCGCAACCTCAACATCAACCGCATCGGCTTCGTCGCCAGCGAGATCACCAAGAACGCCGGCGTCGCCATCTGCGCGCCCATCGCACCCTACACGGCCATGCGCCGCTCGGTGCGCGAAATGATCGAGCCCCATGGCGCCTTCATCGAGATCCACGTGGCCACGCCGCTGGAAGAATGCGAGGCGCGCGACCGCAAGGGGCTGTATGCCAAGGCGCGGCGCGGGGAGATTCCGGAGTTTACCGGGATCAGCGATCCGTACGAGGTGCCGGAGCATCCGGAGCTCAGGGTGGATACCACCGGGTTGACACCGATGGAGGCGGCGCAGGATATCTATCTGTATCTGTTGCGGGAAGGCTACCTGGATACCGGGGATAGCGAAACCAGCTGATGGCGGTGCCTCCCGAGGCACGGTTGGAGACAATAACAATGAGAGGCCGACTCGTCCCATGAAAGGAATCATCCTCGCCGGCGGATCCGGCACGCGACTCCACCCGCTGACGCGTGCGGTCAGCAAACAGCTGATGCCGGTCTATGACAAGCCGATGATCTACTACCCGCTGGCAACACTGATGCTGGCGGGTATCCGCGAGATACTGATCATCTCCACCCCGCAGGACCTGCCCTTGTTCGAGCGACTGCTCGGTGACGGTGGCCAGTTCGGCATGGACTTTCACTATGCCGAGCAGCCCAGGCCGGAAGGCCTGGCGCAGGCCTTCATCATCGGGCGCGAATTCATCGGCGACTCGAACTGTTGCCTGATCCTGGGGGACAACATCTTCTACGGTCATGGTCTCGGGACCAACCTGGCCAACGCCTGTGCGCGTACCGAGGGCGCCAGCGTTTTCGCCTATCGCGTCAAGGATCCGGAGCGTTACGGCGTGGTCGAGTTCGACGACGAAGGGCGTGCCATCTCCATCGAGGAAAAACCCGACCGGCCGCGTTCGCACTACGCGGTCACCGGCCTGTATTTCTATGATAACCAGGTGGTCGATATCGCCGCCGACCTGAAACCATCGGCGCGTGGCGAACTGGAGATCACCGATATCAACAGCCGCTACCTGGAAGCGGGTCGGCTGCACGTGGAGATGCTCGGTCGTGGAACCGCCTGGCTGGATACCGGCACCCATGAATCCCTGCTGCAGGCATCCACGTTCATCGAAACGGTCGAGCAGCGCCAGGGGCTGAAGATCAGCTGTATCGAAGAGATTGCCTGGCGCATGGGTTACATCAGCGCCGACCAGCTCCACACACTGGCACAGCCGCTGGCGAAGAATGCCTACGGACGCTACCTGCTGGATATTCTCGAACAGGACGGTCACCGTCGATGAAAGTCACCCCGATGGAGATTCCCGAGGTACTGCTGATCGAACCCGACGTGTTCGGCGACCGTCGCGGTTTCTTCCTGGAGAGCTGGCACAGAAAAAAATACGCCGCGGCGGGGCTGGATGTCGATTTCGTGCAGGACAACCACTCCCGCTCGGGCAGGGGTGTGTTGCGTGGTCTGCACTACCAGCTGCAGCAGCCGCAGGGAAAGCTGGTACGGGTGGTCACGGGGAAGGTGTTCGACGTCGCCGTCGATATCCGCCGTGGTTCGCCGACCTTCGGCCGCTGGGTGGGAGTCGAACTGAGCGGTGACAATCACAGGCAGCTTTACGTGCCTCCCGGTTTTGCCCACGGTTTCTGCGTCCTCAGCGACAGCGCCGACTTTCTGTACAAGTGCACCGATTTCTATGCGCCGGAGTACGAGCATGGCATTCTCTGGAATGATCCGGACATCGGCATCGACTGGCCGGGCGCGGATTTCCAGGTGTCGGACAAGGATGCGGCCAATCGCCTCTTGCGCGACATGGGCGAGCGGCTGCCCGTCTACGAGGGGGGAGCGTGAGGGTTCTGGTTACCGGGGCCGCCGGTCAGCTGGGCCGGGAGACGGTGCTGGCCCTGCAGGCTGCCGGTCAGGAAGTGATCGCCATCACTCGCAGGGAACTCGATTTCTCCCGCCCGGAAGCGGTGGCGGAGGGCGTACGGCACTATCGGGCCGACTGGGTCGTCAACTGTGCCGCCTATACCGCCGTCGATCGAGCGGAAGAGGAACGGGAACTCGCCTTCCGGGTCAATCGTGACGGCGCGAGGGCGGTGGCGGAGGGTGTCGTCGCCTACGGCGGACGCCTGTTGCACATCAGCACGGATTTCATTTTCGACGGGGCGCAATCACGCCCTTACACTGAGGAAGACCCCGCCCGGCCGCTCGGCGTCTATGGTCAGTCGAAGTACGAAGGCGAACAGGCCGTGCTCGAGCTCATGCCTGCGGCCACCGTGCTGCGTACCGCCTGGGTCTATGGTGCACACGGACATAACTTCGTCAGGACCATGCTGCGACTGGCGGCCGAACGGGAGGAACTGCGCGTCGTCGACGACCAGGTCGGCACCCCCGCCTGGACCGGAGACATCGCGCGCGCCATGTGGACGCTCATGGGAAAGGAAGCCGCGGGCATCTACCACTTCACCAACGAAGGCGTGGCCTCCTGGTACGATTTCGCCCACGAGGTCCTTTCCCTGGGGCGTGAGCTCGGTTTTCCGATAGAGGCAAGAACGGTGCGGCCGATACCGACCCGCGATTTCCCGACCCCGGCCAGGCGCCCCCACTGGTCGGTCCTCAGCAAGGAAAAGATCCGCCCACTGCTGGGGTACGATATCCCCCACTGGCGTACCAGCCTCCGTGTCATGCTGCAGCAGCTGGCCGGCAGCGAACCGGGTTAATAACGGACTTGCCTGAATGCACCTCAAGCAACGACAATTGCCCCCTCATTCCGGCGCAGGCCGGAATCCAGTAGCACTGCGCCTTCGGTATTCCTCTTCCCGCCGGAATGGCACCGGCATCTGTGACTGGATACAACCATGAAACACCTGCTAGTAACCGGCGGTGCCGGCTTCATCGGATCCAACTTCGTTCACTACTGGTTGAACAATCACCCGCAGGACCGCGTTGTCAACCTCGATGCGCTCACCTACGCGGGCAACCTGGAAAACCTGAAGGACGTCGAGGACGATCCCAACTACCGTTTCGTCCACGGCAGCATCTGCGATGGCGAGCTGGTGGGCAGGCTGTTCGAGGAAGAGCAGATCGACACCGTCGTCAACTTTGCCGCCGAGTCGCACGTCGACCGCTCCATCCTCGGACCGGAGGAATTCATCCGCACCAACGTCCACGGCACCTTCACCCTGCTGGAGGCCGCGCGCAAGCACTGGGGCGGCGATGCCGATGGCTGTCGTTTCCTGCACGTATCCACGGATGAAGTCTATGGTTCCCTCGGCCCGGACGATCCGGCCTTTACCGAGTCGACACCGTTTGCGCCCAACAGCCCCTATTCCGCTTCCAAGGCCTCATCCGACCACCTGGTGCGCGCCTGGTTCCACACCTACGGCCTGCCGGTGCTCACCACCAACTGCTCCAACAACTACGGTCCCTGGCAGTTCCCGGAAAAACTCATTCCGCTGGTCATCCTCAACGCCCTCGAAGACAAGCCCCTGCCGATCTACGGTGACGGCCTGAACATCCGCGACTGGCTGCACGTCGAGGACCATTGTCGCGGCATCGACGCCGTCATCCAGGGCGGCACGCCGGGCGAAACCTACAACATCGGCGGTTGCAACGAGTGGGCGAATATCGACATCGTCAAGCTGGTCTGCAGCCGCCTCGACGAACTGCGACCGGGTGCCAGGCCAAAGGCTGAACTCATCACCTACGTGAAGGACCGCCTCGGCCATGATCGCCGCTATGCCATCGACGCCGGCAAGATGCAGCGCGAGCTGGGCTGGCAGCCGCGATATACCTTCGAGACCGGCATCGAACAGACCATACACTGGTACCTGGACAACGAGGAGTGGTGGAGCCGTATCCGCGACGGCGCCTATCGGGATTACTACAGGACACAATACGGGGGTGCCTGAGGGCGCGGTGCGTACGGGCTATGTCGAGTCGACGGTGATCTGGATCGAGTCGACGGTAATGGCGGTAGAGTCGACGGTGATCGATAGCGCCGATACTGACAGGATGGCGTCGCGACTCCTGACAGAACCGGCGCTGTTGCTTACGACAACGGCAAACAGGGCGTCGTCACCGACGGACAGCACCGGCGTGGTATAGGATGGCGCATTGGCACCCGGAATATCGACGCCGTCGCGTTGCCACTGGTAGCTGAGAGGCGCGCTGCCATCCGCGTTTACCTGGAAGGTCGCGGTATCGCCTTCGTCTACCGTGCTGTCTGAAGGTTGGGTCAGGATCACGGGTGCTGTTGCGGGAACCGTTACCACCAGCGTGGCGCCGCGGCTTTGCGCGCTGCCGGCGGCGTTGCTCACCACGACGGAGAATACGGCGGCATCACTGCTCGACGAAACCGCTACGGTATAGGAAGACGAAGAGGCCCCCGGGATGGCGACACCGTCGCGGTACCACTGATAGGAGAGCGGTGGTGTCCCGTCTGCGTCCACCACGAAAGTGGCTAGTTCCCCCACGCGTACAGATTGGTCCTGGGGGTGTGCGAGAATCGAGGGTGCAGTAACGGGAACCGCGCTGGAACCGGAACCCGAGCCTCCACCTCCGCAGCCAGTGAGTTTCAGGGCGGTGAGCACGGACAAGGTTCGGTAGAAGAATGCGCGTCGGCTTTTGTTCGTGATCATTGCTCGGTGTCCTTGCGGGTTCGGATGCAGAGGACGTCATGCCACATGGTTATTATCCTGGCCGGGCTTCCCCCGGCGCGCTGACAGTGAATGCCATCGCCTCATGGGAGCCACGGGAAACAGGGCGGGTCTTGTGCGCACAAGTATACAATGACTGGCAGGCAAATATATCCGTCGATGTAAAATTTACCGCCAGGCGTCCCCGGAAATGCATGCTTACTGGCTGGAAAACAAGGGGATTCCGCCGAAACCGATGGGGGAAGTCGATGTCGGGACAGTTCTTGGGTTCAGTCGCGAAATGTGTAAAAATGACCGACAATAGTCCTGCGGGGATGGTGCTCCGAGGCACGCACGGGGACTTCAGGCGGGTAGCCGGTACCACAGCCTGTTCGCCTCGAAATACAAGAACAAGACTTGCGGATGGCTGGTTCAGTGTCAGATAACAGTCGCGGAAGGCGCGGCAAGAAGCCGATCGCCTACATCGTATCGATGGGGGCGGGGATAGAGGCGTTCATCTATCGGGAGATCGAAGCCCTCTGCGAACGCGGTTATTCGATCGTTCTCTTTGCTACCAGGTTCAAGGCGGGAGACGTCTTCTCGCCGAAGGCCGAGTGGTCTTACCATGTTCTGCCGCTGACGCGGATGCTGCTTCTTGCCCCGGTCCTGTTCGCAAGAATGCTTGTGCGCCCAGCTCTTCTGCTGGAAGCCATTCGTGACCGCGGACTGGTCGATCTGGTCTTCGCGACCTATTTTTCCTCCCTCATGAAGCGGGAAGGTGTCGGCCAGATTCACTGCCACTTTGGTGATCACAAGCTGTTCATTGGCTACTATTGCAAGAGAATCACGGGCTTGCCACTCACGGTAACGATTCACGCCCACGAGTTCTATACGAATCCGAACGTCCGGCTTTTTCGCAAGGCGCTTGCGGCCTGTGACCGCATATTCCCCATTGCCAGGCGATGGTGCGAGCTTCTCGAACGGGAATATGACGTCCCCGCGTCGCGCATTCGGCTGAACCGTCTGTTTGTCGATACCGAACTGTATCGGCCGGTCTCGCCGGTCAAGGTGATTGCGGCCGGCCGGTTTACGGAGCGGAAAGGTTTTCAGGATCTGCTGCAGGCCGCCTGCGAACTCGGTGACCTGGATATCCATTTCATATTCGTCGGTTTCGGGGAGATTGATCTGCGCGATCTTGCGCAGCGTCTCGGGATCTCCCGACGTGTCACCGTCTTTGGCAAGATGGATCAGGAGCAGCTGCGGTTCATGTATCAGGATGCCGATATACTCTGCGTGCCGTCCATTACCACCGAACGCGAGGGGGCGGAGGGTATACCGGTAGTCCTGATGGAGGGTATGGCATGCGGTCTGCCGGTGGTCGCCACCAACTGCGGTGCCATCGACGAGATTGTCGAGACCCGTATCGTGGACGAGGGTGCGCCTTCACAGCTGGCACGGGAGATTCGGGAGCTCGCGCTGGATCCCGAATTGCGAAAGAAGGAAGGACGCCGCAATCGTCGCATCGTGGAAAAGAACTATTCCTCGCGTAACGCCGTTCAGTTCAGCGAATGGCTCGACGAAGTCGCATCGGGTCGGGGTTGATGGAGTCGCGCATCGTCATCGTGGCGAATGGTTTCAGCCGGCAGAATGTCCGCCTTCAGCCATGGAGATACCTGTACGAGATCGCCCGCCGTCTTGCGACCAGGGCGACGCTCACGGTGCTTACCGAGGGTCCTGCCGAAGCGGAAGAGAAACGGTGGCCCGAGGGATTCACGGTTGTTTCCACGAACTGCCTGTCTGTTCGCCGCCAGGAGTTGCTTGGAAGGCTCATCAGCGGTTACGAGGCAACGCAGATATGGTGGAGTGTTACGCCGCGCAGCATCGCCTACCGGGGGCTCCTGCGGTCTCTGGCAGGCGACAAGTATGCGTTGATCACGTGCCCCTTGTACTCCTATCGTCAGCTTTTTCGGGCCAGCCGGGCGGGTGTCCCTTTCGACGAATTGCGGGCTCTGTGGCAGCAGCGCCTGATTCCGCGACGTGCTTTCAGCCGCTTTCTGGGTTCGGGCATCTTCAGAAAGGTGTTCGTGCAGAGTGAGGCCAATCGCGAGGTGTTGCTGAACGCAGCGGTTCCGGAGAGTCGCCTTGCCTTGCTGAGGGTGGGCATAGATGCGGAGGATCGGGGGCGCAGTGTCCCGGTAAATGATGAATCGGAACGTGTGGAGGGTGCCTCCGGGTCGGACGGGAAACTGACCGTGCTCTATTTCGGCGCCGTTCGCAGGATACGCGGATATCATGCGCTCGTGAACGCATTCGGCATTGTGGCAGGAGCGACGGACAACGCCAGGCTCCGGATTCTGGCGCGTGGCGCCACGAACGATGAACTGACGAGGCTGCGCGCCGGGATCGAGAGTCGCGGTCTGGCGGGAAAGGTGGATCTGGTCGGCGGGTGGTTGACCCGGGAGCAGGTTTGGGACGAGATCGAGCGCTCCGATATCGTTGCGCTGCCCTTTGTTATCGTGCCGTCCGATATTCCCATCGCAATACTGGAAGCCATGGCGCGGGGGAAGCCGGTGGTCGGCTCACCCGTGGATGGCATCCCGGAATTGATCGAGGGCAGGGGGGTGGTAGCCGATCCCCTCGACGAGAAAGCGTTGGCCGGCGCCATTCTGTCGTTGCTCCGCGACAGGAAACGGCGCGTCAGGCTGGGGAACAATGCACGCGCCTTCATGGAAGCTTATCCTGACTGGGATGCGGTTGGCAGGCATGCGCTTGCTGAAGCGGGGCTGGCATGAATCCGGTGACGGAAGGGAGGATCGATCCGCCTCGGGTCATCTATATTACCGGGATCGACGGTTCCGGAAAATCGACGGTTTCCGAGCACCTGGCAGCCAGGTTGCGTGAGGCAGGCTACGAGGTCGATATTCTGTGGTTGCGTTTCAATCACGTGATTTCAAAGCCATTGCTGGGCTTGTGTCGTGTTCTCGGGCTGACACGGTACGAGGTGCGCGACGGGATAAGGGTCGGTTACCACGATTTTTATCGATCGAAGATCGTCTCCTGGCTGTTCATATTCAGTCAATACCTGGACGCGCTTCGTGTCAGGTATCTGAAACTCGGGCCACGGCTGGCCGGGGACGGGAAGGTGATCATCCTGGATCGCTATGTATATGACATACTCATCGACGTGATGACCGATACTCGAATCAATGATCTCCACAGGGGGCGGGTCGGTCGTGCGTTCAAGAGGTTGCTGCCACAGGGTGTGGTGACGATCCTCGTCAACAGGGACCTGGAACGGGTCCTCGAGGTCCGTCCGGAAGGACGGGTGGATGACAATTTTCTTCGCCGCTATGAATTCTACAAGGAGCTGGCCGAAGATCCTTCCGTGAACACAATACATAACGACTCGTCGCTGGATTCCTTGCTGGATGCGGCCGAATATGTCGCCGGTATAAGACAATGAAAGAAAAGAAACTGCCGTCCTTTGTCCGCAATCCGCTGATGTACAGGTTCTTCCAGTCAAGGCCTGGGCGGATTCTGTCAAACTGGGTATTGCAGGGGATGCTCTATATGAACCCCGTCGAGACCGGCTACAAGCTGTTTCTCGACGTGGTGATGGCGGCACTGATCTGGTTGCTGGTGCCGATCGAGGACAATGGCTTGCGCATTCTGTTCTCCCTGCTTGTAGCGCATACCATTAACTGGCTTATCAACTGCCAGCCGATAGCCCTGCTCAGGCATCTGGATTGGGGCGAGAATGATGCCAGTCACTTCATAGAGTACATCGAGGGGTTGGAGCGGCGCATACAGGGAAGGTCATATCTGGCGGCTGCCGCCTCGTTCGGGAGTCTGTCGAAGGGAAAATACAGCAATACCTCGGATATCGACATCCGGGTCGTGTTCGCCGATGGTCTTCTGAACAGGCTGCGCGCGGCGCACTATTGTTTCATGGAGCGATTCAGGGCGGCGTTGCATCGCTTCCCGCTCGACCTGTACGCCTTCGATCTCGAGGAGATGAAAAGCAAGATGAACGAGGACGAGGTCCCGGTCGTTTTCACCGATCCGCAGCACCTGATCAGGAATACGTACAGGGAGACCGTTCCCTTCGAGGAGTTCAGGTTGCGCTTCAGGAAGATGGTTCTGGGGGAAGAAGGATGAGCGTCTGTATCGTCTGTTCGGCGGGTGGTCATCTCAGCGAGGCGCTGGCGGCAACGGAGAAGTTGTCCGGGGAACGCTACTATGTGACCTTCGACGAGCCTCATGTGCGCGAGAGGCTGAAGGGCGAGGAGGTGTACTACGTGGTCGATCCGCATGTCAGTCCGATCCTCTACATGAAGAACGCATTCCAGTCGCTGCTCCTGTTCATCAGGAAGCGACCGCGAGTCGTCATCAGTAACGGTGCGGGTATCGCGCTGGCTACCTGTGTGTATGCGAAGCTGGCCGGGGCAAAACTGATTTTTATCGAAACGGGGGCCAGAGTAACCACGCCTTCGCGGACCGGAAAACTGGTCTACAGGTTTGCAGACCTCTTTATCGTTCAGTGGCGGCCATTGCTCAAGCACTATCCGAAGGCGGTCTATGGAGGCCCGCTTTTGTGATATTCGTGATGCTGGGAACCAATCCCTATCCATTCAGTCGCCTGCTGCTGGCTGTGGATGGATGGGCGCAGCAAAGTGGAGAGCGGGTCATTGCCCAGGTCGGCCATACGAGCGTGGATGTGGATCATGTCGAATGCCACGATTTCGTTGCGCATGACAGGATCATGGGATGGATTCGTGAGGCGGAAGTCGTAGTAAGCCAGGGAGGGTTTGGCAGCCTGCGCGATTGCCTGAGAAGCGGCAAGCCGACAGTTGCGGTACCGAGACTCCGGGAGCTGGGCGAGTGTCAGGACGAGCAGTCCGAGATCGTGCGTGCCCTGGAGGCAGAGGGGCGGGTGGTCGCCTTGTATGATGTGGCGGAATTGGCCGGGGCAATTGAAGAGGCGCGTCACCGGCCGGCTGTCGAACCGTACCAATCGCGCATACCCTCGATCGTGGAAAGCGCAGTGAGTGAGAGCCTGAAACAAAAGCGGCGAGGGGCATGAGCGTTCGTATTTCCATCGTGATCATCGAATACCACTGCATGGAACAGGTGGAAAGCTGCGTGCGGTCCATACAGACGCACCTGAACGGTGTCAGCAAGGAGTGCATCGTATTGTCAAATTCAGGGTATACGCAGGAGGAGCTGGAGCGCCATTCGGAACGATTCGAAGACACTCGCGTGATCGCGGCACCACGGAATCTGGGCTATGCCGGCGGTGTGAACATGGCCTTGTCCCGTTGCAGTGGTGACTACGTGTATGTGGTGAATCCAGACTGCCTGTTGACGGATGACGGGATTACGGCTGTCATGGAAGAGATGGACGGATGCCGGGAGTGGGCGATCTCGGGGCCGAAGGTTGTTGATGAATCCGGCCAGGTGCAGCCGTCGTGCCGGCGTTTCCCGCGCCCCTGGACTTTCCTCCTGGTCCGGAGCCTGTTTAGAAAATTGCCAGGTGCCTCAAGAGAGCGCGCCCGCTATCTCATGGCAGACTTTGACCGGAGCAGCTCACGGGCTGTCGACTGGGTGTCTGGCGGAGCGACGCTGGTCAAACGGGAGTGTCTTGCCCAGATGGGCGGGATGGATGAGCGCTACTTCCTGTACATGGAGGATGTGGACTGGTGCCGTACTGCGTGGGAAAACGGGTTCAAGGTCGTGTATTGCCCGCAATCGCGAGTGATTCATGCCGGAAGACATCAAAGCATACAGGGTGGCCTGAAAACCTTGCGTAACGTCCATTTGCGTTGGCACCTGACGAGCCTGCTCAGGTATTTCAGAAAATACAGATGGCGTGTGCGCCCCGATTCGGAGTTATACCGACAGATCCTTGGATAGCGCGGAAGACCGATGTGGCGCCGTAGCGGCTACGTCGGCGCTGGTGCACGGTTGAGTCGACGGGAGCGATATCGCGTCCCCAGAAAAGAAATGGCCGGCTTCTCGATGGCCAGATAGGCAATGTGACCCACGATGATCGAGCAGAAGACGCATGCAATGATGAAAAGACCGTAGTGCCCGCCGATCAATGAGGTCCAGATCTTTCCCAGCGCGTTTATCGTGAATATATGC
This sequence comes from Gammaproteobacteria bacterium, assembly GCA_011321775.1. GTDB lineage: Bacteria > Pseudomonadota > Gammaproteobacteria > DSM-19610 > DSM-19610 > Thiogranum. The sequence goes on along the minus strand of DROT01000043.1, from coordinate 2,284 downwards.
GTGAGATACAGCGAGTAAGAACTGCCGCCGATCGCCACAAGCAAGCCGTTGGCCGGTATGGAACCGGCTTTTTCCAGGAAGAGTATGCCGGCAATGATCATCGCACTGGGAATCCCCCAGCTGATCGCCCGGATGGTGTGGGGAACAACATTTCCGCTGGCCAGGAGCAGCCATGCGATGCCTGCAAGAGCAATAGTCCAGGAGAATGCCTTTGGAAGATCTGTGTTCCCGGTGAACAGCAGCCCTATACAGCAGCCAGCCAGAAACTCGACAAGAAGAGGCGAAGTGGCGACGGATGCCAGGGTCGGTACGGTATCAGCGTACCAGCCCGCGAAAACACCGCCAACAAGCAGGAAGGACAATCCGGGGAGAAACCATTTTCTGTGCAGGAAGAGAAGCAACGCGAAGATGAGATAGAAATATATTTCGTAGTTCAGTGTCCAGCCAACGGGAAGCAGCGGTTTTATGTGCCCGATGTTGTTTTCCCAGGGTATGAAGGCAAGTGATGCGAGATAATGTGTCAGGTCAAATCGTTTTCCGTCACTGAATAGTTGCGGGAACGTTATCATCAGGGCCGCGAGCGCCGTAGTGTATATCCAGTAGGTCGGTACTACACGGATGAAGCGCCGGACGATGAAGTCTCGAGGTGCTCCGGGCTTGCGGAATTCCCTGCCCGCCACGTAGACCATGATAAACCCGCTTATAATGAAAAACAGGTCGACGCCGACTCTGCCAAGATCCAGGAAAGGATTCAGGTCCGCGATATGATTCCGGACCTCCAGATGAACCTGGGCGTGTGCGATGACAACAAGCGACGCGGCTATCGCGCGCAGCATCTGTATGGACTGTACAGTGGGTTTATTGCTCATGAACTGTGGCGTCTGTGTTCGAGTTGGACACGTCCTTCAGCTTTCTTGCCGGAATGAAGGCACCCGGGTATCTCAGGCCATCATCCGTCAAATGCATGGGGCGAATCCATAAACACCCCCTTATGGCTAAGCCAACCATGCTCTTCGCAAAATGACCTAAAAACTGATCTCCCCCAGAATCTTCCGCTGAAGAACGAGCAAGTCGCCCACGTTGACCTGACCGTCTGGAGATGGGAGACCGTTGTCCAGCGGGGCAACATCTGCATGCCGGATCTGAATGGCGGTCAGTGTTATATCTCCCATCAGGTAGCGTAGCGCAATCAGGGAATCAGCAGCGTCCACCTTCCCGTCGAGCGTCAAATCGCCATCTGGCTGAACGGCAGGGTCGGCACTATTCAGTGGGTCGGTGCCTGCAGCGACCTCATCCCCGTCATTTATCCCGTCCCCATCCGTATCCGCAACCAGTGGGTTCGTGCCAATCGCAGCCTCATCGCTATCCAGCAGGCCATCATTATCATCGTCCGTATCTGCATTATTGCCTATGCCATCGCCGTCAGTATCCACGGATTCGCTCGGGTCCAAAGGAAAAGCATCGACATCATCATTGACACCATCGTTGTCATCATCGGGATCACAAACGTCTCCCAATCCATCGCCGTCTGTATCGAGCTGATCCGGATTGGCCAACATGGGGCAATTATCCGCACTGTCATCGATACCATCGCCATCGGCATCCGCCAACGGCACGATGTCATACACCTCGATCTGGAAGTCATAGGTGTCAGCCACCGCCAGCCGACTGCCCTCGACAGCCACTGAATAAGGAGAACGAAAGAGATTGTTGCCACGGCCGGGTGACCCGATCTGCCTTATAAAAACGCCATTGAGGTCGAACATTTGCACTCGGTTATTGCCCGTATCGGCTACGTAGACGTGGCCAAAATCATCCATCGCTATATCGCTTTTCGATATAAAACTGAACTGGCCGTCAGCACTGCCAGCAGACCCGAATTCCAGGATAAAATTGCCGTTACGGTCCAGTTTCTGAACGCGCTGGTTTCCGCTATCGACAACGTATACAGTCCCGTTGCTGCTGTCCACCACGATGCCGGCAGGCCTGCTGAACTGGCCGGGTCCGCTTCCGCTACCCGTAAATTCACGAAGTAAGGCTCCCGCGGGGTCGAACACCATGATCTTGTCGCGTAAAGTATTCGCTACATAGATCTCGTTGTTTACTTCATCATAAAAGAGGCCGCCAAGACCGTCACGTAGCGTAGGCTCTGAAATTCCGAACAGGAAGCCGCCGTTCCGATCGAATTTGCGGATGTATTTGTCACTCCAATTGACAGGATCGTCCGGGTAAAAAGTGCCGCCGTTTAACATCCAGATATCGCTCGAACTATCGATCACCAGGC
>DROT01000042.1 GCA_011321775.1 Gammaproteobacteria bacterium | reverse complement strand
TGCCGAGCAGCTGATCACCCGGCGCAACCGCAACGGCTACCCGGTGCGCGAGTGGCAGAAGATCCGCGAGCGCAACGAGGCGCTCGACTGCTACGTCTACGCCCGCGCCGCGGCATCCGCCGCTGGTCTCGACCGTTTCGGGGAACGCCACTGGCGCGAGCTGGAACGCCAGCTGACGCCGGAACCATCTCCCGATCCTGAATTGAAAAAGCGCCGGCGGCAGCGCGGGCGAACCGTCATCAAGAGTTCCTGGATGAGTTGAGCATGAGTGTCATCGAAGGCATCTACCATAACCCGGACACCGGCACGGACGAGCGGCGCGCGCTCGCCTGCGACGCGAACGGCCGCTTGCTGATCGCGTCGAGCCGCGCGGTGTCCTTTCCCGTGGGCAGTGTGGCGAACAACACGCAGACGCTCACTGCGCCGCTCGATCTGGGAGACGGGCATCCGTACACGATCCTCATCGCGCGCAAGAACGGCCTGGCCTCGCCCAAGGAGGCTCTCCAGATCCAGACCTCCATCGACGGCAGCCTGTGGCTGCCGGCCCCGGGCCTGCTGTTCGCAATGGAGGCGCGTTTCGTCTCCAGCAAGGGCATGGCCAGTTTCAATGTGCGGGGGCATCCCGTGGGACGTTACGCGCGCATCCTGTACCAGAACGGGGACGTGGCACAGACCGACCTGGTGCTGGAACTGGCCGCGCTGGCGGGAGCCTGAGATGGCCTGGACCCAGGCCGACCGCGAGGCCCTGGAGCGCGCCCTGGCCCGGGGCGAACGGCGCGTGACCTTCGGCGACAAGACGGTGGAATACCGCTCGGTGGAGGAGCTGCGCGCGGCGCTGCGCGAGATCGACGCGAGTCTGGCCCGCGATCAGGGACGGACGCCGGTGCGCCAAATCCGCGTCACCACGGACAAGGGGTTCTGAAATGGGCTGGTTTCAGCGCATCCGCAGCCGGCTCAAGAGCCCGCCCGTGCACGAGGCGGCGGGCCGCGGGCGACGCAGTGTCGTCTGGACGCCCGGCAATCCGGGCGCGGTGGCCGCCATGCTCGCAACGAACAGCGAGCTGCGCGCCAAGTCCCGCGACCTGGTGCGCCGCAACGCCTGGGCCTCCGCCGCCGTCGAGGCCTTCGTGGCCAACGCCGTCGGCACCGGCATCAAGCCGCAGAGCCTGGTCGATGACGCCGAACTGCGCAAGGCGATCCAGTCCTTGTGGTGGACGTGGGTTGAGGAGGCGGACAGCGCGGGGCTCACCGACTTCTACGGCCTGCAGGCGCTCGCCTGCCGGGCCATGCTGGAAGGCGGCGAATGCCTCGTGCGGCTGCGCCCGCGCCGTCCCGAGGACGGCCTGTCGGTACCGCTCCAGCTGCAACTGCTGGAGCCCGAGCATCTGCCGCTGACGCTGAACACGGAGGCCCCCAACGGCAGCCGGATCCGCGCCGGCATCGAGTTCGACCGGCTGGGCCGGCGCGTCGCCTACCACCTCTATCGCGTCCACCCGGAGGACGGCGCGCTGAGCCCCGCCGGCAGCGCCGACATGGAAACCGTGCGGGTGCCGGCCGCCGAGATCATCCATCTGTTCCGACCCCTGCGGCCGGGACAGATCCGGGGCGAGCCCTGGCTCTCGAGGGCGCTGGTCAAGCTCAACGAGCTCGACCAGTACGACGACGCCGAACTGGTGCGTAAGAAGACCGCCGCCATGTTCGCTGGTTTCATCACTCGCCAGAGCCCGGAGGACAACCTCATGGGAGAAGGCGAGGCGGACGCATCCGGCGTGGCGCTGGCCGGACTCGAACCCGGCACGCTGCAAATCCTGGAGCCTGGCGAGGACGTCAAGTTCTCCGATCCGGCCGACGTGGGCGGTTCCTATTCGGAGTTCCTGCGCACCCAGTTCCGCGCGGTGGCCGCCGCCATCGGCGTCACCTACGAGCAGCTGACCGGGGACCTCACCGGCGTGAACTACTCCAGCATCCGCGCGGGGCTGCTGGAGTTCCGGCGCCGCTGCGAGGCGATCCAACACGGCGTGATCGTGCACCAGTTCTGTCGCCCGGTCTGGCGGGCCTGGATGGAACAGGCGGCGCTCTCAGGGGCGCTGCCGTTGCCCGACTTCACTCGCAGGCGACGGGAGTATCTCGCCTGCAAGTGGATCCCGCAGGGCTGGCAGTGGGTGGATCCCGAGAAGGAGTTCAAGGCGCTGCTCACCGCCATCCGCGCCGGGCTCATGAGCCGTTCCGAGGCGATTTCCGCCTTCGGCTACGACGCCGAGGACGTAGATCGC
>DROT01000041.1 GCA_011321775.1 Gammaproteobacteria bacterium | reverse complement strand
GCATGCCACTGCTGCGCACGGTACACGGAATGGGCTATCAGCTGGCGGAGCCGGATGAAGTACCGGACTAGCCTGCAGAACCGGATCGCCATTGCCTTCGCCCTGCTGGGGACGCTGGTGAGTCTGGTTCTCGCCGGCGCCGCCTATCTGCTGACGGTCAGTACCGAGGACCGGCTGATCGCGGAAACGCTGGCGACCGAGCTGGAAGATTACATGGCGCGCTACCGGGAGGATCCGCAGGCGCGCCAGCCCTCCGGCGTCCACATTCGCGCCTACGTTCTCAAGGACGGGGAAAACCCCGGTCTGCCGCCCGGCCTCGTCGACCTTCCTCCGGGGCAGCAACACCTGAAGATCGGTGATCGTGGCTACTATGCCGAAGCGCGCCGGAGCGACGGCCGCAAGTTCGTCGTGCTGTACGACGACGCCCAGGTGCGTCAGCGGGAGCGGCAGTTCAAGGCGTTCCTGATCGGCGGGATCCTGCTGATGACCGCGCTGTCGGCGGCGCTCGGGCTGTGGCTCTCGGGCGAGGTGATCTCGCCGTTGCGTGAGCTGGCACGCCGGGTGGCGCTGCTGGACCCCGGGACGCCCGGCCTTCCGCTGGCGCGCCACTTCCCCCGGGACGAACTCGGCCAGCTGGCGCGCAACTTCGACGATTACGTGCAGCGCCTGCGTGCCTTCATCGAGCGCGAGCAGGCGTTCACGGGCGATGTCAGCCACGAACTGCGCACGCCGCTCACCATCATAGAGGGCGCCACCGAGGTGCTCGCCGGAGATACCGGACTGGATGCGGAGCAGCAACGGCGGATCGGACGCATTGCGCGCGCCGCGCGCGAGATGTCCGAGGTCACGGCGGCGCTGCTGGAACTGGCGCGCGAACGCAGCAGTGCGCAGCCGGTGTCCGAATGCGCACTCGAACAGGAACTGCGGGAAGTGGTCGAGAATCACCGTTACCTGCTGAAAGGGCGGGCGGTACAGGTGGAATTGCGTGTCGATGCGCGGCCGTCGCTGGCGGTGGAATGTGCGCTGCTGCGGATCGTGCTCGCCAACCTGGTGCGCAACGCCTTCAGTTACACCCGCGAAGGTCGCATCGACATCCTGCTGGGCCCGTCCAGTATCGTCATCAGCGACACCGGTCCCGGTATTCCCCGCGAACAGATCCAGCAAATATTCAAACCTTTCTTCAGCGGCCAGGGCGGGGAGGGCATCGGCCTGTCGCTGGTCCAGCGCATCTGCCGTCACTACGGCTGGGAGATCGGAGTCGACAGCATCTACGGGGAAGGCACCCGCTTCCTGCTCGATTTCGCCCCGGTACAGCGGGTCCGCGACTGAATCGACAGCGCGAAGTCGGTCACAGGCCGCAGTTGGTCGTGATCTGGCGCCTAAAATCGCCGAAGTTCACGTCTTAACGAAATCTTAACGTTTGCCTCTTTATCATTAACGCCGGCTGCTGCCCCCCATGCGGCGTTTTCCTGCGCCCATGAGCGGGATCCGCGTAACTACAAGAACACCGGCCGGAGCGCTCGTACCTGATGCAACACAAGGTTTTGACAGCAAAAAATATCATCGCAGCACTGATCTTCAGTGCCCTCGCCATCGTCGCCGGAGCCGTCGTACCCAGTATCGAGATCGCCTGGGTTACCGCCTTGCTGCTGCTGACCATCTATCTGTTTGCATTCGAGATCGTCGACGTCGACGTGGCCGCCGTCACCATCATGGTGCTGCTGGGCTTGACCTCCCTGGCGGCTCCGCTGATGGGGCTGAAACAGGGGCTGGTCTCGACCCAGCACCTGTTCGATGGATTCTCCAGTAACGCCGTGATCTCGATCATCGCGGTCATGATCATCGGTGCCGGCCTGGATCGGACCGGCATCATGAGCAAGGTGGCCGCGTTCATACTCAAGATCGGCGGCACGACCGAAAAACGCATCATCCCCATCATTTCGACCACCGTCGCCTTCATTTCCAGCTTCATGCAGAATGTCGGCGCTACGGCCCTGTTCCTGCCGGTGGTGTCGCGCATCTCCGCACGATCCGGACTCCCGATGTCGCGGCTGCTGATGCCGATGGGATTCTGCGCCATTCTCGGCGGCACCGTGACCCTGGTCGGTTCCAGCCCGCTGATCCTGCTCAACGACCTCATCCTGACCTCCAACAAGGCCCTGCCCGCCGATCAGCAGATGGCTACCTGGTCCCTGTTCTCGGTGACGCCGGTCGGCGTGGCGCTGGTCGCCAGCGGGGTGCTCTATTTCGTGCTGGCGGGCCGTTTTGTGCTGCCGGTCAGCAAGCGTGACGATACCGGCGTCACGGCGACCAACACCATGGCCTATTTCCACGATGTCTACGGCATCGACTACGATCTGTACGAAGTCGTCGTTCCGCCGGAGAGCAGTCTGGTCGGGCACATGCTCGACGACGTCGAGCACCAGGAGAAGATTCGCGTCATCGCCGCGCTGCGCGGGAGCGACGATCTGCGCATCGGACCGGGCGGCCTGGCACGCGACGTCGGCATCGAGGCCAATTCGGTGCTGGGAATACTGGCGACCCGTGAGGCAATCGAGCATTTCGTCGCAAAATACGGTCTCCAGCTGCGCGACCAGCTGGAGACCTTCTCCGAAGCCCTGTCGAGCAGCAAGGCCGGTATCGCCGAAGTCGTGATTCCGCCGGGCTCGCAACTGATCGGCAAGTCCGCGCGCGACGTGTGGATGCGCAAGACCTACGGCATCGCCATGGTCGCGCTGCATCGGGGCGGGGAGACCTTCCGCGAAGGCGACGGTATCCGGGACATGCCGCTGCGCGCCGGTGATACCCTGGTCGTCCATACCACCTGGGACGCCCTGGCGCGTCTGGAGAAGGACAAGAACTTCGTCGTCGTCACCACGGAGTATCCCCACGAGGAATTGCGGCCGCACAAGGTCGGCTGGGCGGCATTCTTCTTCGCTGTCGCCCTGAGCATGGTGCTGTTCACCGACCTGAGGCTCTCGGCCGCGCTGCTGACCGGCGCCATCGGGATGGTGCTTTCGGGCGTGTTGACCATGGAGGAGGCCTACGAGGCGGTGAGCTGGAAGACCGTGTTCCTGCTGGCCAGCCTGATCCCCCTGGGGCTGGCCGTGGAGACCAGCGGCACGGCGGCCTGGATCGCCGAACAGACGCTGATCCTGCTGGGTGACGTGCCGACCTGGCTGTTGCAGCTCGCGATCGCGGCCCTGTCGACCTTCTTCACGCTGGTGATGTCGAACGTGGGTGCGACCGTGCTGCTGGTGCCGCTGGCGGTCAACATCGCCATCGGCGCCGAGGCCAACCCGGCGGTATTCGCGCTCACCGTGGCCATCGCCACCTCCAATTCATTCCTCATCCCCACCCATCAGGTCAATGCCCTCATCATGGGGCCGGGGGGCTACCGCGTGGCGGATTTCATGCGCGCGGGCGGCATCATGACGGTACTGTTCCTGGTCGTCATGCTGGCAGTAATGAATCTGGTGTACTGACTGGCCGCCTTAACACAAGTTTGATGTTTGTCCCGTAAATACTCTGAAAAACAAGGCTGAATAGCCGGTCGAGCACTTTGTATCTCGACTTCCATGCGCTACTCTACGTCCGGGGAACGACAGACAAAGGAACAGGCAGAAATGGCAACCGCGACTCTGGAAACACTGGAATGGTCCACGCCGATGATGGTCTCGGCCATCGTGCTGGTGGTGACCTTCGTCGGGATATTCACCGAGGGCATCCACGGTTTCCACCGTTCCAAGTTCGCCATGGGTGGCGCCGGGGTGATGATCCTGGCCGGCCAGTATTTCGGTTTCTACAGTCCGCGGCTGGCGCTCGAGAGTGTCGACTGGAACGTGATCCTGCTGCTCGGCGCCATGATGACCATCGTCGCCATCATGATTCCGACGGGCGGTTTCCAGGCACTGGCCTACCGGCTCGCGGATCTCAGCAAGGGGAGGCTGTACCTGCTGCTGGTGATGATCGGTACCGCGGTGACGGTCATTTCGCTGTTGCTGGACAACGTCACCACGGTGGTGATCTTCGGTCCCCTGATCGTGCTGATCACGCGTGCGCTGGGCGTCAGCCCCATCCCCTTCCTGCTGGCGGCGGCGCTGCTGTCGGATACCGGGGGCGTGGCCACCCTGGTGGGTGACCCGCCCAACCTGATGATCGGCTCCGCCGCCAGGATCGACTTCAACACCTTCCTCCTGCACATGGGGGGGGTCGTGTTTGCCGCCTGGCTGGCAATCGTGCTCCTGCTCAAATGGCTCTTTCGCAAGGAACTGGCCGTGCCCACCAGTCCGCGCGACTTCACCCAGAAGGAAAAACTGGCGGATCCCCATACCTGGAAGATGTCCATGCTGGTGATGGCGTTGATGGTGGTGCTGTTCATCGTTCACCATGCGCTCGACTGGGAGCCCTGGTTCGTCTCCGCCATCGGCCTGGCGGTGCTCATCTTCCTGGCGCCGGGCGTCGACATGGACGAGACCTTCGCGACCATCGAGATGAGCCTGCTGATGTTCTTCCTGTCCCTGTTCATTGTCGTTGGCGGGGTCGAGCACAGCCATTTTCTGGAATTTATCGGGCAGTTCGTCCAGCCCTTCGTGGAGGAAGACCTGCTGCTGGCCAGTATCGTGCTCATGTGGGGCGCGGCCATTCTTTCCGCCATGATCGACAACATCCCCTTTACCGCCGCCATGGTGCCGATCATCCTGGGCATGGAACAGCAGGGTATCAACGTCACGCCGCTGTGGTGGGGTCTGGCGATCGGCGTGGGCATGGGCGGTAACGGCACCCACCTGGGCTCCACCGCCAACGTGTTCATCGTTACCCTGTCCGAACGCATCGCCAAGGAGACCGGCGACCCGAGCCTCGCCATTACCCCCGGGGTCTGGTTTCGCAAGGGGACACCGGCCATGCTCCTGACCCTGGTGGTCTCCTCGGTTTTCATGTGGCTGTTCTTCGACTTCTTCAGCGCGCCGCTCTATGGGGGCCAGACCGGCTAGGAGCCTGTCCGAGTAATGATGGACCTGCTGCGAGCGCAGCACAGCGGCCGCTTTTCGCGATCCTTTTCGTCGCATAGTCCCCACTATGCGCCTCAAACGATCGCGAAAATCGCCTCGCTGTGCCACGCTCTCGCTACGGCCCCCATTAGTCGGACAGGCTCCTGGCAGCGCCCTTAACACTACGTTCACGAACACGGTTGCTATAATTGCAGCCCCTTCCGGACCCGTCGTAATCGCCAGCCGGTTACCCGGATCCCCGCAGGGGAGTCGACAGCTTCGTCTCCCGGCACAGCGCACCGAGTACTCCTCTTGCCGCGGTGGCAACGGCTGGCCCGGTGCAGACACCCCCGGCGGAATGTGCCGTGGCCGCTTTCACGAGGCCACGGGCTTCTGTCGAGCCATCGGGCCAGATCACGACCTGTCGAGGCCGGGGAGGCGTCCCCCGGGCACCTCTGCGGTGCTGCGCCCGGAAGTGAAACGAGCAACGACTTCCAACGCGATACGCACAGAGACCTGAACCATCATGGCCATCGAAATCAAACACCCGCCGGTACCTTTCTGGCAACGAATTTTCCCCTTTCTCGGCTGGCTGCCCCAGATCAACGGCGAAACCCTCAGGGCCGACCTGATCGCCGGCCTGACGGTGGCGCTGGTGGCCATCCCGCAGTCGCTTGCCTATGCCCAGCTGGCCGGCGTTCCTCCGTACTACGGCCTCTATGCCTCGTTTCTGCCAGTCATCATCGGCGCCCTCTATGGCTCGTCGCCGGCCCTGTCGACCGGCCCGGTGGCAATGACCTCCCTGCTTACCGCCGCCAGTGTCATGACCCTGGCCAAGTTCGGTACCGAGCAGTTCTATGCCTATGT
>DROT01000040.1 GCA_011321775.1 Gammaproteobacteria bacterium | reverse complement strand
TCAGATAGATCAGCGCCGGGACGATCATGCCGCCGATGGCGGCGATCATGGGCAGCACCGCCTTGCGCATGTCGGCCAGCTCGCCCACCAGCATTTCCCGCTTGAGTTCCAGACCGACGACGAAAAAGAAAAACGCCATCAGGCCGTCGTTGACCCAGTGGTGCAGACTCTTTTCCAGCCCCCAGTCACCGATGCGGACACCGACCATCAGGTGCTGGAGATCACTGTAGAAACCGGCCAGGGGGCTGTTGGCCAGCACCAGCGCCAGCACCGCCGTGGCCATGAGCAGCAGGCCGCCGGTGGTCTGGCGATGAATGAACTCCTCGAAGGGCGTGATGACCTTGTCGAAGGCCTTTTCCCAGGGCGCGTTATAGATCCCCTGATTGTCCGATTTCAGCTTCACGCCCATGTTCCCCCGTTGTTTTTTCCCGTGTTCTTTCGCGTGGCCCGGCCCCTGTTCTGACCCCGTTCAGCGCGCCGGGTTCCGGCCACGCCACGCGGAAGATGAACATCACATTTTCGGATGTCAAGCCCGCGCCGGCAATGATTTGCCTAAAGACGCCACCCGCCGCGCCGATGAATAACACCAGCAAAATCACTGTTTCCCTGTCCGTCCCGGTAGAACATTGCATGCCTGTAGAACAAGTCCGGAAAACCCTGCTCGTCATCGAGAAGGATGCCCACACCGCCTATCTCCTGAACTACATGCTCAGCCGCGAGGGCTACGAGGTCATCACCTCGGAAAGCTGCACCACCACCCGCGACATGCTGCGGGACATGACCCCGGCGCTGGCCGTGTTTCTCGATGTCTGCTTCCTGCAGAACCACGACTGCAGCCTCATTCGCACCATCCGGGAACTGTCCGCCTGGCGCCACACCCCGATCCTGCTGCTGGCCCAGCAGGAGGAGATGGATTTCGTCAAGTCCGGCCTGGACGCCGGCGCCAGCGACTTCATCATTCAGCCCTTCAACGCCGCCGAACTGCTGACCCAGATTGAGCGCCATGCGCCGCGGAGCCGCAGCGCCTGATTGCACCCTCAAAGCTCTGTTTCTGCCGGCACCACCTTCATCACCTCCTCCACGGTCGTCAGGCCGCGGGCGATTTTCTGCGCCCCTGACAGGCGCAGCTGGATCATGCCTTCCTTGATGGCCGCCGTGCGAATGGCGTTGGCGTCGCTGTCCGGGCCAATGGCGGCGCGCAGTTCCGGGGTCATTTTCAGCATTTCATACAGACCGATGCGTCCGCGGTAGCCGGTGTTGCGGCATTTCTCGCAGCCGACGGCCTCGAAAAACGTTCCCTCGCCGTTGAGTTTCCAGGGCGTGGTCACGCTGCGCCAGAGATCCGCGTCGAGCGTGGTCGGCCGCTTGCAGTCGGGACACAGGCGGCGAGTCAGGCGCTGGGCCATCACCCCCAGCAGGGTGGCATTGATCAGATAGGCGGGAATACCGATTTCCCGCAACCGGGGAATGGCCGCGGCGGCGTCGTTGGTGTGCAGGGTGGACAGCACCAGATGGCCGGTGAGCGCGGCCTGAATCGCCATTTCCGCGGTCTCCCGATCGCGGATCTCGCCGACCATGATGATGTCCGGATCCTGGCGCAGCAGGGTACGAATGCCCGAGGCGAAGTCCAGACCGATGTTTTGCTGCACCTGCATCTGGTTGAAGCGCGGCTCGACCATTTCGATGGGATCCTCCACCGTGCACACGTTCACTTCCGGCTCGGCCAGTTGCTTGAGCGTGGAATACAGGGTGGTGGTCTTGCCCGAACCCGTCGGTCCGGTCACCAGCACGATGCCGTGCGGCTGGCTGATCATCTGGTTCCAGTTGCGAATGTCCCGCTCGCTGAAGCCCAGCTCGGAGAAATCCTTCACCAGCACGTCCGGATCGAATATCCGCAGCACCAGTTTTTCACCGAAGGCGGTGGGCATGGTCGAAAGCCGCAGTTCGATCTCGTGGCCGTCGGGCATGCGGGTCTTGATGCGGCCATCCTGGGGCCGGCGTTTTTCCACCACGTCCATGCGCCCCAGCACCTTGATGCGGCTGGAGACCGCGGTCATCACCGGCATCGGCATCTCGTAGACCAGATGCAGCACGCCGTCGATGCGAAAACGGATATTGCCCTTCTCGCGCCGGGGTTCCATGTGAATGTCGCTGGCGCGCTGATCGAAGGCGTATTGCAGCAGCCAGTCGACGATCTGCACCACATCGTGATCATTGGCATCCAGCCGGCCGCTCTTGCCCAGTTCCACCAGTTGTTCGAGATTGGTGATGCCGGGAATGGCCTCATCCTTGCCGGCGGTGGCGCGCTGAATGGAATGGCTGACCGAATAGAACTCGCCGAGATAGCGGTTGATGTCCAGCGGACTGGCCAGTACCCGGCGGATCTCCAGCCCGGTGACATGGGCCAGTTCGGCCTCCCAACTGCGCACGAAGGGCTCGGCGGTGGCGATCACCACTTCCCGCTCGGTGACCTCCACCGGCAGAATGCGGTGCCGGGTGGCATAGGCCGATGACGTGACAGCGGTGACCGCGGTAACGTCCACCTTGAGCGGATCGATGCGAAAGAACGGCAGGCCGCTGCGCCCGGCCAGCCATTGCAGCAACGCATCCAGGGTCAGCAACTTGCCCGGCGCCTGCTGATCTTCCCATTCGCGTTCGGCGATGATGATCAGGGGATGAATGTCCAGCCGCGCGCTGCGCCCGGGAGCGATGAAGGCATCCACGTCCGCCTGCCGCAGACGCCCGTCACTGACCAGCATCTGCATCAACTGATGCAGGCTGAGATGGCGATCGGGTTCGAGGTTCTGCGCGTTCATGCAATTAACGGCATCGCGGGGATCATTTGCCGGCGCGCACCAGCCCGCCCAGGCCGGCCTGTTCCAGTTGCTCGTGCAGGTAGGCGCGAATGCTGTGCACGTCTTCCATCACCAGTACCGCGCTGAGGATCTCGTTGGCTCGCTCGCTGCTGAGATTGCGCACCACCCACTTGATGCGCGGCAGGCTGGAGACGTTCATGCTCAGGCTTTCGATGCCCATGCCCACCAGCAGGATCGCGGCGGCCGGATCACCGGCCATTTCGCCGCAGACGCTGACCGGCTTGCCGTAGACGCGGGCGCTTTCCACCACCTGCATCATGGCCCGGATCACCGCCGGGTGCAGGGAATCGTAGAGTTCGGCCACGCGGGGATTGTTGCGGTCCACCGCCAGCAGGTACTGGGTGAGGTCGTTGGTGCCAATCGACAGGTAGTCCACCCGCCGCGCCAGGCTGCCGGCCTGGTACACGGCCGAGGGCACTTCGATCATCACGCCGATGCGCGGCATGACGATTTTCTCACCCTCCTCCAGCAGCTCGCCATAGGCCTGATGAATCAGGCCCAGGGTGTCGGTCAATTCCGCCACGTCACTGATCATGGGCAGCAGGATGTTCAGGTTGTCGAGGCCGGCGCTGGCGCGCAGCATGGCGCGGATCTGCACCAGAAAGATTTCCGGGTGATCGAGGGTGATGCGAATGCCGCGCCAGCCGAGGAAGGGGTTCTCCTCCTCGATGGGGAAATAGGGCAGGGCCTTGTCGCCGCCCACGTCGAGGGTACGCAGCACCACCGGATCCGGGGCGAAGGATTCCAGCACCTGCCGGTAGATGGCGCGCTGTTCCTCCTCGCCGGGGAAACGCTGGCGAATCATGAAAGGGAATTCGGTGCGGTACAGGCCGATGCCCTCGGCGCCGCTTTCCTGGGTCGGCGCCATGTCGGCCAGCAGGCCGGTATTGACATACAGATGGATCTTTTCGCCATCGAGGGTGACCGAGGGCAGGCCCGTCAGCCCCTGCAATTCCTCCGACAGTTCCTGCTCCTGGGTGAGCAGCGCGCGGTATTCCCGGCTCACGGTTTCCGAGGGCGAGATGTAGACCCGGCCGCTGTAGCCATCGACGATCACTTCGCGGCCATCGATGTAGCGCACCGGCAATTCCGATGCGCCCATCACCGTCGGCAGGTTCAGGGCCCGGGCCAGAATCGCCACGTGCGAGGTGCGCGAGCCG
>DROT01000039.1 GCA_011321775.1 Gammaproteobacteria bacterium | reverse complement strand
GGAAACTGCGCGAGCCGGTGACACGAGCCCTGGCCTGGTGTGCCGAACTGGTCTCCGCCCTGCCACCTTCTGCCGAACTCGACAGCCGCTCCTGGCGCAGTGATCCATTGTTGCGTGCCTTCTTCTCCAGTGTCGATGATCTGCGCGAGGTGCTGGGCGCGTCACGCGAGGTGCGTGATTTCTTCGCCAGCCATCCTTCTCCCGCGCAGCGTTGCCATGCCATGCTGAGCGCGGTCCGCAGTGAACGGACCGTGCTGGGTTCGGAATTGCAGGGCGATGTGATGCGGCGCGACGTGAAGCAGCGCAGTGTGAGTTTCGGCGACCGCCGCCTGGTTCGGCCGGCGGCATCGGACGAGGAACTGCACCGGGAACTGGAAGATCGGGCCTTCGAGGTACTGGTCGGATACGTGCTGGAACGGATCGCCGCGTTGCTGGCTTCGCGACATTCACTGGAAGAACGACGAAGCCTGCTCGAGGCCGAACGCCGGCTGGCCCGTACCAGGAAAGCGGGTCTGGCCTCACTGTTCGGAGAGCAGGAGGAGGCCGAGGGGGAGGGGCTTGAGGCGCATTACCGCCGCACCAGCGAGGCACTGGAACAGGCTCGGGCACGCCTGGATACGCTCGATGACTATATCGATCGCATCAGCGAGGTGCTCGGTGAGCCGCAGCACTACCTGCAGGTGCACACTCTCTCCCTGCGCCTCAACGTCATGAATATCGTCGTCGAAGCGAATGATCCGTCGGGACACGATCTGCGACTGACCGAGGTGTCGCTCGCCGACGAGCGCCGCCGCGTCATCGTGCCGGTCTGTTTTGGCGCGCAGGAACTGCCGCCGCAGAAGGATTTTCTGGCAGGCGCGTAGATTCCCTGCTTCCGTCAGTCCCTCGCCGACCGCAAGCGGCCGGCCTGGATCAGGGAGTCCAGTTCCTCTGCCGGCACGGGAGGACTGTAGTAGAAGCCCTGGAAATGGGTGCAGCCGCGCTCACGCAGAAAATCGAGCTGCTCACGGGTCTCCACGCCCTCGGCGATGACACCCAGTCCCAGGTGGCTGGTCATGGCAATGATGGTATCGACGATGGCGGCATCGTTGGGATCCGAGACGACGTCGCGAACGAAGGAGCGGTCGATCTTGAGCATGTCCAGCGGCAGTCGCTTGAGATAGCTCAGCGAGGAATAGCCGGTGCCGAAATCGTCGATGGCGAAGCGGATACCGCGGGCACGCAGCGCTTCCATCTTCTCGATGGTCTCGCCGATGTTGCTCATGACCATGCTTTCGGTGATCTCGAGTTCGACGCATTCGGGCGCGACACCTTCCTCCTCGCAGATACCCAGCACCTGATCGACAAAGTTGGTCTGGTGAAACTGGCGCGGGCTGACGTTGACGGCGACACGGCAGGAACCGGTGCAGGTCTTGCGCCGTTGCCATTCCCGTATCTGCTGGACCGCGCTGCGCAGTACCCAGTTGCCGATCTCCAGGATCAGACCGGTGTCTTCCGCCACCGGTATGAACTGGTTGGGCGGAACCATGCCGCGCTCGGGGTGCTGCCAGCGGATCAGCGCCTCGGCGCCGCTGACCCGGCCTTCGATATCGACCTGCGGCTGATAGTGGAGGGTGAACGACTCGAGTTCCAGGGCTTCGCGCAGGTCCTTCTCCAGCATCAGGCGGGTACTGGCAGCGGCCTGCATGCTCGGCTGATAGAAGCGCACCGTGTTGCGACCTTCCTCCTTGGCGCGGTACAGGGCACTGTCGGCGTGCTTGAGCACGTCGTCCGCGTCCTCGTCGTTCTCCGGAAACAGCACGATGCCGATGCTGGCGGTGACGTGATACTGGTGACCGTTCAGGTTGTAGGATCTGGACAGCAGCGAGCGCACCTTCTCCGCCACGGCCTGCGCCTCGAAGCCCACGTGTGCCAGGTCCTTGTTCTGGGCCGGCAGCATGAGCACGAACTCGTCGCCACCCAGCCGCGCCACGGTATCCTCGGCGCGCACCATGTCCTTCAGCCGTGCTGCCACCTGGCGCAGCAGCTCGTCGCCCACGGGATGGCCGAGGGCATCGTTGAGGTGCTTGAACTGGTCCAGGTCGATGAACAGCAAGGCACCGTGGACGCCGTGGCGCCGCGCCACGGCGATCTCCTGCTGCAGCCGGTCGTGGAGCAGGCGTCGGTTGGCCAGTTCGGTCAGGTCGTCATAGTAGGCGAGGTGCTCCACGCGCGCCTCGGCATGCTTGCGTTCGGTGATG
>DROT01000038.1 GCA_011321775.1 Gammaproteobacteria bacterium | reverse complement strand
TTGACGTTCTTGTTGGTCCAGTCCATCTCGGAGACGTGCACCAGACCCTCGACGCCGTCCTCGATCTCGACGAAGCAGCCGTAGTCGGCGATGTTGGTGACCGCACCGAACAGGCGCGTGCCTTCCGGATAGCGGCGTGCCAGATCGACCCAGGGATCCTGGCCCAGCTGCTTGAGGCCGAGGGAGACGCGGTTGCGCTCGCGGTCGAACTTGAGCACCTTGACCTCGATCTCCTGGCCGACCTCGACGATCTCCGAGGGATGCTTGACGCGCTTCCAGGCCATATCGGTGATGTGCAGCAGGCCGTCGATGCCGCCGAGGTCGACGAACACGCCGTAGTCGGTGAGGTTCTTGACGATACCCTTGACGGTGACGCCTTCCTGCAGGCTTTCCAGCAGCGCCTCGCGTTCGGCGCTGTATTCCGACTCGACCACGGCGCGGCGCGAGACCACCACGTTGTTGCGGCGCTGGTCGAGCTTGATGATTTTGAATTCGAGTTCCTTGCCTTCCAGGTAGGTGGTGTCGCGTACCGGGCGCACATCCACCAGCGAACCCGGCAGGAAGGCGCGGATGTCGTCGATGTCGACGGTGAAGCCGCCCTTCACCTTGCCGCTGATGACGCCCTTGACGATCTCGCCTTCCTCGGCGGCCTTCTCCAGCCGTTTCCAGACCTGGGCGCGCTTGGCCTTCTCGCGCGACAGGCGCGTGGCGCCGAAACCGTCTTCCACGGCATCGAGAGAGACCTCGACGGCGTCGCCAACCTGGACTTCGATTTCACCCTGGTTGTTGTAAAACTGTTCAATGGGGATCACGCCTTCCGACTTGAGGCCGGCGTTGACGATGACCGCGTCGGGCTGGATGTCGACCACGGTTCCGGTAACGATGGTGCCCGGGCGCATTTCCTTGTTGGCCAGGCTTTCTTCAAAGAGTTGAGCAAAACTTTCAGACATGGGTGAAATTTCCTTCCGTTGCCTCGTGACAACGGCAATAGCAAAATCCGCCCTTCCGGAAACGACCCCGGTGGCGGGTTAAAGTGAAAAAACCGGTACCCGAAATCGGGCTACCGGGCCTCGTGAGCCGGTATTATACCTGTATATTCTTTGGAATTCACGGGTTTAGGCGGTTTTTTATGATCTCGCGCACGCGTTGCGCCGTCGCCTCGATATCCAGCTCCGTGGTATCGACCACGACGGCGTCCCGCGCCGGCTTCAAGGGCGCCACGGAGCGGCTGGAATCGCGTTCGTCACGGGCGCGGATGTCTGCCAGGATCTCGTCGTAGTCTGCAGGCAGTCCTTTTTCTTTCAACTGGTTATAGCGTCTTCTTGCGCGTTCTTCTGAACTTGCGGTGAGAAAGATCTTGACCCCGGCGTCGGGGAACACCACGGTCCCCATGTCGCGCCCGTCGGCCACCAGACCGGGCGGCTGACGGAAGGCACGCTGGCGTTCCAGCAGCGCCTGGCGCACGCCCGGCAACGCCGCCACCCGCGACGCCCCGGCGCCGGCCTCCTCGCTGCGGATGTCGCGGCTCACGTCTTCACCATCCAGCAGCACCTGCTCGCTGGCGCTGTCGGCCGGAAAGCGGATATCCAGTTCGCCGCTCACTGCCGCCAGGGCCTGCTCGTCGTCCAGGGCGATGCCACGCCGCTGCGCGGCCAGCGCCAGGATCCGGTACAGCGCGCCGCTGTCGAGAAAATGGAACCCGAGTTCGCTGGCCATCATCCGCGCAATGGTCCCCTTGCCGGAACCACTGGGCCCGTCGATGGCGATAACGGGGACACTGCAAGCTGAAGACATGGACAATTCCCTTCTGATGGCCGGTCTCGCCTACCGGCATGGCCGTTTACGAGATAGCCACGGAAAACACGGATGAACACGGACCTGTTTCTTTTGCTTTTTTCCGTGTCTTCCGTGTTTTCCGTGGCTAATAATCACAAACTCGAAGACAGTGCACCGAGCATTGGGTCCCACCACTGAGTCCAAAGCTACCCGGCAACGACCGACAGACCCGCAGCCGAAGCCAGTTCGACGAAGCCCGGGAACGAGGTGTTGACGTTGGCGCAGTCGTCGATGTCGATGCTCCCCTGTGCCCGCAGCGCCGCCATGGCGAAGGACATGGCGATGCGGTGATCGCCGTGGCTGTGGACGCGGCCGCCGCCGATGGGGCCGCCCTCGATGATCATGCCGTCCGGCGTCGGCCGCGCGTCGACGCCCAGCGCCTGCAGGCCGTCGCCCATGACCTGGATGCGGTCGCTCTCCTTGACGCGCAGTTCCTCGGCGCCGCTCAGCCGCGTGCGCCCCTCGGCGCAGGCCGCGGCGACGAACAGGGCGGGAAACTCGTCGATGGCCAGCGGCACCTGTTCGACCGGGATGTCGATACCGTGCAGCGGGGCGTGGCGCACCCGCAGGTCGGCGACCGGCTCGCCGCCGACGTCGCGCTCATCGAGGAGCTCGATGTCGGCGCCCATGAGCCGCAGGATCTCCAGCACGCCGGTGCGCGTGGGGTTGGTGCCGACGTGCTCGAGTACCAGCTCGGAGCCGGGCGCGATGCTGGCGCCCACCAGGAAGAAGGCTGCCGAGGAGATGTCGGCCGGCACGTCGATGTCCACCGCCTCGAGACGACCGCCGCCCTGCAGGCATACCCGTCCCGCTTCGCGCTCCAGCGCATACCCCATGCCCGCCAGCATGCGCTCGGTGTGGTCGCGGGTCGGCGCCGGCTCGCGCACACAGGTACGTCCCTCGGCATACAGGCCGGCCAGCAGCAGGCAGGACTTCACCTGGGCGCTGGCCACCGGCAGCTCGTAGTCGATCCCCCGCAGCTGCCGGCCTCCGTGAATGCGCAGCGGCGCGGTGCCCTTCTCCGTGCTGTCGATGCGCGCGCCCATCCGCGCCAGCGGTTCGGTGACCCGGCGCATGGGCCGGCTCATCAGTGAAGCGTCGCCGACCAGCTCGCTGTCGAAGGCCTGGCCGGCGAGCAGGCCCGACAGCAGCCGCATGGAGGTGCCGGAATTGCCCAGGTCGAGCGCGCCCGCCGGCGCCTTCAGACCGTGCAGTCCCACACCGCGCACCACCACGCGTCCGCCATCCGGCCCCTCGATATCGACCCCCATGGCACGAAAGGCGTTGAGTGTCGCCAGGCTGTCCTCTCCCTCGAGGAATCCGCTGATGCGGGTAGTCCCCTCCGCCAGCGAGCCCAGCATCACCGAACGATGCGAGATCGACTTGTCACCCGGTACCCGCAAGCGGCCGCGCAGGGCACCACCGGGCTCGACGTGGAACGTGGTCATCAGGTCCTGCCCCCTTCAACACTCCAATCTACGGGAATTTCATGTTCGCGGGCGCTCATCCGGCAAAGCGATCGCGCGCCGTCTTGGCATCCTGGAAGATCTGCAGGATGCGATCGCCGTCCTGTTCGCGGATGGCCGTCTTCAACGCTTCCAGGTCGCGGCCGAAGTGTTCCACCATCGCCAGCAGGGCGTCGTGGTTGGCGAGGCAGATATCGCGCCACATGACCGGGTCGCTGGAAGCGATGCGGGTGAAGTCGCGAAAACCGCCGGCGGCGTAATCGAAAATCTCGCGCTGCTCGCGCTCGCTGAAGCGCGCCAGGCTCTCGACCAGGGTAAAGGCGAGGATGTGCGGCAGGTGGCTGGTGGCGGCCAGTACCTCGTCATGGTGGTGCACCTCCATTTCGTCGACCTGGGCGCCGGCCGCCTGCCACATGGCGCGTACCCGCTGCACGGCCACGCGGTCGGTATCCGGCAGCGGCGTGAGAATCACGCGCCGGCCGCGATAGAGTTCGGCGAACGACGCCTCCACGCCGCTGCACTCGGTGCCGGCGATGGGATGGCCGGGCACGAAGAAGGGCGGCACGTGGCCGAAGGCCGCCACGGCGTCGGCCACCACCGAGGCCTTGGCGCTGCCACCGTCGGTCAGCACCGCGCCCTCGGACAGCGCGTCGCGGATACGCTCGAACACGGTGCGCATGACGCCCAGCGGCACCGACACGAACACCAGGTCGGCACCGGTGACGGCGGCGGCCGGATCGGTGTCGTAGCGATCGATGACGCCGAGTTCCAGCGCCTGCTGCAGGTGTTCCGCCCGCCGGCTGCTGCCGACGATCTCGCCCACGGCCCCGGCGGCGCGCAAGGCCCGCGCCAGCGAGCCGCCGATCAGGCCGACACCGATGATGCACAGGCGCTCGATCATGCCGCCAGCACCTTGCCCAGCGCCTGCAGCAGGCGCTCGTTCTCCGCCGGCAGGCCGATGCTGATGCGCAGATGCCCCGGCAGACCGTAGTTGTCCACCGGCCGCACGATGACGCCCTCGCGCAACAGCGCCTGGTAGACCTCGCCGGCGTCGCGGCCGACGTCGACCGAGACGAAGTTGCCCACCGAGGGAATGAAGTCCAGCCGCAGCGCCCGCAGTCCGGCCTCCAGCTGACGCATGCCGTCGCGGTTGAGGCGCACGCTGTCGCGCAGGTGCGCCTCGTCGGCCAGCGCCGCCACCGCCGCCGCCTGTGCCAGGCTGTTGACGTTGAAGGGCTGGCGCACGCGGTTGAGCAGGTCGGCCAGCGGCGGTTGCGAGACCCCGTAGCCCACCCGCAGCGCGGCCAGCCCGTGGGCCTTGGAGAAGGTGCGCGTCACCAGCAGGTTGGGGAACTCCGCCACCCAGCGGACGCAGTCCGGATAGTCCGGCTCGTCCACGTACTCGAAGTAGGCCTCGTCGACCACCACGACGGTCCCGTCCCCTACCCGCTCCAGGAAGTCGCGCAGTTCGGCGCGTCCGACCCAGGTGCCGGTGGGGTTGTTGGGGTTGGCGATGAACACCACGCGGGTATCGTCGGCGACCGCCGCGAGCATGGCCTCCAGGTCGTGCCCGAATTTCGGGCCGCGGCTGCCATCGTGCGCCGGCGCCACGCGGCTGCTGGCGCCGATGGCCTGGGTGACGATGGGATAGACGGCAAAGGCGTGCGCCGAGAACACCGCCGAGTGCTGCGGCGACAGGAAGGCGCGCGCCACCATCTCGAGCACATCGTTGGAACCGTTGCCGAGGGTGATCCACTCGGCGGGCACCTGCAGGCGCGCCGCCAGCGCCGCCTTCAGTTCGAAACCGTTGCCGTCGGGATAGCGTGCCACCTCGCCGAGGCCGGTGCGGATGGCCTCCAGCGCCTCCGTCGACGGACCCAGCGGGTTTTCGTTGGAGGCCAGCTTGACGGCATCGACGATGCCGTATTCGCGTTCCAGCTCGCTCAGCGGCTTGCCCGGCGCATAGGGCCTGAGGGCCTGCACGCCGGGGGTGGCGAGTCGGGTGACAGGGTCGCTCATGGCGGCGCTACAACTCGGCCTGCGGATAGGAGCCCAGCACTTTCAGCAGCGCCGCCTCGGCCTCCAGTTCCTTCAGGGCAGCGGCCACCTTGGCGTCCTCGACGTGCCCTTCCAGGTCGACGAAGAACACGTAGTCCCACTTGCCGACGCGCGAGGGGCGTGACTCGATGCGGGTCATGCTGACGCCGTGGCGGGCGATGGGCTCCAGCAGCCGGTACAGCGCCCCCGACTTGTTGCGCGTCGCCATCAGCAGCGAGGTCTTGTCGCGGCCGCTGGGCGCCACCGCCTGTCGGCCGACGACCAGGAAACGGGTGGTGTTGCCGGGATCGTCCTCGATGTTGGCGGCGAGGATATCGAGCCCGTACATCTCCGCCGCGGCGTCGCTGGCGATGGCGGCGACGGTGGCATCCTCGCTAGCCAGGCGCGCCGCCTCGGCATTGCTGCTGACCGCAACCCGCTGCGCCTGCGGCAGGTGGGCGTCCAGCCACTCGCGGCACTGGGCCAGCGCCTGCTGGTGGGCGCACACCCGCTGCACTTCAGCGGTGCCGCCGGCCTTGCCGAGCAGCTGGTGGTGGATGCGCAGTTCCACGTCGCCGCAGATCTTCAGCGGCGAACGGATGAACATGTCGAGGGTATGGCTGATGGCGCCTTCGCTGGAGTTCTCTACCGGCACCACGCCGTAATCGGCGCTGCCGGCCTCGACCTCGCGGAAGATCTCGTCGATGGCCGCCAGCGGCTCGAGTTCCACCGAGTGTCCGAAGTGCTTGAGTGCGGCCGCCTGGGTGTAGGTGCCCTCCGGCCCCAGGTAGGCGATCTTCAGTGGTTTCTCCAGCGCCAGGCAGGCGGACATGATCTCGCGGAACAGGCGCACCATCTCCTCGTCGCTGAGCGGGCCGCGGTTGCGCTCGCGCACCCGCCGCAACACCTCGGCCTCGCGTTCCGGCCGGTAGAAGACTTCCTCCCCGGCCTCCAGCTTGGCCGCGGCCACCTGGCGGGCGCATTCGGCACGCTCGCTGATGAGCGCCTGGATCTTCTCGTCCAGATCGTCGATGCGGGCGCGCAGCTGCTCCAGGGTGGACGCCGTCATTTACCCGCCCTGGATGGCCCGCACCGCCAGTACCCCCTCGGTCGAGGCGATGCGGTCGACGGTGGCCTGGTCGATGTCGGCATCGAGATCAACCAGGGTGTAGGCGAGCTCGCCGCGCGACTTGTTGATCATGTCGACGATGTTCAGCCCGGCATCGGCCAGGGTGGTGGAGATCTGTCCCAGCATGTTGGGCACGTTGGCGTTGACCACCGACAGGCGGTGGCCGTTGTAGCGCTTCATGTACACCTTGGGAAAGTTCACCGAGTTGCGCACGTTACCGTTCTCGAGGTAGTCGCGGATTTCATCCGCCACCATGATGGCACAGTTGTCCTCCGCCTCTTTCGTCGAGGCGCCCAGGTGCGGCAGCGCCACCACCCGTGGATGATTCTTGATCAGGTTGTTGGGGAAGTCGCACACATAGGCATACACCTTGCCGGCGTCCAGGGCCTCGACCACGGCCTGATCGTCGATGATGCCGTTGCGGGCGAAGTTGAGCAACACCACGCCGTCCTTCATCAGACGCAGACGCTCGGCGTTGATCATGTTGCGCGTACCTTCCACCAGCGGCACGTGGAAGGTGACGAAGTCCGATTGCGACAGCAGGTCGTCGACGCCGGTGGCCTGCTCCACCGCCGAGGACATCTGCCAGGCGCTCTGCACGGTGATGTCCGGATCGTAACCGACCACGCGCATGCCGAGGGCGTGGGCCGCATTGGCCACCTGTACACCGATGGCGCCGAGACCGATGACACCCAGGGTACGACCGGGCAGTTCCATGCCGGCGAAGTTCTTCTTGCCGGCCTCGACCTGCTTGCTGATGGCGGCATCATCGCCGCTGAGATTGCGGGCGAAGTCCCAGCCCTGCGCCAGGTTGCGCGCCGCCATCAGCATGCCCGCCAGCACCAGTTCCTTGACCGCATTGGCATTGGCGCCCGGGGCATTGAATACCGGCACACCGCGCTGGCTCATGGTCTCGACCGGGATGTTGTTGACCCCGGCGCCGGCGCGACCGATGGCCTTCACCGAGGCGGGAATCTCCATGTCGTGCATGTTGTAGGAACGCAGCAGGATGGCGTCCGGGTGCTGGATCTCGGAAGCGACCTCGTAGTGATCGCGCGGCAGGCGTTCCAGGCCGGCGACGGAGATGTTGTTCAGGGTGAGAATCTTGTACATGTGTGGAATCCTGTCTTATAGCCACGGAAGACACGGACGCTTCACAAAAAAGTCCGTGTGTTTCGTGTTTTCCGTGGCTATATCATGATGAATCTTTCGTCTGTCCTGCGTCCTTCAGCCGTGCCGCTTCTCGAAGTCGGCCATGAAGTCGACCAGCGCGATCACGCCCTCCTCCGGCATGGCATTGTAGATGCTGGCGCGCATGCCGCCCACGGAACGGTGCCCCTTGAGCGTCACCAGGCCGGCCTGCTTCGCCTCCTCGAGGAATACCGGGTCCAGCTCCGGGTCGGCCAGGGTGAAGGGCACGTTCATCCACGAACGGCAGTCGGGATCGACCGGATTGGTATAGAAATCCGAATTGTCGATGGCCTGATAGAGGCGGTGCGCCTTCTGGTGATTGATACGCGCCATGGCATCCAGGCCGCCGCGCTCCTTGAGCCACTGGAACACCAGCCCGGCAAGGTACCAGGCATAGGTCGGCGGCGTGTTGTACATCGAGCCGTTGTTCGCATGGGTGGCATAGTCGAACATCACCGGCTGACCGTCCACCGGCTGGCCGATGAGATCCTCACGCACGATCACCACCGTGAGACCGGCCGGACCGATGTTCTTCTGCGCGCCGGCGTAGATGACACCGTAGCGGCTGACATCGATGGGCCGCGACAGGATATTGGACGACATGTCCGCCACCAGCGGCACATCGCCGACATCGGGAATCCAGTGGAACTCCACGCCACCGATGGTCTCGTTGGGGGTGTAGTGCACGTAGGCGGCCTCGGGGTCGAGCTTCCAGCTGTCCGGCTGCGGGATGGTGGTGAAGTTGTCGGCCTCGGAACTGGCGGCCACGTTGACGGTGCAGTAGCGCCTACCCTCGGCGATGGCCTTCTTGCCCCAGGCGCCGGTCCAGATGTAGTCGGCCCTGTCCTTGCCGCGCAGCAGGTTGATGGGCACCATGGAGAACTGGCTGGAGGCGCCGCCCTGCAGGAACAGCACCTTGTAGTTGTCCGGGATCTTCATCAGCTCGCGCAGGTCGGCTTCCGCCTGCTCGGCAATGGACATGAACTCCTTGCCGCGGTGACTCATTTCCATCACCGACATGTGGCTGCCGTGCCAGTCGAGCATTTCGTCGCGTGCCTGTTGCAGCACTTCCGCGGGCAGGACCGCGGGGCCGGCGCTGAAGTTGTACACCTTGGTCATTGGTCTGATACTCCACTATTTAGAACT
This sequence comes from Gammaproteobacteria bacterium, assembly GCA_011321775.1. Taxonomy (GTDB): domain Bacteria; phylum Pseudomonadota; class Gammaproteobacteria; order DSM-19610; family DSM-19610; genus Thiogranum. Next base: position 875 of record DROT01000038.1, on the reverse strand, counting down.
AGATAACTAGCAGACACTTGTAGGAGCGGCCTTGGCCGCGAACGCGGCCGGATTCAAGCGGGTTCGCGGCCAAGGCCGCTCCTACGCGACGTCAATCATTGTTAACCCGGCAACCTACTCTTCCTGTTCCTCTTCCTGGACCTCGACGATACGTTCGATGCCGACCAGCTTCTCGCCGTTCTGCAGCTTGATGAGCCGCACGCCCTGGGTATTGCGGCTCATCACCGACACTTCCGCGACGCGGGTGCGCACCAGCGTGCCGCCATCACTGATGAGCATGATCTCGTCTTCGTCCTGCACCAGCACCGCGCCCACCACGCGGCCGTTACGTTCGGAATCCTGAATGGAGATGACGCCCTGGCCACCACGCCCGTGAACGGGGTACTCGGACACCGGTGTGCGCTTGCCGTACCCGTTCTCGGTGGCAGTGAGCACGTCCCCCTCGTCGACGATGATCAGCGCGATCACCCGCTGCCCCTCGGCCAGTCGGATGCCACGCACACCGCAGGCGGTGCGGCCCATGGGACGGACGTCCTGTTCGCGGAAGCGGATTGCCTTGCCGGCATCGCTGAACAGCATCACGTCGCGGGAACCGTCGGTGACGTCGACGTTTACCAGGTAGTCGTCCTCGCGCAGGTCCAGCGCAATGATGCCGTTGCTGCGTGGGCGCGAGAAATCGGACAGCGGCGTCTTCTTGACCGTGCCCTGGGCGGTCGCCATGAAGATGAAACGGTCCTCGCGGTACTCGCGCACCGGCAGCACGGCGTTGATGCGCTCGCCCTCTTCCAGCGGCAGCAGGTTGACGATCGGCTTGCCGCGTGCCAGGCGTCCCGCCTGCGGCAGCTGGTAGACCTTGAGCCAGTAGGCCTTGCCGC
>DROT01000037.1 GCA_011321775.1 Gammaproteobacteria bacterium | reverse complement strand
TGCAGGAGCGTTGCCTTGCGGCAGCAATCCAGGGCGCGCTCGTAGTCGCCGAGCTGCCCGCTGACCGCGCCCAGCAGGCACAGGGCCTCCGCGTCGCGCGGCTCGGCCCGGCATACGGCCGACAACAGTTTGCGCGCCTCTTCGAACCGGCCCTGTCGGGCGCAGTCGATGGCCTTCTTCCTGCGCGTACGCAGCACGGAGCGGTTCATGGCCATGCCGGTTGCCCCTCTGGCAGCATGTGACCGTCAGCCTTCATGCCAGAATTCGTCCCATAAGTCTTCGTAAACGGCCTCAACCCCACGGGTGAAGCCGGTGCTGTCGCAAAGCGTGGATTTCATCATGCGTTGGCGCAGGCTGCCACGCAAGTGTTGCAGCCGTCCGTGGTCCCCTGCCAGGCGACTGGCGATCGCGATATAGTCCTCGGGGCTGGTGGCGACAAGTTCGCCGAGTCCGACGCGAGACAAGAGGCTGACCCCGACCCGGCCCGCATGCAGCCGGCCGGCGAGGGTGACGACGGGCACTCCCATCCACAGCGCTTCGCAGGTTGTCGTCGTGCCGTTATAGGGGAAGGTGTCGAGGGCGATGTCGATCCTGCCATAGAGATTCAGGTGGCCACCCATGCCTTCCACCCAGCCAATCAGCTCCAGCCGGTCCTTGTCTATGCCATGAGCCGCGAACTGGCGATATACATTGTCGCGGGCCGCCGGATCTGCCAGCGGCCGGGTCTTCAGCAACAGGCGTGTTCCTGGTGTTTCATGCAGCAGCCTCGACCATAGCGCGATCGTCGCCGGCGCCAGTTTTGCCAGGTTGTTGAACGATCCGAAGGTGATGGCGGCGGTTTCCGCCGACGGGGGCGGGGTGACGACGGTCCCCTCCGGGGGGCGGTAACACAGGAACCCGTCCGGCAGGCGTAGCAGTTTTTCGGAATGCCACTGATCCGTCTCGCCTGGTGGATCGGCCCAGCCGTCGGTGATCCGGTAATCCATGGCAGACAGCCCTGTGGTGTTCGGATAGCCGAGATAGCTGACTTGCACGGGCGCAGGCCGGTGGGCAAATACCCCGAGCCGGTTGTGCGCCGTATGGCCGGCCAGGTCCACCAGGATGTCGATACGGTCTCGCTCGACGAGCCGGGCGGCCTGCTCGTCCGTCAGGCGTTGTATGTCCCTCCATCCGGAGGCGTGCCGCTGCAGGTGGGCCGTGATGCCGTCGGCGCGGGGCGTGTTGGAATAGCAATAGATCTCGAAACGCGACTTGTCATGGCTCGAGAGCAACGGCTCCAGGAAAAAGGCGACCGGGTGGATACAGAAATCCGGCGACAGGTAGCCGATGCGGAGGCGCCGGCCCTGGCGTTCTTTCCGGTGCGGTCGTGGTCCGGCAGCAGCCTGGTGGCTCAAGCGGTTCCATTCGAGATGTTCGTGAAGCAGTATCTGCGGGTCTTCGCAATGGTAGTTCAGGGCCAGCAGCAGGCAGGACCGGAGGGCGAGATTGCCTGGTTGTTTCTGCAGTGCCTCGCGCAGGATGTGCTCGGCCTCTCGCGCCTGGCCCAGCATGATTTTCACGATGCCCAGTCCATGGGCCGCCTCGCTGTTGCCCGGCTGAACGCGCAGAACCTCCTGGTAGCAGGTGGCGGCTTCCGGCAGGCGCGTCAATTCCTTGTAGGCGATACCGAGATTGTACCGCTGCTCGAGAAGTCCCGGGTCGATTGCCAATGCCCGCTCGTGGTAGGCGGCGGCGGCCTCGTACCGCCCCAGCATGTGGCTGGCGAGCCCGATGTGGGTGAGCAGCGCAAGCGAGCGGGGCTCGGCCTCGAGCGCCTCCCGGTATGCTTCCCAGGCGGCCTCCCACTCGCCTCGCTGCTGATGCTGGCGTCCCTGCTTGAACAGCCGCTTCGGGTTCCTGCTCGTCCTGCGGGATGACGCGGCCTTCTTTGGCCTGCCTTTTCCTGCTGCTGTACGTTGCCGGATGAATTCCAGTCCCTTGCGCGCGTCCTCGTTGCGGGGTGCGATATGCAGCAGTTTCTGGAGGGCCTTCTCCGCCTTTTCGGGCTGGCCTTGCTGAATCCGGATACGCGCCAGGATCAGGAGGGCGTCGACGTGCCGGGCGTCCAGCTCGAGTGTCTTGTGGCAGCAACGGATCGCTTCCCCGAAGTCCCCGAGTTGGGCGTTGATGGCGCCGAGCATGTACCAGCTTTCCGCGTCGCCAGGGTCGTCCGCGCACAGTTCCAGATACAGGTTTTTCGCTTCATCGAAGCGCTGTCCATGAAGCAGGCCCGCAGCTTTCCGCTTCAGCATGGTCTTGTCAGGCATCGTCGGTCACCGCTCCGGTGTATCGTTCCCACATCTGCCTGTAGGCACCCTCTATCTGGCGGGCAAAACCGTCGGCATCACAAAGGGGTGATGCCGCAACCCGTTCGCGCAGGCCGGCGCGCAGTTCCCGCAGGCGTGACTGGTCGGATGCCAGCCCGACGGCGATTTCGATGTACTGGTCTTCCGTATCTGCAATGAATTCTTCCAGGCCGGCCTGGGTGAGCAGGCTGACTCCGACGCGGGCCGAGTGGACGTCTCCACCGAGAGTAACCACCGGCACGCCCATCCATAGCGCTTCGCAGGTCGTCGTCGTGCCGTTATAGGGGAAGGTGTCGAGCGCGACGTCTATCTGGCCATAAAGGGACAGGTGGCCGCTCCTGTCCGGCAGCCAGCCGGTGAGCTCCAGGCGCTCCGGATCGATTCCATGGGCCTTGAAGGCCTGGCGTACCCGCTTGCGTACGGACTCGTCCCTCAAGGGCTTCGTTTTCAGGAGCAGACGGGAATCCGGTGTTTCGTGCAGGAGCCTCGACCACAACGCGATGACCTGTGGTGTCACCTTTGCCAGATTGTTGAACGATCCAAAAGTGATGACGCTGTTGTCATGCACGGTGTTCTCGGCTGGCAGGCCGGCCTCATGGGGGTCATAACACAGAAAACCCCGGGGCAGGCGGATCAGGGACTCGCTGTGCCAGCGTTCCGTCCCGCCGGGCGGATCGGCCCATGCGTCGGTGATGCGGTAATCGATCGCCGACAGGCCTGTGGTATTGGGATAACCGAGATAGGTCACTTGTACCGGGGCCGGTTTGCGCGCAAACACCCCGAGCCGGTTGTGTGCGGTATGACCGGCCAGGTCCACCAGTATGTCGATGTGGTCATCCATGATGCATTTGTCTACTTGCTCATCCGACAGTTGCGCTATGTTTCGCCAGCCATGTGCCAATGGTTGCAGACGTTTCGTGACCATATCCGGTATGGCGACATCGGAATAGCAAAATATTTCGAAACTGGCCCGGTCGTGCATCTTCAGCAGGGGCTCGATGAAAAAAGCCACGGAATGGGCACGGAAATCCGCCGAAACGTAGCCGATTCTGAGCTTTTTCCCCGAATCGTCCGGTGCCGGCATCCACGAGCGGGCTTTCATCCTGGCGTGCAGTTCCTGCCATTTCAGATGCTCCTGGTAGATGCGTATCTTGTCGAGACCCGGATAGTTCAGGTTCATCAACAGGCAGGAGCGGGATTCGGGCCGATCCGGATCCATTTCGAGAACACGCCGGAACACCTTGATGGCGGCGGCGGGGTCACCTGCCTGCATTCTGGCGATGCCCAGGTTGTGCATGGCATCGACATAGTCGGGCTTGAGATCCATCGCCGCCTGGTATTCGTCCACGGCTTCGCGAAGCCTCATGTCCGCAGTCAGCGCATTGCCCAGGAGAAAGTGCATTTCCGGAGAGGCCTTGTTCTTTCGGACTGCCTTGCGTAGAAAGGCCACGGCCTTTTCAGGCTTGCGCAAGTCCAGATAGGCCAGGCCAAGGTTTGCCAATGCTGCAGGATGTCCGGGGTGAAGGTTCAAGGACTGACGGTAACAGGCCAGTGCTTCACCCCAGTCGCCGCGTTCTCTGGCGGCGTTGCCCAGTTCCAGGAACCTTCCGGAAAGGGCCGTACCGGGCGGCCGCATTGCCCCGGCTTTTTGCGTGGCTGGTCTGCCCGCCAGCTCATGTTCCAGTAATGATACCAGCCCGGCCTGGGCCTTTTCGTAGTGCGGGTCGAGCCTGAGAACCTGCCGGTAACATTCCATTGCCCGCTGTTTCCGGCCCAGGATGCGGTAGGCCTGGGCCAGGTTGTACCGGGCCTCGACGTGCTCCGGCTGGATGTCGAGTACCTTCAGGCAACAGTCGACTGCTCCGGCCATGTCTCCAAGCTGGCCATTGACGGCGCCCAGCAGGAACCAGCATTCCGGATCTGTTCCATCGGCGTCGCACAGCGCCTTGAGCAGTTGCCGGGCCTCGCCGAAGCGGCCGGCCCCGATCAGTGTCCGGACCTGTTGCTTGTTCCTCTGGCGGGGGGGATCCTGCTGGGGCATGGCTCTTGGGTTCGCGCCGTTGGTCGGTGCTGTAGTAATTGTATCCGCGTTCTTGATGCTAGCACTAAATTACTGTTTTTTCAATTAGTTATGGTGTGCAAATGGCTGTCGCCGCATTTCTCTGGCCGCACGGGGGATGGCGGGATTGTCTCCATAATTCAATATGTTATCGTAAGGAGCAAGGGTCGTGTGTAGGGGGTGGCCACGGCCGGGATGAGAATCGAGAATGCGTGAGGGAATCACGCCTGATCCATTGCATTCCTGATGACGGCAAAGCTTGGGTTCGAAAACAGGCTGGAAAAGATACGCGGCGTTCTGAAGCGAGGGCGTCTCGAGCAAGCCGCGCGTCTGTGCGCAGCCTTGTGCAGAAGTGCGCCGGATCGCTACGAAGCATGGTTGTTGTTCTCCGATATTCAGGCGGCCCGGCAGGCGCATGGCCCGGCGCTCGAATGCCTTGAAAAGGCGCGTGCGCTGGCGCCGGCCGACGCCGGTTTTTATACCCGCTACGGAAAGGCGCTGGCGCGGGCCGGTCTCGCCTCCAGGGCCCGGCGGGCGTTTCGCCGGGCGCTTTCCCTGGACGAGACGGTGCTGGAAGCCCGTGTCGGCCTGGTCAGCGTGTTGCTCCAACTCGGCGACGTGGACAGGGCGCTGCAGCACCTCGATACCTGCCTGCGGCTCGATGCCACCTATCGCCCCGCCCTCGAAATGCAGGCCGAGATATATTCCGGGCGGGGAGAGTTCGGGCGTGCACGCAAGATCTATGAAGATCTCATCCGGAGTTCGCCCGACGATGCGGAACTGCACTACTGGCTGGCCGATGCCAACAAGCACCTGGGCAGGCTGGAAGAGGCCCTGGACGGTTACCGCAAGGCCCTGCATTTGAGAGGGGACTTCGCCGAGGCATGTGCCGGCGCAGCATCCATCCATGAACTCAGGCGGGAAGACGACGAAGCGCTTCGGCTCTTGTCGCGGTTCCGGGGGCGGGTGGGCAGTAACGCAATGCTTGCCCTTGTCTATGGGAAGGTCTGCGAACGAACCGGCAGTTTCCGGGAGGGGCTTCGGGAGGTCGAGAAGGCCTTGTCGGTCCCTGATCCCGGTAACACCAACAAGAGGCTGCTGCATTTTCAGGCCGGGCGCTTGTCAGATGCCATGGGAGACTATGAGCGCGCCTTCTCGCATTTCACCCGGGGGAACCACCTCAAGCAATGCGACTTCGATGCGGCGGGATTCGAGCAGGAGGTCGACAGCATAAGGCGGGTATTCTCGCGCCAGACGCTGGATGCCATGCCCCACTCGTCATGCAGGGACGAGCGGCTGGTATTCATCGTGGGAATGATGAGGTCAGGCACGAGTCTCGTAGAACAGATACTTGCCAGCCATCCCGAAGTGGAGGCGGGTGGGGAGTTGCCCTATCTCGGTGAGACTACAGCCATGTTCCGTAAGCTGTTCCCGGGCTGGCAGTATTCGAGGGAAGCTGCATGCGCAATCTCTCGTTCCCAAGTCGATGAGTTGAGCCGACATTACCTGCGCCTCCTCAGTCCTCTGGCCCATGGAGGCAGCTTGGTGACGGACAAGATGCCCTACAATTTCATGCGTCTCCAGCTCGTCGAACTTTTGTTTCCGAATGCGCGTATCGTCCATTGTGTCCGTGATCCTCTGGACACCTGTCTATCATGTTACTGCAACGATTTTGTCGGTACACACAGTTATGCCTACGATCTGCGGAATCTCGGCAGGTTCTACCAGGGTTACCGCCGGCTCATGGATCATTGGGAGGCGGTTCTGGAATCGCCGGTGATGACATTGTCCTATGAGCGCCTTGTGAGTAACCCGGTCGATACTATCGAGGCATTGATTTCTTTCTGTGGCCTGGAATGGGACGATGCCTGCCTGCGATTCTTCGACACGAAAAGGTTCGTCAATACGGCAAGCTACGATCAGGTGAGAAGGCCGATGTATACTACTTCTGTGGGGCGTTGGAGGAAATACAGTGCATTTCTTGCTCCTTTGATGGAGCAACTGGGCGTGGATGGTTCGGCCGATATCACAGTGGGAAACCGTGCTTGATGAGCCAGGGTGAAACTGTGCGCATAAGGGTCTCGCGCTGGGGTTGGCTCAACCCGTGCCGCCATTCCCCTTCCTTCCTTGTGGTGATGTGGTTCGATTGGAAACCGGTAGACTTGTCATAGACTCTGTAACTGCCGTCCAGCCTTGGTGCGCTTGAATACCTCGAGGTGTCGCCGCCAGCCTCTGTGTTTCCGTGTTCATCGACCTCTATGCGATCAAGGGACTTGAGGTAGTTGCTTACCTTCCGTCTGGACAAGTTACTCGCGATTTCTTCAATATCTTTGGCTGAAACCCCCATCTCAAGGAAGCGGACGATTCTGCGGATTGTGCTCTCTGGCGAGTCGATGATGCCGTTGTATCGCAGGGGTAGAACGTTTTCCCTGTGGGGAAGGAGATAATAATCGGTCTTGTCCATCATGCTCGATGCCGCCTTGAGCGCTCGCTCGAAAGGGCATCGCATGAACTTCATGTAGGAATACATGGCATCCCTGACATCCCGGTAGGGACAGATGATGCGCATATCTGCGGTGATTGGCTGTAAAGCGCGGTGCGTCTTCAGGCACAGCACGTCGCGGTCCCCGGCCGTCTTCAGCAACTCGTCCACGTGCTCTGTCAGGTCTTCAACGGGTATCTCCTCCGGCAGGGGGGCATACCCGGATCGACGGATCAGTCGTCTGACGACGTTATATGTCCACATGGATCCGGCACGTGACATGCCGGCGACGAATATCACCTTGTACGGTAAAGGGGTCGAGGCCATCCTGCTCAATTCCTCCCAGTACCCTTGCGCCACATAGCCAGGTATGCGGCCTCAAGGTTCCTTACGAAATCCTGCGCATTACACAAAGGCGACTCCGCCATCCGGTTGCGCAGGGACATGCGGAGCTCAGACAGTGCCTGAAGATTGTCGCTCCAGAATACTGCAGCTTGTATATATGCATCCTCCGTTTCTGTAACCCAGCCCGCCAGACCAACCTGGTGGAGAATGCTGGAGCCTACGCATCCGGCGTGCATTCTTCCGGCGAGGGTAATGCTGGGCACTCCCATCCATAGCGATTCACACAGCGTGGTCGTCCCATTGTAGGGGAAGGTATCCAGCCCGATGTCGATGTCCCCATACAGCAGGAAATGTTCGTTTCTGGGCAGGAATTCGTGTAACGATATGCGTTCTTCCTCGACGCCAAGTCGGCCGAACTGGTGGTGAAAGTGATTGCGGACCCATGGGTCCTGAAACAAGCGGCTTTTCAGGATGAGGCGGGAGGCGGGTATTTCCCGCAATAACCTTGCCCAGACCGATACCACCTCGGGAGTGATCTTGGCCAGATTATTGAATGAGCCGAACGTCACATATTCCCGATCGATCGCTGGCAGGCTGGCCACATCCGGGAGTCTGGCGGGTGGCTGGTAGCAGATAAAACCATTGGGCAGCCTGACGAGTTCCTCAGTGTGATAGGGTTCCGTCTTGCCCGGTGGATCGGCCCAGGCATCAGTCAGCCTGTAGTCCATGGTGGACAATCCCGTCGTGTTGGGATACCCGAGATAGGTTGTCTGTAACGGAGCGGGTTTCCTGGCAAACACCCCAAGTCGGTTGCCGGCCGTATGACCCGACAGATCTACCAGTATGTCGACACGATCCTTCCTGATCAGGTCGGCGACATCTTCGTCGGACATGCCGAAAATATTCCGCCATTCGGAGCAGGCTGCGCGGAGTGAATCCGTCATCGCGTCAGGTCGTTTCACATCAGAATAGCATATGGCTTCGATGACGGATGAATCATGGTGTTCAAGAACCGGCTTCATGAAATAAGCTACGGAGTGCGTGCGGAAATCCGGAGAGACATATCCCACTCTGATCGCCGTCTCTCGATTGTGAGTAGTGCCCACGGTTGGTACCCGGGCAATGGCCTGTTCAACCTTTCGACCATAGGCTACATGTTCTTGGTACACGAGTTCCGGGTCCCCGGCATGATAGTTGAGATTGAACAGGAGCGCCGAGCGCACATGAGGGGCGGAGGGGGCGATCCGAACCGCGCGCCGGAACAATTTCTCGGCGTCTTTGTGCATTGAGCACCGTTGCAGAAGTGTCCCAAGATTCACCAGGGCTGTTACATCGCCGGGCTTGTGCGACAACACATGCTGAAAGGCCTCGATAGCTTCCCTGAATCTGCCTTGCCGGCGAAGCAGGTGTCCGAGGTTGTTGCTGGCCTCGGCACAAGAGATATCGGACTCCAGTGCGGCCCGGTAACAGGCCTCGGCATCGCGAATCCTGCCGGCGGCTGCCATAGCGAGGCCCTTGTTGGTCAGAATTTCGGCATCACCGGGCGCCAGTTTCAGGGCCCGGTCGAGCAAGGCGAGCGCCTGCCCGGTCTTGCCGAGCTTGTAATAGGCGAAGCCACAGTTTCTCAAAGCCGCGAGATGGTCGGGATATCTGTCGAGCACCCTGGAATAGGCCGCTACGGCCTCCATATATTGTCCCAGGTGCATGCAGGCCTGCGCCAGGCCGAAGTGCGCATCCGTGAAATCGGCATCGATTGAAACAGCGCGTCGGCTGCACCGGGCGGCTTCATCGAACAGCCCGAGGCGACCATTCGCAATGCCTAGCATATGCCAAAGTTCGGCATCGCTGTCATCCAGTTTGCAGAGGGATTCCAAAATTTCGACTGTCTCTGCAATATTTCCTGCATTGAAGCAACGAAGGGCGCGTTGCTTCATCAAGGATCTGTCCGGATTCTCCCCTCTCATTTCAGTGCCCGGTACTATACCGACAGAACCACGTAAGAGTGGGCGGTGGCGCGGCCTTTCCCAATGAGGTCGTGAAGCCAGTGGGTGCGTGATGAACAAGGCTTCCGGGCGTAGTATTTATTGTACCCTGTCCTGGCGCAATTGCCCTGCATAGAAAAACTATTGCCCTCTTGCACGCGCGATCACCAGGTATCCATCGATGGGTTGATCATTGTCCTTGCGCAGCATGGTGCGGGAAATACTGCATACTTCAAAGCCGCACTTGCCCAGTGAGCTTGTTATATAGTCGCTGGCGTGTGCGTAGCGGCCGGATTGCCTTCTCGAGAAGGCCGCTTGTGTTTCATCGGCTTCCACCGAGAAAGCCAGCAACCCATTGTCACTGAGGCGGGCATGGCAGGCTGTAAAAGTCTCGGCCAAGTCTCCAAGATAGGGGAATACATCCGCAGCCACCACGACATCGAATGCCTCTTCGAGCGTTTTCATGAGCTCAACAATATCCGCCACATGCAGTTCATCATAGATTCCTTTCTCCCGTGCTTTTTCCACCATCCGTGCAGAAAGATCGACGCCAACCAGCTTCCGGGATACATCTCTTACATAAGGGCCGAACAGACCGGTACCGCAACCGAGGTCGAGGACCAGAAGATCGTGGGCATCCGTGGTCAGAAACCTTCTCAGCTCGGCATGCAGCATCTCAGGGGTGCGGTATTCCAGTCTTCCCGTCAAGTGTTCATCGAAATGCCCCGCATACTGGTCGAAGAGGGTGGCCACATATTCAGCCGGAGGCCTGTCCGGCGCCGGTTCGCCCCGAATGACCGACAACTGATATTTGGCCTCGGCATGATCCGGATCCAGTTCCAACGTCCGTTCATAGTAGCTCCCAGCCTGATCGCGATCTCCCAAGGCCCGCCAGGCGTTTGCAAGGTTGAAATTCGCGTGGATGCTGGCAGGATTCAGGGCAACTGCTTTTTCCAGAGGTCTGATGGCCTGTTCATACCGGCCGCACATGTTGAGTGTGGCGCCCAGATTCGTCAGCGCCTGGATGAAATCCGGATCATATTCGATAGCTTTTTGGTAGCAGAAGACAGCCCTGTCATAGCGATCGAGCTTGCCGTTTATATTTGCCATGGCGAACCATATATCCGGGCTGTCGGGACGAATCTCGATGATCGTTCTGTATTGCTGAAGCGCCTCTTCGGAGCGCCCCTGTGCGACCAATGCCTTGGCCAGACCGCTGATCGCATGAATGGAACCGGGGTCTGAGCGAAGGCTCAGGCGGTAATTTTCGATGGCGCCGTCGGTATCGCCGCCTGTAAGGAGCAGATCTCCAATGTTTGCACGGGCCGGGGCGAATCCCGGTTCCACCTCCAGGGCCGAGCGGAAGCAGTCCAGGGCCCGCATCCGGTCTCCGGCCCGACTGTGTGCAATGCCAAGATTGTTGAGTGCATCCGCAAAGCGTGGATTCAGTTCCACGGCCCTTGTGTAGCAAAGGATGGCCTCATCGGTATTCCCCAGCGCCAGCCAGGTGTTGCCCAGATTGTTGTGGACTTGCACATCGTCGGGCCGTACCTGCAGAACCCCGCGATAGCAGTCCAGGGCCTCCTGGTATTGACCCACGGCATGATACGCGTAACCCAGGAGCCGTTGGGCGTCGAGGGTCGATGGGGCAAGCTGCAACGCCTGCTTGCAGCTCGATATGGCCGCGGGGAAATTCCCACGCTGGGTTTCAATGTATGCCCCCAGGAGGTGGCAGTCCACATCGTCGGGACGGGCTTTGCACGCTTCTTTGCACAATTGCACGGCGTGCTCCAGGTCACCGGCATTGAGGGCTGCCAGTATCTTCTCTTTCATGTGCCCGGCCTGGTCAAGTATGCGGCGGAGGTGAGGGGCGTGTTCGGCGTAGCATCATTCACAGAAAAAAATGCGGCCTTTCGGCCGCATTATTAACGCACAGGGGTCCGCGTGCAAGGCTATCCGGCATGGCGACGCCGCGTCAGCCAGCCGACAAGCGCAAGGAAGCCGCCGATCAGCCACCAGTCGCCCCGTTGACGCGATACGGTGGCCCTTGAGCTGAGGGTGCAGCCGCCAGTATCGAAGTCACCGCGAGCGGCCGAGGTGACGACGGTCGTCGATGCGGCAACGCCGATACCGCCCGGATCGCTGATCGATCCGTCGGCGGCGCCGTCTGAGTCACCGCCGGTCGCAGATCCGTCAGTCAGGGTCAGTTTGAGGCAGCTGTCGCCCGCATTCAGGCCGGCGGTGTAACTACCCGCGCTGGAGGGGCATGCGCCGAAGGTATTGGCCGGAGCCGACGCCACGTTGCTGAGGTCGAAGTCGACCCATGTCGTGCCCTGCAGCTTGCGATAATGCGGGGTTCCCGTATTGGGGTCCGCGGCCGGGATCGGGCTGGACAAGGGGGGCAGGAATACATCGACCTGCGAGCCGGGGGCCAGCCCGGTCACGACGAAGTCGTAGCAACCGCCGATGCATTGCTGGATGACCCCGGAATCGGTGGGTACATCGCCGGCAGAAATCCTGCCATCCGTGGATCCTACGCCAGTGGCGGTCGGCCCCGGCGCCACACTGCCGGCACTGCTCAGCGGTGCCACGTTTACCGTGACGGTGACAGTTGCTGCGTTGGAGGGATTGCCGAGGTTGTCATTGACCGTATAGCTGAAGCTGTCCGTTCCGACGAAGTCAGTGTTGGGTGTGTAGGTGATCACGCCGGTCGTCGCATTCACAGCCGTCACACCGTTGGACGGGGTGCTGGCAATCGCCACTGTCGTAACATCGATGGAGCCGTCATCGGTATCGTTGGCGGTCACATTGATGGCGACACTGGCATTCTGGCTGGTAGTCGCCGAATCGTCGATGGCGCTCGGGATGCCAACAGCATTGACCGTGACTGTAACCGTGGCGGTATCGGTATAGGTCAGCGGATTGGAGGGGTCGGCGCCCGGGTCATTATCGGATATGGTGTACGTAAAGGTGTCAGTACCGGTGAATCCGGCGGCTGGTGTATATGTCGCTGTGCCGTCGGCGTTGTTCACGATGGTTCCGCCGTTCGCACTGACGGCATCCACGCTATCGACGCTGAGCGGCGGGAAGGGTGTCGTGTCGTTGCCGGTCAGGCTGATGGTCTTGGCGACGCCCGCATTTGTGGTATCCGCGTCGTCATTGGCCTTGATCAGCGAGTAGATGGTCATGTTCCAGGCTTCGAAATACTGCGCGCCGAAGAAGCCGCCCCAGCCCGAACCGATGAAGCCGCCGGTCACGAGGGTGACGGAGAAATCGTCGCGGCCGTCGGCGCTGAAGCCCAGGCCAGCCGGCGCTGAGCCGCTCACGTCGCCCAGGTTGCTCAGCGGGGTGCCGTTTATGGTTCCCTTTGAATTGGATGCGCTTTGGGTGGTCAGTATGTCCCAGGCCGTGTTGCCGTTGGGTGTCGTGCAGCTTGCGGAACCGCAATCGTCGACGTTCCACAGCTTGTCGATCAATACTGGCGAGGTGATGGAGCCGAGCCGGCCGGTCGGATCCAGCGTCATGTCGTTGCCTGTTATGGTACCGCTCATCAGGGTGGTGCCGTTCGGTGGCAGTGTGTATTCGAAAAAGTCGCCACCTGCGGTGAAACGGGTTACATCCTTGTTGAATGTATTTATGGTGAAGGTTCCGCCACTCACCGTAATATCGAGAATGCCGGATACACCATCCCCCCCGATACCAGAGCCGCTGCCGCCGTTGGGATGACTCAAGCCATTGTCGTACATCGCCTGCGACGCGCAACCCTTGGTGCCGGGCAGGCAACCGAAGGTGAAGCTGGAATTCCAGTTTCCGTTCGAGCCGAAGATGAACCTGGTGGTGTAGGGCGTGTCATTCACTACCATACGGTAGTGCCCGTCCGGGATGATGGCGCTGGATGGCAACGGCGTCAGGATCCCCGCGGTTCCGATCGCTGCAGCCATGGCTTTTTGTAGAGATGTTGTCTTGAGTCTCATTGTGATCTTACTCCTCCGAAAATACTGGTGATCTTCCTGCGGCCCAGGCGCTTGTTGGGAGTTCCGCAGGTCAGCTAGCCGGCCTAGAATTTGTAGGCGTAGCTGACACCCAGTGAATTGATTTTCATTTCTACCGCGACGAACTGGCCCTGGCCCTGGGTGAACATGGTCACGCAGTCTGGAGCGTCGCAGCTCTGTGCATTCTTGAAACCGTGCATATAGTTGAAATTGAATTCGTGGTTTCTGCCTGGTGCGTACGTGGCGCCAATGGTGGCATGCCATTTCACGACGGCTGGGGCCAGCAGGTTGAACAGCAGCTGGTTGTCCCGGATCACCGACTTGCCGTAGTTGACGCCCGCGCGCAAGACCCACCTTGAATTCACGTCGTAGACCGCGCCGAGCTTGAATGCGGTCGCGTCCTTCCAGCCGAAGCCCCAGCCGTTCTTCGCGCCCAGGGCGTGGTCCTTGGGTTCGGGCGCTTCGGTGCGGCCGGGTGCGCAGGCGCTCGGATCCAGGCCCAGCGGTCGTGTGCAGGGGTCCTGTATGCTGGTGGTGGGATGCTTGTTGCCGACGCTGGCGACGTTGCTGTACATGATTCGGTTGATGTCACCGGCGATCGTCAGTTTGGATGTCAGCTTCAGCGCGAATCCGACAGCGTAGTTTTCAGGGATGTCAAAATCGCCATTTTCGGCGAACAGTCCCTGGTATTTCTCGAAGCGGGTCATGTAGACGCGGGAAGCGTAGTTGATACCAAAGGAGAGGCGCTTGTCGAAGAAGCGTCCCATCCACCCGACGCGCACACCGCCGCCATAACTCCAGTCATTGCCACGGTTCGACAGGTTTGCATTGTCGCTCGAGAATTGAAACTCGGGTATCCCGAAGTCACCAATACCGTAGGCGCGGAAGGTCTGTACGCCTATGGCCAGCGAGGCGCCCAGTGTATTGTACTTGTCGACCCGGTAGGCGATGGTGGGCAGCATCTGCATCTGCATCAACTGCACGCCCACGGTATAACGATCGTCGGCCAGCAAGTCGAAAAAGTTGTCCTGTGCGTCATAGCGGGTGTTGGCGCCGTTGCCGAAGGCGGCAAATCCGATCGACATGCGGCGGTTGAACTTGTAGGCAAATCCGAGGCTGGGGATCAGAAAGGTGTTGGAGCCACTTTTCACCGTGCCATTGCCGAAGGCAAACAGGCCACCACCATCATCCGGCGTACCCGCCTTACGCGGCGGACTGAAAAACTCCAGGCCGACATCCAGGCGTGAGCCGACAAAGGCGATGCCTGCCGGGTTGGAAGCGGGTGCCAGCGCATCCTGGGGATATGCCACGCCGGCGCCGCCGATACCGCGGGACTTGGCGCCATACCCGATCAGGAAGTACCCGTTTGTGGCTGAAGCAATGGGGGCGATTACAATACCAGCAACCATCAGCACCATAAGATGCAGACGCAAGAACAGATTCATCGATGTCTCCTCCGGCAATACGTTGGTTGGCGAGCTGGCGTCGGGGACGACAACAAGCCGCCAAAACATATTTTTGTTCGGTCAAGGCGTAGTGGAATTCGCCCCGATTTGCTATTGACTTGACTTTAAGTTGTTATAAATCCTGACAAAAGAGTGAGGATCTGGCCTATGATCACTGCCAGGGAACTTTTTGTCAAGCAGGGGTGTCGCTCTCGGTGCTGCTTTGATCCGGCAGTCATGTACAATCCGGGTCAACAGAACAGCCTGGACCTGTTTCGCCTGGCGTACTGTCAGCGACCCCCGGGCCACGGATACCCATGATGCCGACGATACTCTTGCTCAATGGCCCCAATCTGAATCTGCTTGGGAGTCGCGAACCTGACAAATATGGTTCAGCGTCGCTGGAAGCCATCAATCGTCGCCTGGAAAGCTGCATTGCAGAGGCGGGCTGCCGTCTCCTCACCTTCCAGTCCAACGCCGAACACGAACTCATCGACCACATCCACGCCGCCCCCCACGAAGGCATCGATTTCATCATCTTCAACCCGGCGGCCTTCACCCACACCAGCGTCGCCCTGCGTGACGCCCTGCTGGCGGTGCAGATTCCCTTCATCGAGGTGCACCTGTCCAACGTGCACGCCCGCGAGGGTTTCCGGCGCAAGTCCTATTTTTCCGACATCGCCGTCGGCGTCATCAGTGGCCTGGGGCCGATCGGCTACGAGCTGGCGTTGCAGGCGGCACTGTCGTTTCTGGGCGACAAAAAAGCCGAAAGCTGACGATTCGCCGATTTTCGGCGCAATTGGGTAACATTTCGCCCCCTGTTGGGCTATACTCCCCGACCATTCGAGCTACCGCACTCCATCAGGCAGGGCAGAATGGACATCCGCAAAGTCAAGAAACTCATC
>DROT01000036.1 GCA_011321775.1 Gammaproteobacteria bacterium | reverse complement strand
CCGGGCCGGTGCTGGAAAAGCAGGGTGACCTGGCGGCGCTGCTGACCAACCTCGAGCCCCACGACGTGCTGTTCGTGGACGAGATCCACCGCCTCAGCCCGGTGGTCGAGGAGATCCTCTACCCGGCCATGGAGGACTACCAGCTCGACATCATGATCGGCGAGGGGCCGGCGGCGCGTTCCATCAAGCTGGACCTGCCGCCCTTCACCCTGGTGGGCGCCACCACCCGCGCCGGCCTGCTGACCTCGCCGCTGCGCGACCGCTTCGGCATCGTGCAGCGGCTGGAGTTCTACAACAGCCGCGACCTGGCGACCATCCTGCGGCGCTCGGCGCACATCCTCGGCATCGACATGGATGAGCCCGGTGCCATCGCGCTGGCGCGGCGTTCGCGCGGCACCCCGCGCATTGCCAACCGCCTGCTGCGGCGGGTGCGCGACTACGCCGAGATCAAGGCGCAGGGCGTGGTCACGGCGGAGGTCGTGGAACGCGCCATGCGGATGCTGGAGGTCGACGACCAGGGTTTCGACAGCCAGGACCGGCGCCTGCTGCGCACCATCATCGAGAAGTTCGACGGCGGCCCGGTCGGCGTAGACAACCTGGCGGCCGCCATCGGCGAAGAACGCGGCACCATCGAGGACGTGCTCGAGCCCTACCTCATCCAGCAGGGCTTCCTGGTGCGCACTCCCCGCGGTCGCATGGCGACCCGCAGCGCCTGGCTGCACGTGGGCCTGAAACCACCGGCGCGCGAAGGCGAGACCCTGCCACTGATCGAAGACTAGCCCGGGAGCACCGCGCTCCAGCCCGGCGCGGCGGACGTATCCGGCATCACCCTGAGCGGCTATTACCCCAGCCGGGCCGGAGCCCGGCGCTCCCGGAAGAGGGGTCCGTGGCGTTCTTTGCGACCTGCGAGCCACGCTGTTCATGCTTCGCCGACGGCCCGCGAGGGCGAACCCCTGCTGCCGATCGAGATCAGCGCCTCGCCCCGTGGGAGCGCCGGGCTCCAGCCCGGCATGACGGACGTATCCGGCGTAACCTTGAGCGGCTATCGCCCCGGTGCCGGGCCGGAGCCCGGCGCTCCCGGTGGGGGATCCATGGCGTCCTTTGGGCCCGGTTTGTGCTTCAACGCCGGTGGTGGCAGGCGCGCGTGGCCAGCAGGGGGTGTTGCAGCAGGGTGCCGATATCGCCGGTCTCGACCAGTTCCACGCCCCGGCCGGCCCAGTACAGGGCCTGTTGCGGGTCGTCGATCTGATACAGCATCCAGCGCCAGTCGCCGCGCTCGGGCGCGCTCTGCGGCGGGATCCTGCGGTGGTTGCAGATCAACCACTGCGGCCGCAGTCGCCGCGCCCGCTGGAGGTGTTCCCGGTCGTAGCGCGGCAGCACCCAGCCGATGTCGATCGGACTGGCTTTTCTTGCCTGCGCCAGCGCGGCCTCGCTGAAGGAGATCAGCGTGCACCGGTCGAGGTGGGGCTCGAGCAGCTGCAGAAGGCCGTCGATGACCGGTTCCAGCCCCCAGTGCTGCAGGCTCTCGATCTTGATCTCCACCATGACGCGGGCAGCGGGATAGTCGTCCAGCCGCTGCAGCACCTCTTGCAGCAGGGAAGGGCGCAGGGGGGCGAAACGCCCGCCCAGGCGTGCCGGTTCGTGCACGCTCAGCCCGGCGAGCGTGGCCGCGTCGACATCGAAGACGCTGAGCTTGCGCCCGGCGGTGCGTTCGAAGTCGGCGTCGTGCAACAGCACGAAGTGGCCGTCGGCGCAGCGTTGCACGTCGAATTCCAGCCAGCAGGCACCGGCCTCGAGCGCCGCCTGCAGCGCGATCCAGGTGTTCTCCGGATAGCGGTGCAGGTAGCCGCGGTGGGCGACCAGCCGGGGGACGTCAGTCATGCCCTTCTCCGAGTCGGTGCTGCAGCAGGTCGAGGAAGCGGCGGTAGCGCGCCTGCAACGATGTATCGGGGTGCGGCAGGAAGCGTTCGAACACCGTGTTCTCCTCCCAGCCGTCCGGTCGCCCGGCCGCCAGCCAGGCGATGCCGCGCGCGCTGGCCTCGCGTTCGTCGCCGCGTTCCACCGGCAGGCCGCTGAGACTGGCCAGCTTGCGGCACAGGGCATCGAGTCGTGACAGGCCGCCGCCGATGCGCAGGCGGGTCAGGGGCCGCCGCGCCTGGATGCGTTCCAGGTTGTACTGCAGCAGGAACAGGATGCTCTCGACCACGGCCACGGCGCGCGCCGCGTCGTCGGGCGGCTTGCCTTGATTGTGGAACGCCGGCTCCGGGCCGCGGCACCAGAAGGGCGAGCCGAGGCCGCCGACGGTGTTCACAAACAGCGGCGGTTCGTCGATCGCCTCCAGCCACGCCGGCAGCCGCTGCGGCAGCTGTTCGATGGCGTACTTCTGCCGCAGCCACTCCAGCGCATTGCCGGCGCCGTTGACGGTGCCTTCGACCAGGTAGTCGCAGTGCCGTGCGTCGCTCCAGGCGATGCTGCTGATCAGCCCGTCCACCGACCCGTCGGCCGGCCGCTGCGCCATGACGAAGGCGCCGCTGCCGATGTTGATGTGTGCACAGTCGTCCGGCGGGCGGCCGTTGGCGAACCAGGCGGCGTTCTGGTCGCCGGCCGCGGCGGTCAGGGGGACATCGTGGCCGGCCAGCGTTCCGTAGCGGTGTGACAACGGCCGGCACGGCGGCAGCCGTTCCAGTTCGACCTCGAACCAGTCGGCCAGCTGCGGCGACCACTCGAGCCGCCGGATGTCGAACAGCTGCATGCGCTGGGCGTTGCTGTGGTCGGTGGCCGCTTGCGCTTCCTGCAGCAGTGCCTGCAGCAGGAAGGAGACCAGCGGGCCGAACTGCAGCCCGGGTTCGGACGCCAGCAACTGCTGCAGCCAGTGCAGCTTGCTGGCGCCGTAATGGGCCGACAACGGCAGTCCCGACAGTCGGTGGATGCTGGTCGCATGCGCCTTCAGGGCGTCGATCCGCGGCTGTCCGCGCGTGTCCTGCCAGTTCAGCGCGGCCGAGGCCGGGGCGCCGTTGCGGTGCCAGGCGAGCACCGTCGATCGCTGGGTAGCGATGCCGCCGCAGGTGACGGCCGCCCGCCGCCGGGCGTCGAGGGAATCCATCACCGCGTCGACGCTGGCATGGACCGAGTCCAGGATCTCGAGCGGATCCTGTTCCACGCAGGCCGGGCGGGGGCGTCGCAGGGTGACCGGCGCAAGGCTTCGCGCCACGACCCGGCCGGCGTGGTCGAACAGCAGGGCGCGACTGGCGTGGGTGCCCTGGTCGATGGCCAGAATGCAATCCATGCGCCCACCATAGACGCTATCGCTTGAAGCCAAAAGAGGCGAGGAGTAAAAAGCACGGACCCAAGGCGCTTTTGCGGAGTGAGTACATGACTTCACGCTTCAGCCTGCACCCGCAGCTGGTTGCGGACTGCATCCTGGTCGGCAGCCTGCCGCTGAGCCAGTTGCTGCTCATGAACGATGCACGTTATCCCTGGTTCATCCTGGTGCCGCGCCGCGAGGATGTCAGCGAGATCTACCAGCTGTCGGAAGCCGACCAGCAGCAGCTGTGGCGCGAGTCGGCCGAACTGGCGCGCCATCTCAAGCACGGCTTCCACGCCGACAAGATCAACATCGGTGCGCTCGGCAACCTGGTGCCGCAGCTGCACCTGCACCACATCGCACGTTACCGCACCGATCCGGCCTGGCCGGGGCCGGTATGGGGACACAGCGAGCCGCAACCCTACGAAAAACACGGGCTCGGCGAACGCCTGGCCATGGCGGGCGAGTGGTTCGGCGAGCGGCTGGAGGTGTTCTAGGAGCCTGTCCGAGTACTGGGGGCCGTAGCGAGAGCGTGGCACAGCGAGGCGATTTTTGCGATCGTTTGAGGAGCATAGTGGGTGCTATGCGACGAAAAGGATCGCGAAAAGCGGCCGCTGTGGTGCGCTCGCGGTAGGTCCATCATTACT
>DROT01000035.1 GCA_011321775.1 Gammaproteobacteria bacterium | reverse complement strand
TTCACCACCATCAGCGTGATGATCAGATGCAGGATTGCGCCTGCCGTCCACAATCCGAGACTGGCGGCGCGTGACACCGGAAGATAGGCGATGGACAACAACAGCAGGCTGATCGATACGGTCGGTACGAAGCTGATCTTGATCGGGTGGCTCCATTCCTCGATCACTTCCTGCCGGTAGCGGATGATCTTGTACAGGTAGAGCAGGGTCAGCAGACCGAAAACCGAGGTCGTTACCGCCAGCAGGGCCATGAAGATGCTATGATCGAGGCGGTACAGATGGCAGACCTTCTCCCAGGCGATGGTCAGTCCGGCGAGGCCCATGACCATCGAAAAGAAGGAGATAGGCAGGTATTGCAGGCGGCTGTTCGATTCCATTTCTTGCTCCGGGGAATAGGGTTGGAACCGTATTCTGACGTGCTTGGGAGGGGGATGCATTGAAGATTTTCAATTCCCCGGGTCGTCCCGGGTGCAGGGCGGGGACAGGGCATGAAAGAGATCACCATTGACAAGGCATGGCGGGGTGCCGAGCGCTGCAAGAACTGCGCGATCCGCCATCTGGTGCTGTTCTCGGATCTATCCCACCAGGATTTCGACCGCATCCATCAGCCGATCGATGATCTTGAATACGAGCCGGGCACCCGGCTGTATCATCAGGGTGAGGAGCTGCGTTATGTCTATACCGTGCGTTCCGGTCTGATCAAGCTGGTACAACACCTGCCGAATGGAACCCAGCGTATCGTGCGCCTGCTGCGGCAGGGCGATCTGGCCGGGCTGGAAGGATTGGGCGGCCAGGTGGCCGACCATGACGCGGTAACGCTCGATCATGCCAGCGTCTGTCGCATTCCGGTTCCGGTCATTCGCGACTTGCAACGCGAAACGCCGAATCTGCATGACTCCTTGATGCGCCGCTGGCAGAAGGCCCTCAGTGGCGCTGACAACTGGATCACCCGGTTGTCGACAGGCAACGCGCGGCAGCGTGTCGCCCGCCTGCTGCTGTTGCTCGACGAAGCGTCCACGGACGACAGTTTCTTCCTGCCGACGCGGGAAGACATGGGGGCGATGCTGGGGATCACGACCGAGAGTGCGAGCAAGGTGACGGCCGACTTCCGCCGTCGCGGCTGGCTCAAGCCGCTGGGCGGTCACCGGGCCTGGATCGACGCCCGCGCCCTGCAGGAAGAGGTGGACTGACAGGTCCAGCAGACTGGTATCGGGGCGGGAGGGCTGTGCCGATCAGGCCATGTACCCTCCAAAGAGCTGCATCGAAGGTTGCGTGGAATTTCTCGATTCTTCCGTTCAGCCTCTTGCCACCGAGAACAGGCGCACCAGCTCCAGCTGGTTGGCGTTCGAGGCATGCCGGAAACGGGTTTTCAGCAGCTCATGGGCGCGTTGCGGGCTGCCGGAACGGTTCTCGATGACGACCTCGGCGGCACAGACATGAAAGTCGGCGTGAGCCTGCAAGGCCTTCCGGTATTCCGGCAGCTTGGCATATTTCCTTCCCGGCCCGTGCAGCCATTTGCCGAGTGTGCATTGACGATCGCTGGAAACCAGGGCGGGGTCGAGCGGCTTGTCCGCCTT
>DROT01000034.1 GCA_011321775.1 Gammaproteobacteria bacterium | reverse complement strand
TTCTAGCAGATCAGGTCAGGGGGCACGATGCCGGCGGCAGGACTCGGGCCGGTTCAGGCCCAAGGCTTGCTATACTGCCGGGCCGAAGGGGGCACGATGCACAGCAACAGCACGAGGGAGATCAGTCCACCGGACTCGCCGCGCGCGTGGCTGCTCCTGGGCGACAAGAAAGGCGACAACGGCCAGGTGGAGACCATCGCCGAGGCGCTGGAAGCGCGTCTCGGCTGGCACTGCGAGCTGAAGCACATCCAGGTGCTGGAGCCCTTCGTCTATGGCAAGGCCCGCGTCGGAGCCACCCTGTACCACATCGATCGCGAGGCTTCGGCGCCGCTGCAGCCGCCGTGGCCGGATCTGGTTGTCACCATCGGCCGCAGCCCGGCCAACGTGGCGCTGTGGGTCAAGCAGCAATCCGGCGGTCAAACCCGCATCGTGCTGGTAGGCAAACCCTCCGGCATGATGGAGGAATTCGACCTCATCGTCATCAGCAGCGAGATCCTGCTGCCGCCTTTTGCCAATGTCCTGCGCATCCGCATGCCGTTGATGAAGATCGATGAACAGGCCGTGCGGGCGGCCGCCGGGGTCTGGCGCGAGCGCTTTGCCGGGCTGCCGCGGCCGCTGGTGGCGGTCATGGTCGGCGGGCCGACCAATCCCTTCGTCTACAATGACGCGGTCACGGACAGGCTGATCGAGGCGTGCCAACAGGTCTGCCGCCAGGGCGGTACTCCCTATCTCACGACCAGCCGGCGTACCCCGGCCGCCGTGGTCGACAGATTGCGCTCCGGCCTCCCGGCCTGTGCCCGCCTCTTCGACTGGTCGCCCGCGGCCGGCGACAACCCCTACCTGGGCCTGCTGGCGCTGGCCGACCGCTTCATCGTCACCGGCGACAGCATTTCGATGATGGTCGAGGTCGCACGGCTCGGCAAGCCGCTGGAAATTCTGCCTCTGCCCGTCGGCTTGATCGGCGCGCTGGACCAGTCGCGCCGCCGCCTGGCGCGCTGGCTGTTCGATCCGGTCGGGGGTGGTTCCGGCGTACACCTGCGTCGCTGGCTGGCGAGTCTGGCGTATCGTTCGCATTTCATCCGTCATACGCGCCACTACCCGGGGTTTCACCAGAAGCTGGTCGATCTGGGGCTGGCGAGCTGGTTCGGTCACCCACCGGGTCCCTACGCCGGAGGCTACCCGGACGACGTCGGCGAGGTCGTCCGGCGTGTCCATGCCCTGGTGGAAAACGCTTAAGTCACTGTTTTGAGACGATGGGTCTGCCGCAACGGCCGGTCGTCTCGCTTGTTTCCCGAGGCTGCATCGGTTACTTTAAACGGTTATCCATCTGCTCGTTCCGTGAGGTTTTCGGATGTACATCATCGTCAAGCGGCTCAAGCGCTCTCTGGTGCGCGGGGTGTCGCTGTTTCTGCCCCGGAACCAGGCCATTGCCCTGGATCGCTGGCGGCGGGGGCAGGAGGAGTACCGCAAGTATCGCCTGTCCGACTATGTGGTCGCTTCCTATGGCAAGAGTGGCCGTACCTGGATGCGGGTCATGCTGTCGCGTTACTACCAGCTCACCTACGATCTGCCCGAGCGCATTCTCATGGGCTTCGACAATTTTCACAAGATCAATTCCGCGGTGCCCAGGATCTTCTTTACGCACGATAATTATCTGCGCACCTATACCGGCAACGTCGACTCCAAGAAGGACTTCTATGACAAGAAGGTCATCCTGCTGGTGCGACGTCCGCAGGATGTTGCTGTGTCGCAGTTCTTCCAGTGGAAGTACCGCATGCGTCCCCACAAGATGGCGATGAACCGCTACCCGCCGGCAGGTTCCGACATTTCCATGTACGACTTCGTGATGAATCCCGATTGCGGCGTGCCGCGTATCATTGATTTTCTGAACCTCTGGGCCAGTGAAATGCCGAAGATCAGGAATTTGCTGCTGGTGCGTTATGAAGACATGCGTGCCCGACCCGAGCAGGAACTCGCGCGGGTCGTCAAATTTCTCGGAATGGAGCCGGATGCGGCGAAGCTGAAGGATACCGTGGAGTTTTCCTCGGTCGAAAACCTGCGCAAGCTGGAGAAGGAGAATTACTTCTGGCGCAGTGGAAGCCGGATAAAGGCAAAGGATCCACACAACCCGAATTCCTACAAGGTCCGCCGCGCCAAGGTCGGCGGCTATCGGGACTATTTCGACGACGAGCAGGTGGCGCGGATCGATGCGCTGGTCGACGAGCGGCTTTCGGATGTGTTCGGCTATTCCGGCGAGGCTTCTTCGTCAGCCGTGCCGCCGGCGGCAGAGCAGGTCTCCGGCATCTGAAGCTGCCGGTTCTGGATTTCGTGGTCTCATCATCAAGACACCGCCTGTGTCTGGCTGCGCCGGTCTTCTATCCGACCTACGGCGGTTCGCTGTTACGATTCAAGAGTTATCTTCCGGGCTTGCGCGCGCGCAATCTCGACGTGCGCGTCTATACGGGAACGCCGCATAGCAAGGAGATGACAGCGGAAGACCGTGCGCGGGGATGGGACCGGTATCCGGTAGGAGAGTTCATGCCGGTGACCGAGGTGGAAGGTACGCCCTTGCATCGCGTGCGTTTGCCAGACCGGAAAGGCAAGTACCGTACCCGGGTATACAACAGCAGGTTGCTCGAATGCTGTCGCAATCCCGAATACCGGCCGGACGTGCTGCAGATGGTCGGTCCGCTGAAATACCGTTCCATACCCTTGTTGCGAAAACTGCGGGCCATGGGGATCCCGACCCTCTATGCCGTCACCGTTGCCCCACCGAAGCCTGCACGGCGCCGGTGGTACAGCCTGGCCCAGAGGAGGGAGATAAAGCTCTACAATCTGCTCGACTGTATCGTGACCAATAACGAACCCTTGCGCCGGTTCGTGCACGACATGGGGATCAGGACGCGGGTGGAGATCATACCCAATGGCGTGAACCTGCAGCGTTTCCGTCCCGCGACCGATGCGGGAGACCGCAACCCCCTGCGGGATCGCCTGGGTATCGGGGCAGACGGGATCATGGTCTGTACCGTGGGTGGCGTCATGCCTCGCAAGGGAAGTCACCTGTTGCTCGATGCCTGGTCGCGACTGGCGCAGAAATATCCACAACTGCATGTCGTGTTCGTGGGACCGCGCAAGGATCAGGAGCAGCGCGGTCTGCGGGGGTTTGCGAACGAACTGGAGTCACTGATTCGCAGATCCGGAGCGCCGGAGCGCGTCCATTTCACCGGTCTGTGCGAGGACGTTGCCGAATACCTCCGTGCTGCCGATATCTTTGTGCTGCCGTCGGAGCGCGAGGGTATGCCGAATTCCGTTCTCGAGGCAATGGCTTCGCGTATACCGGTCGTCATTACCCCTTTTACCGGCCTTTCCGCCGATCTCGGCGAGGCGGGCAGGCACTATCTCCTCAGTGAGCGTAATGCAGAGGCGCTGGCGGCCGCGCTGACACGCCTCCTGGAGGAGCCACAGCTTGCTTCCACACTGGCGCAGCAGGGCCATGACTGGATACGGGAGACCATGAGCCTGGAGCGAAGCCTGGATCGCTATGCTGCGCTGTATCACGAGCTTGCGGCCCGGAAGGAATATTGATCGTATATCAGGTATGGGAAAAACAATGCAGTCAGAAAATGAATGGCAGAGCGCCGCGGCCTACTCGAAATTTGTTTTTGTGATGTACAGCCTGTTCATGGCAGGGTACTTCTTTTTTCCTCAGGCTCCTGAACATTACAAGTTCTACTATTATTTCGTATTGATTCCTTCCTTCGGTTTGTGGCCGGACGTGATACGGTCATTAAGGGGAAATACGCTCTTTCTTTTGCTGATGAGCTATATCCTGTACATGGTTGCAAGTTCGTTCTGGAGTCCCGAGTTCGAGTGGGGGGCTTTCATGGAGGTTGCCTGGCACGGTTTTCTGGTCGCTTCCTTCATCGTTATCACTGCAGCTCTCCGGGATCGTTTTCCCGCGAACTACGACCGGATGCTGCGCCTGCTGGTATTCGTCGCGGCCGTTGCCGGAGTGGTGTCGATCGTTCTGTGGTATGGCAATCACCCCTTCCCGGTGTCGCGGATGAAGCCTGCCGGCAGAATGGAGTGGGAAATCCGGGCGGCGGGTGTTTATGGTTTCTTCTGGTTGCTGTCACTGCACTTCTTTCTTGAAAGTCGCGAACGCATCCGCTGGGGCTACCTGCTGGCCGGCCTTCCGCTTTTTCTGACAGTGATGTTCACGCAGACCCGGACCGCACTCATTGCAATGGCAGTGGCAGGGCTTGTGCTTTCACTGCGGCGCAACTACAGGGCCGTTCTGGGCTTTGGCATACTCGCCGCGTCCATGTTTCTGCTCTTTCCGGATCTCTGGCGACGTATCATGAGAGGAATGGCTCACCGCGTACCGATATGGGCCGCCGCATTCGATCAGGCCAAGGAGCACTGGATGTTTGGTAACGGATATCTTTGTGATACTTCGGTGATTGCAGGGGGAGAGAATTTTCTCCATGCGCACGATATGTATATAGCGACTTTCCGCGATGGAGGCGTGATTGGTCTTGGTCTATTGACGGCGGCAATCGCTGTGGCGGTTCTGTGGTCGGTCTACCTGAATCGATGTTGCCGTTATGTGCTCTATCCGGCGCTGCTGATATATCTGTTCCTGTATTCGATTCCAAATCCAGACCGTCTGTTTACCCGTCCGCGGGAGCAATGGTTGTTCATCTGGCTGCCACTGATTCTGGTAATGGCGGACTATGCGCGTTGTCGTCAGGGAAATCGAGCACCGCTGCCGGCACCCAGGCCCGTGATGGTCAGCGGAGAGGCTTCAGGATGATGTGGAGGTTCAGGCTGCAGTCTTGCCTGCTCGGGCGATGATGACAAGATGAGGCCGTTTCTTGTCTGGCCGGGTTCTGTACTTTAGGGTCTGGCGCAGCGCACTCCACTTGTCTCTGAGGGGGTGCTTGCTGCGACGCGTGTCGAAAGTGACATCGAAATCGGTGGTGAAGGTCGTGATGACTTCGAAGCCTCGCGGCCCCAGGTAGTCCCGGATGCTGTCGCCCGACCAGCTGCGCACATGCTGCCATCGGTGGAACAGTTTGCGTGATACGGGACAGAGTATGTAGCTGTCCTCCAGGACTTCCTCGTTGGGTGTGGTGAAGATAATCCGGGTGCCGGGATTGGAGAGCGTTCTCAGGGTTTCCAGCAGGCTGTCGAGCTGGTCGTCGTACAGATGCTCGATCACTTCCGCCACGATGATGACGTCGAATCGAAGCCCGGAGAGGTCGATCTCTTTCTGCTCATAGGCTCCGAGAAAGCCGTCCTCGTTGCCGAAGCGTTCGGCTACCTGCTGTCGGGCGGATGGTGAGGAATCCAGTCCCGCGACCCTGTAGCCGGCTTCCAGGAGAGGGGCTATCAGGTTTCCCGGCCCGCAGCCATAGTCGAGTATGGTGCCATCTTCCGGAAGGTGATCCGCTATCTGGCGAATGATTTCGCTTCCCCGCCGGTAGGTAAAGAATTTCTCCGGGAACTGCGCCTCATAGTCCCAGAAATCCCGCACCATGTCGGGTGTCCACACGAGAAGTTCGTAGTCTGTCACGGTTCCTTGGTTTCCTTGCAGCTTGATGATTCAGGGCTTGAATGGGGTAAAGAACCGCCCCCGATGAAGGCCGTTTTTCTTTCTCTGACGCAAGCGGCGGCGGAATTCCTTCCAGCGCGATTCGTAGCGGAAGGGTTGTGCCGGTTTCCCTTCCGTATCCTCGCGCTGCGCCTCTTTCCACTGGGTCTGATAGTCACTCTGGTATGGGTTGGAAGCGAACAGGGGAACGTTCTCCCGCCGTTCGGCATGGACGAACAGCATGACCGGCTTGCAGTTGACCAGTTCGACACGCTTCCTGATTTTCTCCGGATCGACGACATGAAAATAGCGGAGGTGTCGGCTGGCCTCGACGCTCAGTAGCGGACTTTCGATGAGGATCATGCTTCTCACCGCAAAACCATTGTCCGTGCTGAAGACGCGATAGAAGAATTCCGGGCTGAACTGGTAGAAACCATGTCCGCACAGGTTGTTGGCAGGGGTGGCAATGAACAGGCTCCCGCCAAGCTTGACCATGCCCATGTAGTTTTCCAGTACCTGGCGAACGTCGAATACGTGTTCGATGGTTCCGCCATCGATGACACAATCGAAACGTTCCCGGAGCTCGTCCGGAACGGGTTTGTTGAGGTCGTGGACAATGTCCGCCGACTGGTAGTCGGAATAGTCCATCGAAGACACCGAAGCCGCGCCGAGAAAACGGACAAAGAAATCGTCTGCCCATCCGTCTGCTGCAAAGCCGGGTGGTTGCGCATTTTCAATGCCATGTTTTTTGGCCAGCGCGCTCAGTTCCTCCGGCGGGATGGTGAGCGCCTGACGCCCGATCGTCATGGTGTGTGAGAAGTCCACCCCTTCATCTCTGGCAGCGAGAAGCAGGGCGCCAATGCTGGTGTTGATTCCCATGGTGAGCGAATATTCCTTCGGATGATGCTGTAATGGCTAATTCCGGACCAGGGATGGCTGCTGCCCGGATCTTTCCCAGTGCTGGTACCAGCTCTGGAACATGAGGATACTCCAAATCAGGTTCTTGTGGTTGCGCCAGCCTGACAGGTGCTGTTGCCACAGACGCTGAACCGCCTTGTCGTCGAGCAGCCCATGATCGCGGATTGCGACCGGATCGAGCAGCTCCTCGGCCCAGTCGCGCAGCGGGCCGCGGATCCATTCGCCGACCGGGACGTTGAAGCCCGCCTTGGGTCGGTCGGTCAGTTTCCTGGGAACATGGCGCGCCAGCAATTCGCGCAGGACCTTCTTGCCACCCCCGGGGCCGGCGCGGTAGGCAATCGGCAGGCTCCAGGCAAACTCGACCACCCTGTGGTCCAGCAAGGGGCTGCGCACCTCCAGGCTGACGCCCATGCTGGCGCGATCGACCTTGACCAGGATGTCATCGCCCATGAAGCCCATGAAGTCTAGATACATCATGGCCTGCAACGGCTCCCGCAGCTGTGGTCTGCGATGCCGGTCGCTGAGCACCGTGGGCAATTCAATGGCGCCCGGTACCAGATGACTGCCGGCACGAAGATGCATGGAGGCCTGGCAAAACAGATCGACGGCATCCTTGGCACACCAGCGCGGGCTCTTGCGGGCGAGTTTGGTCAGGGAGTGGCCGATTCTGGCGGGCAGGCCGCTGTCACGGGTCGACAGGGTGCCGAGGGCAGCCAGGCCGCCATCGACCAGGAGATTTGCCAGACCGGCGCCGCCGCAACGGAGCAGCCACGGAAGGCGCTTGATCTTTTTCCAGTTTTTCATGCTGGAGGCGTAGCGGCTGTAGCCGGCAAGCAGTTCATCACCGCCATCGCCGGTAAGAGCGACGGTGACGTCGCCACGTGCCAGTCTGGATACCAGGTAGGTTGGAATCTGCGAGGCATCGGCAAAGGGTTCGTCATAGAGTTCCGGGAGCCGTGGAATGACCTCCATCGCTTCGGCCGAGCTGACGTAGAGTTCGGTATGCTCGGTACCCAGATGCTCCGCGATCACTTTTGCGTGTGCGGCCTCGTTATAGCCCGCTTCATGGAAGCCGATGGAGAAGGTCTTTACCGGGTGGTCGGCGACCGACTGCATGAGGGCGACGATGGTGGTGGAATCGAAGCCGCCGGAGAGCATGGCGCCGAGGCTTACGTCGGCAATCATGCGTTGCTGTGTCGCCTCTTTCAGCAGGCGTTCCAGTTCGTCCGTTGCTTCCTCCAGCGTGCCCCCGAAGGGTTGCCGTTCACCTTGTTCGGCAATCGTTTTCGCCGACCAGTACTCTCTGGGACTGCCGGTTTCCTGTTTGTCGTGTGCCCGCAGCGTGAGGTAGCTGCCTGGCGGAAGCTTGTGGATGCCCCGGTAAATGGACCAGGGTGAGGGAATCCACGAATAACGCATGAAGGCAGCCACTGCGTCGCGATCGATCTCGGCACGGAAGTGCGGGTGTCGATGCAGGGCCTTGAGTTCCGAGGCGAACAGGAAACTGTCACCGGCCCAGCCATAGTACAACGGTTTTTTCCCTGCACGGTCCCGGGCGAGCGTCAGGGTCCGCTGTTCCCGATCCCAGAGCCCGAATGCAAACATGCCGTCTATCTGCTCCAGTGTACTTTCCAGCCCCCATTCGCTGACCGCTGCCAGTATCACCTCGGTATCGGAATGACCACGGAAGCTGTGGCCGCGCTTTGCCAGATCTGCTCGCAGTTGCAGGAAGTTGTAGACTTCACCATTGTAGGTGATGACGAAACGGCCACAGCTGGATTCCATCGGCTGGTGCCCGGCCGGGGAGAGGTCCTGTATTGCCAGGCGACGGTGACCGAAGGCGACGCCGTTGCCGGGGTCCGTCCATACACCCCAGCCGTCAGGCCCTCTGTGCTCCATCGCGGAGGCCATCGCCGTGGCAACGGAGCGCAGGTAGTCGTCTGTCTGGCCGTTCTGAATGAAGCCGTTGATACCGCACATGTATGTTCGAGTCCTGTATTTCGCGTGCCGCGGGTACGGCGTGTTCCTGACCGCGGGCGGACAAACGCCTATAATAAGCGTTTTTGATCAGCGAGAACCAATGAATCTGCCGTTTTTCCGCAATGCGCGGGCCTGGCCCTTGATGGCTGGCTCAGCCTGACATCATGGAGTCCCTGAATCTCTGCCTGGCGGCGCCGTCATTTTTCCCCACCTACGGGGGTGCACAGCTGCGCTTCCTGCGCTACCTGCCGGGCTTGCGTGCCCGCGCCATCGATACACGGATAGTGACGGGTACACCGACGGCGAACGAGCACACCGAAGCGCAGCATGTGGAGCAGTGGAGCGGCAGGGAGGTGGGCGCCATCCTGGAGTCCACGACCCCGGACGGCACCCCCGTCTACCGGGTGCGCCTGCCGGACGAAAAGGGCTGGAAACGCGTGGTCCTGTTCAACCGGACGGTGGTCCGATACTGCAACGGGCCCGACTTCAGGGCCGACGTGCTGCAACTGGTCACCGGTCTGCGTCCGCTCACCATCCCCTGGATCCGTTACCTGCGTGCGCGTGGCATCGCGGTCGCCTATGCGGTCACCATCGCCCCCAAACAGGGGTCGTCGAAGGTACACAAGCGTCTGTTCAGGGAATGGTCCGAGCGGCTGCTCTACAATCAGCTGGATTGCATCATTACCAACAACTCTCCGCTCAAGGATATTGTCCGGGAGATGGGAATCACGACGCGGGTCGAAGTCATTCCGAACGGGGTCGATCTGCGGCGGTTCCACCGACCGGAAGGGGACGAGGAACGCGACATCACACGCCGCCAGCTGGGTCTTTCCAAAGAGGATTTCCTGGTAACCACCATTGGTGCCGTGATTCCCCGAAAGGGAGGTGAGTTGCTGCTCGAAGCCTGGCTGCGGGTGGTCAAGCGTTTCCCCTCGGCTCACCTGCTGTTCATCGGTCCCCGCACGGACCAGCAGGATCCCAAGTTGAGCGAGTTCCGCGATCGTCTGCAGCAGCTGCGTGAAGCCAGCGGCGTCCCCGGGCACATCCATTTTCTCGGGGAGGTGAAGGACGTGGATCGTTATCTGCGGGCCACCGAGCTGTTCGTATTGCCTTCCGAACGCGAGGGAATGCCCAACTCGGTGCTGGAAGCGATGGCTTCGGGCGTTCCGGTGATCGTTACTCCCTTCGTTGGCCTTTCCGACGATCTCGGGCAGCCCGGACGCGAGTTCCTGTTGAGTGGCTTCGACGAGCAGGAGCTGGCACTTGCAATCAGCGGCTTGCTGGGGAACCCGGATCTCCGTTGCGAGATCGGCAATGCGGGATATCGATGGGTGAAGTCCAGGATGGACCTGGAGATCGCGCTGGACCGTTATGCGGCCGTCTACCGTGAGCTGGTCGGGCGCTATCGCAGCCGGCGTCAGCGAAACACCCCCCGCCGGTAGAGATCCCAGAACATCCCCCAGATGAAGATCAGCGGGTGGCGGCGCACCCGGTCGGGGATGTCGATAGGGACGCCGGAATGGCGTTCCAGTTTCCAGGCCAGGTAGTCGAGGCCGCCGTCGAAGGTGAACAGGGCCTTGACCAGGCGGGCCACTGACAGCAGCTTGCCCTGGGCGATGCGCAGGCGCCAGCCGAGGCGGGCGGCCAGGCGTGCGGGGCTTCGCGCGGCATAGCGGTAGTCCGTGTCCGGAGCTTCGGCGAGTTCCAGCGGCCCTTTCAGCAGCGGCTGTGCCAGCCGGGTGACGGTCTCGTAGTAGTCATGGTTGCACTGCACCAGCTCGCGGGCGCGGTCGCCGCTCTCCACGCGCAGTTCGGCGCGGTAGCTGAGTTTCAGGCCTTCCTCCCACAGTGAATCGATGGTTCCCTGCGGCGCTGCCGCCGGCAGGATGCGTTCCAGGAAGGTCACCACCGCCTGCGCCAGGCAGTCCTCGATGTGGCGTTGCGTATCGGTGTCGCGGCACCAGGCGATGGCGGTCGGCTGGCTGAAGCGTCCCCACAGGTAGGAGTGGAACCAGCGGCGCGAGGTGCCCCGCCGCAGGTCGGCCAGGGACAGCACGGCGTACTTGCAGCGCAGGGTCTTTCCCTGGTGGGGGAACTCCGCGTAGAACACGTTGGGCGGCAGCAGCCGGTTCCATACTGCCCTTGCGCGACTGCTGTTGGCGCAGCGGTATTCGTCGACGATCATGTAGAGGTCGACCAGGCCGTCGTAGGGATCGCCGCTGCGCAGGCAGGAGCCGTAGTACAGGAAGGCACTGGCGCAGCCCTGGTGCCTGGCCTCGAGGGCCTCCACCAGGTAACGCAGCGCGGGGTGCCGCGGCGCCGGACTCAGGCGCGCCAGCGCCTGCGCGAGCGCTCTGTGCGGTGCCTGCGCCGTCACCGTCTCCCCCGGCCGATGCGGATGAATTCCAGGAAGCCGCCGTTGTCGACGGTCAGCGGTCCGTGCCCGCTTTCGGCGTGGTAGATTTCGCCGTCGAGGGTGAAGGCGCCGTCCAGCCACAGGCGGATCTCGTTGCCGTTGTGGCTGACATAGCCGTTGTCCTCGCTGGCCAGCGCGTTGGGCCGGCCGCGCAGCACGGAGGCGAAGGCGCGGAATACGTGGCGTGCCGGTTTCTCCACCCGGCTGCAGTGCAGCGGGGCCTGTTCGCGCCCCCACCAGGGTCGCAGGCCGAGAAACAGCCGTTCCAGCGAAGTGATCAGCAACAGCACGACCTCGCGCTCGCGCGTGTCTTCGGTATCATCGATCTCGATACGCATCGGCGTCGGCGCCGAGAAATAGGGGTCGCGGCGGGCGATGCCCCAGATGGTGCGCGCCGTGACCACCCCGGGACCGAGTTCGTCGGTGAGGCCGAGGGTGTGGACCCGCCGGTGGCAGTATTCGATGCCGCGAATGATGGTGCCGGCGCCGAAGAACATGCCGCAGACGGTCTTTCCTTCCACCGCACCGCTGGCGCGCAGGATCGGCCGCCGCAGGCGTTCCACCGCCCCTTCACCGCTCGCGGCCCAGTCGGCCATGCGCCGGACGGCCTTGCGCAGCGAGCCGCGCAGGCCGACGTCGCCGGCGTTCATGTTGGTGGTGCCGCCGGGCAGCAGGATGACGGAGGGCAGCCGCTCGAAGGGTCGTTGTTGCAGCAGTTCGGTGAACACCTGCGCCGTGGTGCCGTCGCCGCCGTTGATCGCCAGCGTGTCGACACTGCGGTCGGCGAAATCCTGCAATGCAGTGCCGATTTCATCCGCGCTTTCGGTTACCCGATGGTGGATGCGCGGGTGATTTGCGACAATGCGCCCGATGGCCGCGAGCCGGGCGCGATTGCGCCGGCTGTGCGGGTTGCTGAGCAGGCCGATTCGGGGCGCCGCGTGTGGAGTCGGGTCGGGGATCAAGGGGCAGGTGCCGGGTTTCTCGGAGTGTCGGGCGGCATCCTAAATCAATGCGAATGAATCAACAAATTCCCGTGGCGGGCGGATGACATGAGCAAGGCACAGGGCCTGCGTTTCGCCCAGCTATCCGATCCCCATCTCACTTCGCTGGACGGGGTGCGCTGGCAGCAGCTGATGAACAAGCGGGTGCTGGGTTATCTGTCCTGGCGCCACCGCCGCCGCGATGAGCACCGCGGTGAAGTGCTCGATGCGCTGATGCGTGATCTGCGCAGCATCCGCCCGCAGCACATCGTGGTGACCGGCGACCTCACCCAGATCGGGCTGCCGGTGGAGTTCCGCCAGGCACGCCTGTGGCTGGACCGGCTCGGCGATCCGGAGCGGGTGACGGTGGTGCCGGGCAACCACGACGCCTACGTGCGCGCTTCCTGGGCGGCCACCTTCTCGCTGTGGGAGCCCTACATGCGTTCCGATGCCGACGTGCGCGGTGCGCAGGCCGCGGGACGACTGCTGTTCCCCAGCCTGCGGGTGCGTGACGGCGTGGCCTTCATCGGCCTGTCGAGCGCCACGCCTTCGGCACCCTTTCTCGCCACCGGCGCGCTCGGCAGCGAGCAGCTGCAGCGCCTGCGGCGGTTGTTGCGCGAAACGCGCGAGCGGCAACTGTTCCGGGTGCTGCTGCTGCACCACCCGGCGCGCGAACAGGACGAGAAATGGCGCAAGCGCCTGACCGACGGCGACGCTCTGTGCGAGCTGCTGCAGCAGGAAGGTGCGGAACTGGTGTTGCACGGCCACAGCCACCGCAGCACCGAGGTGAGCATATCCCACGGCGGTCACGAGATACCGGTGTTCGGCATTCCTTCCTCTTCCGCCATCGGCCGGCGCCCCGGCCGCCGCGCGAGCTATCACCTCTATCAGGTACAGCGCGAGGGCGACCACTGGTCGCTGCAGGTCGAGGTGCGCGGCTACCGGATCGACAGCGGCAGTTTCGTGCGCCAGCACGAGCGTCAGTTGTCGCTGCCCGTGATTTCTTCCACCAGCCGCTGATCGGCGATCGAGTCGACGTCGATGGCGGCTTCGGCAAAGGGCATGTGGACCGGCCGGATGCGCACGCCGAGCCGGTCCGACAGCCGCGCCAGCGCCTGCTCCAGCGTCAGCCGGCCCAGCAGGAAGCGCAGCACCGACCACCAGCCCAGCTGACTGATGATGCGCAGGGGATTCTTGCGCTGCTGTTCGACGCGCCGCCAGGCGGCGGCGACCTGGCGCGACTGCGGTGTCAGGAAGGCGAACAGGTTGCAGCCGCAGTAGCCGCCGTCGCGAAAGCGGGTCACGGTCTTGTGCGCGCGCGGGAACTTCTGCCGTATCTGCTCGAAGCGGATCAGGCCGACGGCGACGTCGGCGCCGCTTTCGCCGGCGGCATCGAGAAAGTGATCGACGATCGCCGGGCTCAGCAGGGGATGGTCGGCCGTGGTCAGCAATACCGGCCGGTCCGCGGGCAGCGCCTCCATGGCCCGGTAGGCGCTGGTGCTGGGGCTGTTTTCCGGCGGCAGCCAGCGAATGCGGCCGCTGCCGACGGCATCTTTGAGGAAGGCGTTTCCCCGCCAGCGTTCGCGCGCCGGTCCCGATACCAGGATGTCTCCGACCCCACGGCTCTGCTCCAGCGCCTGCACGACCCGTTCCAGCATGGGGGTCCCGCCGATCTCGATCAGCGCCTTGCAGCAGGCGCCCGCGGAGCGCACCAGCGGGTCGTCGGGATCGCGGTCGGCGGCCAGCACGATGGCGGTATAGGCACCGTCGTTCATGGCCGCGATTCAGAGTGCCTTCTCATACAGGCGGTAGGTCTTGTAGGCGGTTCCGCCCAGTGCTTCGATGATGTTGCGCATGCCGGAGTTGGTCTCCAGTATCCAGGACATTTCCATGTCCTCGATGCCGCGGTCCAGCACCGGTTGCCTGGCCGCCTCGGTGACCAGGAAGGCCAGCGCCGGTCCGAGGCGGCTGAAGTGGTACTTGCTGCGCACCCCCATGAGGGGAATGCGCGCCGATCTGGGATAGCGGACCTTCAGTCGCCACAGCAGTTTCAGCCAGCCGAAGGGCAGCAGGCGGCCGTCGAGGTCGCGGATGATCTCGTTGATGTTCGGCAGCACGATGAGCATGGCCGCCGCCTCGCCGTCGACTTCCGCGATCTGCACGAAGTCGTCGTCGATCAGCAGGGTCATGGCCTTGCCGATCTCCGTGAATTCGGCCTTGGTGAACGGCACGAAGCCCCAGTTCTCGGACCAGGCATCGTTGAAGATGTCGCGCAGCAGTTCCAGTTCCTGCTCCAGCCGGCTGCGGTCCAGGTGGCGGAGCCGCACCCGGCCGGCCACCTTGTCGGCGAGGCGCCGCATCACCTTCGGCGCGGTGAAATCCGGTGGCTGGTGGTAGGCGAGCAGGTCGATGGCCTTGCGGTAGCCCTGTTGTTCGACTGCCTGCCCGTAATAGGGGCGGGCGTGCCCCATCATGATGCGCGGCGGGGTGTCGAAACCGTCGACCAGCAGCCCGCATTCCTCGTTGATGGACAGGTTGAACGGGCCGGTGACCCGCCGCATGCCCTGCGAGCGCAGCCAGTCCTCCGCGGTCGCGAACAGGAGGCGGAACAGTTCCGGGTCGTCCTCGGCTTCCAGGCAGCCGAAGTGCCCGGTGTCGTCCCGGTAGCGCTGCAGGTGCAACTCGTCGATCTGGGCGCTGATGCGTCCCACCGGCCGGCCGTCGCGGGTGGCGATCCAGGCGCGCCAGCGGGCGTGTTCGAAAAACGGGTTCTTGTCGCTAAAGCGTTCTTTTTGCTCGATATAGAGCGGGCAGATCCAGTTGGGATCGTCGCGGTAGAGGTGCTGCGGCAGGCGGATGAAGGCACGCGAGCTGGCACGGCTTTCCAGCGGATGGATCTGCAGTTGGGGCATGGTTTGCCGCGACGTCGTGGATGGAGGCCGCTGATCATACCGGCCCCGTCTTGCCGCTGCCAGATCGTCAGCCTGTTTCAGGGTGTTTCAGGATGTGGGAATGGGGGCGGTTTTCGTTTAGCATTGGCGCGCAATCGGCCGGCTGCCGTATCCGGGGCGTCCAAGACGTCGTGGCCCGTTATTTGCTTTTACCGTGGGCGTCCGTTTTCGGAAACGGCTGTTGGCGGTGGGCGCAGGGTGACGCGCCGGTACCGTGCTGTGGAAACATCGACTGTCGTAAAATTACGACAGTTTTTGCGACGGCGCCCACAGTTATTGAAAATTGTCTTGAATAAAGTGTTGTGTTTTTGTCCTCTTGGAGGAATAATGCACATCCAACTGGCAAAGTGGGTCCATGCGGGTAGATCCGTTGGAAAAAAACAACGGTGTGCGGGGTTTCCGCAGCAGCCCCTGTCTGGCCGTTATTGAACTTTAAGCTTGGGGTGTTCCAGTCTCACGACGGAAACCGGGAATCTGTAAAAACCTCAAAGGGAAAAGTCTCTTGGGCACAGCATCGACACCAACCGTACACAACCTGCCGTTTCGTGCTGCCGATTTCGCTACTCTGCCCGAAGCCCTGGACTACGCAGCCCAGGGTGATACCGGGACGAATTTCTACACCGGGCGGGGCGAACTCTATGCCAGCCTGACCTATACGCAGCTGCGCGAGGCGGCGCGCACGCTGGCGCGCAAACTGCTGGGCATGGGATTGCAGAAGGGGGACCGGGTGGCGCTGGTTGCGGAAACCAATCCGGACTTCCTGCGCTTCTTCTTCGCCTGCCAGTATGCCGGCCTGGTGCCGGTTTCGCTGCCGGCCTCGGTCAACCTGGGCGGTCACACGGTCTACGTCACCCAGTTGCGCGGCCTGCTGGAATGCAGTCAGGCCGTGGTGGCCATGGCGCCGGCCGGGTATCGTTCCTTCCTGGAAGAAGCCGGAGACGGTCTCGACCTCAAGCTCATCGGCGATCCTTCGGCGTTCGACGCCCTGCCGGAAGCGGATGTCGAGTTTCCGGTCATCACGCCGGAAGATACGGCCTACATCCAGTACACCTCCGGCAGCACGCGCTTTCCGCGCGGCGTGGTCATCCGCCAGAAGGCGGTGATGAGCAACCTCGCGGGGATCATTCGCCACGGCGTGAAGATGGGCCGCGGCGACCGCTGTTTCTCCTGGCTGCCCTTCTACCACGACATGGGCCTGGTCGGCCTGGTGCTGGTGCCGGTGGCGGCCCAGACTTCGGTGGACTACCTCGATACCCGCGAGTTCGCCATGCGCCCGCGCCAGTGGCTCAGGCTGATGACCAAGACGCGCGCGACCATCTCCTTCAGCCCGCCCTTCGGTTTCGAGCTGTGCACCCGGCGCCTGCGTCCGGGCGAGGCCAGCAAGTACGATCTCAGCAACTGGCGCGTCGCCGGCGTCGGTGCGGAGATGATCCGTTCCGAGACCCTGACCCGTTTCGCCGAGGCGCTGGCGCCGGCCGGCTTCGACGAGAAGGCTTTCCTCGCCTGCTACGGCATGGCGGAGTGTTCGCTGGCGATCAGCTTTGCGCCCCTGTTCGAGGGCCACTCGACCGACTGCGTGGACGGCGACTATCACTCGGACCACCAGAAGGCGCTGCCGATCGAGCTGTCCGAGAATCCCGGGCGGGCGCGCTGTTTCGTGGAATGCGGCAAGCCCTTGCCCGGCTATGAAGTGGAGATCCGCGACGACGAGGGCCGGGTCCTGCCCGACCGCCACAGCGGTACCATCTTCGTGCGCGGGGACAGCGTCATGTCCGGCTATTTCAACGCGCCGGAAGAGACCGCCGCGGCCCTGTCCGAGGACGGCTGGCTGAACACGGGTGACGTCGGTTACCAGGTCGACGGCAGCCTCATCATCACCGGCCGCAAGAAGGACCTGATCATCATCAACGGTCGCAACATCTGGCCGCAGGACCTGGAATACCTGGCGGAACACCAGCCGGAAGTGCGCATGGGCGACGCGCTGGCGTTCTCGGTCCCGAGCAGCACCAGCGAAGAGATCTGCGTGCTGGTCGTGCAGTGTCGTGAGTCCGATCCCAACAAGCGCGCCAGTCTCATCGACCGGCTCAACCGCCTGGTCCACCTGGAACTGGGTATCGACGTCTACGTGGAGCTGGTGCCCTTGCATACGCTGCCGCGAACCTCGTCCGGCAAGCTGTCGCGCTCCAAGGCGCGACAGAACTTTATGGAGTCGCACGATCTCGAAGCGCTCGCCCGGGAACTGGCGGGAGACCTCGACGTACAGCAGGGATGAACGAAAGCCTCGGGCACGTGCTGAGACATAACCGGCCCCGGCCGGTTATTTTTTGTCCGGCCGGTCGGTGTCCGCGGGCGCGCGATGCCTGAGATCGTTGCCATCACCGGCGCCACCGGTTTCATCGGCCGGGCCATCGTGCGTCACCTCCATGAAGCCGGTTATCCGCTGCGGGCGCTGGTGCGCTCCGACGCCTCTCGGCGCCTGCTGCAGGGACAGGTGGAGGAGTTCATCGCCGGCGACCTGTCGGACCTCGGGGCGCTGGAGCAGCTGGCGTCGGGCGCATCGGCCGTGGTGCATTGCGCCGGCGTGGTGCGCGGCGTCACGCAGGCGGATTTCGACCGCGTCAATGTCGAGGGCGTGCGCAGGCTGGTGACGGTGTTGCGGCAGCCGGGGCGGCCGACACGGCTGCTGAGCCTGTCCTCGCTGGCGGCACGCGAACCGCAGCTGTCGTTCTATGCCCTGAGCAAGCGTCGCGGCGAACAGGTGCTGGAGCAGGAGGGCGAAGGGTTGCAATGGCTGGCGCTGCGTCCGCCGGCCGTCTACGGTCCGGGCGACCGTGAACTGGTGCCCCTGTTGCGCCTCATGGCCCGCGGCCTGGCGCCCGTTCCGGGACGGCGCGAGGCGCGTTTCTCCATGCTCTACGTGGAAGACCTGGCACGGCTGGTTCATGCCTGGCTGCGTCGGGATGCCGTCGACAGCGGCCTGTACAGCCTGCACGACGGCAGGGCGGGGGGCTACAGCTGGGCGGAGGTGGCGGCGATCGTGGAAGGTATCTGCGGGCGCCGGGTGCGGCTGCTGCCCTTGCCCGCCACCCTCCTGTCACTGCTGGCCCGGGCCAATCGTCGCTTCGCGCCCCTGCTCGGCCGGGCGCCGATGCTCACACCGGAAAAGCTGCGCGAGCTGCGCCACCCGGACTGGGTGTGCGACAACGAGGCCATCGGGCGGGTGCTCGACTGGAGCCCCCGCGTCGGCCTCGAGGAGGGCTTACGCAATACGCCCGGCTGGCGCTGAGTCTCGCTCGCCTGTCGCTGGCAGGGTCTTGCCCGGGTTGAGGATGCTACGCGGGTCGAACTGCTGCTTGATGGCGTGCATCAGCTGCTGACTGGTGCGGTCCAGTTCGCTGCCGACCCAGTCGCGCTTGACCACGCCGATGCCGTGCTCGCCCGAGATGGAGCCCTCCATCGCCAGCACGCGCTCGAACAGTTCCCCCAGGCAGGCCCTGGCGCGCTGCTCCTCTCCCTTCCGGCCCGGATCGTAGAGCAGGTTGACGTGCAGGTTGCCGTTGCCCGCGTGGCCGAAGTTCACGATGCTGAGGTCGTGTTTGCGGGACAGCCCGGCGAGTTCGTCGACCAGCTCCGGCATGCGTGACACCGGTACCACGACGTCCTCGTTGATCTTCTTTGGTGCCACCCGCCGCAGCGCCGGTGACAGCGCCTTGCGCACCTGCCACAGGGTGCGCACTTCGTCGTCGTCGCGCGCCTGGCGGATTTCGACCAGCCCCTCCACCCGCGCGGCCTCGATCAGGTGCGCGGCCAGCTCGTCGAGCTGGTCCTCGAAGCCGTCGACCTCGATCATCAGCAGCGTGCCCGCGCCGGCGGGCAGGTCCGCCGGCGCGTCTTCCTGCGCCAGCGCGATGGCCTTGCCGTCCATGAATTCCAGGGCGCAGGGCGTGACCGGTTGCGCCATGATGTTGGCGACCGCACAGGCGGCGCTGTGC
>DROT01000033.1 GCA_011321775.1 Gammaproteobacteria bacterium | reverse complement strand
GGCGGTGGTGCGTTCGCCCGCCGACATGGGTCGCCGCATGCAGGAACTGCTGGCCGCCCCGTGAGCGCCGCGCGCCCGCAACAGGCCGTGCTGCGGCTGGTGATGGCGCAGTGCAACCTGCTGGTGGGGGATATTCCCGGCAACGCCGAGCGGGTCATCGAACAGGCGCACCGCGCACGCGACGAACTGGGTGCCGATCTCGTCGTGTTCCCGGAGCTGACGCTGGCGGGCTATCCCCCCGAGGACCTGCTGCTGCGCCCGGGTTTCCAGGAACGGATCGACGCGGCCCTGATCCACATCCGTTCCGAGGTCTCCGGCATCCACGTGCTGCTGGGACACCCCGAGCATACCCCGGACGGACGCTACAACACCGCGACCCTGCTGCACGATGGCCGCGTGCTGGCGCGCTGTCGCAAGCGCAACCTGCCCAACTACAGCGTGTTCGACGAAAAACGCTATTTCATTCCCGGCGAGGGATTTGCGGTGGTGGACGTCTGCGGCGTGCCGCTCGGCATCACCATCTGCGAGGACATCTGGATGCCGGAACCGGCGCAGGCCGCGGTGGAGGCGGGTGCCCGCCTGCTGGTGAACCTGAATGCCTCGCCGTTCCGCATCGGCAAGGGCGACGAGCGCGAGTCGGTGGTCGCCAACCGCGTCGAGGAGACCGGCTGCCCGGCGGTCTACGTCAACCTGGTCGGCGGCCAGGATGAACTGGTGTTCGACGGGGAATCCTTCGCCATGGATGCCGCCGCCCGGACGGTGGTACGGGCCCCGGCCTGCGAGGAGGGCCTGTTCCCGGTCGATTTCGAGATCGCCGATGGCCGCCTGCAGCCGCTGGCGGGCGAGGTCGCGGCGCGCGCCGGCGAGGAAGAGAGTATCTACCGGGCGCTGGTGCTGGGAGTGCGCGACTACATCGAGAAGAACGGCTTCCAGGGCGCGGTCATGGGCCTGTCCGGCGGTATCGATTCGGCGCTGACACTGGCGATCGCGGTGGACGCCATCGGCGCCGGGCGGGTGGAGGCGGTGATGATGCCGTCGCGCTACACCGCCGGCATCAGTATCGAGGACGCGCGCGCGGAGGCCGAGGCGCTGGGCGTCGATTACCGCGAAATCCCCATCGAGAAGCCGTTCAATGCCTTCCTGGCGGCGCTGGCACCCGCCTTCGCCGGCACTGAACCCGATGTCACGGAGGAGAACATACAGGCGCGCTGCCGCTGCGTGATTCTGATGGCGCTGTCGAACAAGCAGGGCCGCATCCTGTTGACCACCGGCAACAAGAGCGAGATGGCGGTCGGCTACGCCACCCTGTACGGGGACATGGCGGGGGGTTTTGCACCCATCAAGGACGTGCCCAAGCTGATGGTGTATCGGTTGTCGGCGTGGCGCAATTCGGTTGCGCCGGTGATACCCGAACGGGTGCTGGAGCGTCCGCCCTCGGCCGAGCTGGCACCGGACCAGAAGGACGAGGACTCGCTGCCGCCCTATTCGATTCTCGATCCGATACTGGAGGGCTATATCGAGCAGGATCTGAGCATCGAGGAACTGGTGCGGCAGGGCTTCGACGAGGCCACGGTACGGCGCGTCGCCATGCTGGTCGACCGCAACGAGTACAAGCGGCGCCAGGCGCCCCCGGGTGTGCGCATCACCCGCCGCGCCTTCGGCCGTGACCGCCGCTACCCCATCACCTCCGGGTTTCTGGCTGCGCAGTTGAAGAAATAGGGAGTAGCGATTCAGCACGGCGAGTGCGGGGCGTGCTTCTTCCCTCAGACGACCGCTTGTTTCCTCGAAATGGGCCGGATTTTCCGGGCCGGCCTGAACTCGCTGCGCTCAGACAACGGCCGGCTTTTTCCGGAAAATCCGGCCCATTTCAAGGCGCGGTCGATTCGGTCAGAAGCACGCCCCGCACTCGCCGTGCTGAATCGCTACATAGCGGATTCGATCCGTTTGCATTAGTATCGCTACCAGTCCGGAGCAGCCTTACGAGGGGAACGACCAATGAAGAAAGTCGAGGCCATCATCAAGCCTTTCAAGCTGGACGACGTGCGCGAGGCGCTGTCGGAGATCGGTATCACCGGCATGACCGCCACCGAAGTCAAGGGTTTCGGTCGCCAGAAGGGGCATACGGAGTTGTACCGCGGCGCCGAATACGTGGTGGACTTCCTCCCCAAGGTCAAGCTGGAAGTGGTGGTCAGCGAGGACGACGTGGAGCGTTGCGTGGAGACCATCACCAACGCCGCGCGCACCGGCAAGATCGGCGACGGCAAGATTTTCGTCAGCGCGGTGGAACGCGTGGTGCGGATACGCACCGGCGAGACCGACCGGGATGCCATCTGAGCTCCTCGCGGCGGGTGCCGTCTACGGTGCCGGTTGTGCCCCCTTGGTATTCAGGTCCAGCACGCGTTTTGCATCGTTGGCGAGATCCTTCATTCCCATTTTCGTGTAGGCCTCGATCAGCACCCGCAGCGCATCCTGGGCGGCCGGCGTGCGCTGGTAGTTCTCGATGACGTACTTGGCGCGGTTGGCGGCGGCCACGTAGGCGCCGCGTTTCATGTAGTAGTAGGCGACGTTGATTTCGTGGCGCGCCAGCATGTTGTGCAGGTAGACCAGACGCTGCTTGGCGTCCTGGGCATACCGGCTGTCGGGAAACTTCACCACCAGCTGGGTAAAGTCGTTGAAGGCATCGCGCAGGGCGCGGGTGTCGCGTTCGGAGGGATCGCGCGGCGCCAGTCGGTCGACCAGGTTGGCGCCGCGATTGTAGTTCGCCAGCCCCTTGAGGTAGTAGGCATAGTCCAG
Organism: Gammaproteobacteria bacterium; assembly: GCA_011321775.1. Taxonomy (GTDB): domain Bacteria; phylum Pseudomonadota; class Gammaproteobacteria; order DSM-19610; family DSM-19610; genus Thiogranum. The sequence continues at coordinate 5,432 of DROT01000033.1, read as the reverse complement.
GTGCGGGTTGCCGGGGTTGTTGTTGATGAAGCGGTCCGCGGTGGCGATGGCCGAATCCGGCTCGTCGAACTTGTAATAGGCGTAGGCGATCTCCAGCTGGGCCTGCTGGGCGTACTTCCCGAAGGGGTAGCGCGCCTGAAGTTTCTCGAAGGTATTGATGGCGGTCTCGTAGTCACCGGAGTCGAGTGCCTTCTTGGCGCGGTTGTACAATTCGTTGGCGGACAGCCCGGCCAGCTCGTCGTCGGGCGTGGTGGCGCACCCCGGGAGCAGCAGTATGGTTAACAGGGGTATGAGGAGTAGCCAGCGCATCAACCGGATTCCGGAATTCGTGAGAGAATCGAAATTGTAAGTCCCCATCCCTCCTGTGGCCACAAAATTCCATGTCTGAAGTCATTTATCTGAAGGGGCGTACCCCTGCCGTGGCGGCCGGACGCCGTTTCGACCGGACGCTGGCGGAACTGTTCCCGGAGTATTCGCGCAGCCGTCTGCAGCAGTGGATCCGCTCCGGTCAGGCCCTGCTGGACGGTCGACAGGTTGCTCCCGATCATCGCCTGCTGGGTGGGGAGGAAGTAGAGATCCGGGCCGAACTGCAGGATGCAACAGAGGTCGTTGCCCAGGATATCCCGCTGGAAATCCGCTACCAGGACGAGGATATTCTCGTCATCAACAAGCCGGCGGGCCTGGTGGTGCATCCGGCTGCCGGCAATGCCGACGGGACCCTGCAGAATGCGCTGCTGCACCATGATCCGCGGCTGTCGGCGTTGCCCCGGGCCGGCATCGTGCACCGCCTGGACAAGGATACCAGCGGCCTGATGGTGGTGGCGCGCAGCCTGGTCGCGCACCGCTCGCTGGTCGAGCAGCTGCAGCAGCGCAGCGTACATCGCGAATACCTGGCGCTGGTGCAGGGGGAGGTGACGGGAGGCGGCTGCGTGGAGGCCCCCATCGGCCGCCACCCGCGGGATCGGCTGCGCATGGCGGTGGTCGAGTCGGGAAAGGAGGCGCTTACCCATTACCGCGTCATCGAGCGCTTTTCCGCTCACACGCTGCTGCAGGTGCGGCTGGAAACCGGGCGCACACACCAGATCCGCGTCCACATGGCCTACATCCACCACCCGCTGGTGGGCGACCCCCGTTACGGTGGTCGCCTGAGGTTGCCCCCGGCCGCCGGCGAGAAACTGCGGGAAGCCCTGTGCGCCTTCCGGCGCCAGGCGCTGCATGCGCAGCGCCTGGAACTGCTGCACCCGGCCAGTGGTGAAGCCTTCAGCGTGGAAGCCGGGCCGCCGGCGGACTTCCGCCACCTCCTCGATTGTCTGCGAGCGACGGAATGATAGTTCCGGAGTGGCCGGTCCCCGTCGGCGTAAGGGCGGTCAGCACCAGCCGCCGCGGTGGCGTCAGCCATGCGCCCTGGGACAGTCTGAACCTGGCTGCACACGTCGGTGACGAGCCGGTCGCCGTCCGCGAAAACCGTCGACGCCTGCGCGCGCGCGTGAAGCTTCCCGCCGAGCCGGTCTGGCTGGAGCAGGTGCACGGCGGCCGGGTCGTCGACGCCGCGGACGTGACCGGCGTGCCGCAGGCGGACGCCAGTTTTAGCGGCCGGCCCGGTGTGGTCTGTGCGGTACTGACGGCCGATTGCCTGCCGGTGCTGTTCTGTGACCGGGCGGGGACGCGGGTGGCCGCGGCCCACGCCGGCTGGCGCGGCCTGGCGGGAGGGGTGCTGGAACGCACCGTCGCCGCCCTCGGGACCGATCCCGGCCGGCTGATGGCCTGGCTGGGGCCGGCGATCGGACCGCAGGCCTTCGAGGTCGGGGACGAGGTGCGGGAAGCCTTCCTTGCCCGGGATCCCGGGGCACAGGAGGCCTTTGTAGCCCACGGAACGCGCTGGCGGGCGGATATCTATGCGCTCGCGGAGATCCGGCTGCGGGCCCTGGGGCTGAGCGATATCTACGGGGGAGGGTTGTGTACCTGGTCGGATCCGGAGCGTTTCTATTCCTACCGGCGCGATGGAGTCACGGGCCGCATGGCTTCACTCATCTGGCTCGACGGCGACTAAGGAGTATACTTCCGCGCTCTCCGGACGCCGAGCGTTGCGATAACGAACATGACACTGCTGACGTGGATACTGCTGTTCTGCCTGCTGGGCGGGGTGCTCAGCGTCGTCGCCGCGGCGGTCTTCCTGGTGTTGCCGGAGGCGCTGCGCACGCGCCTGTTGCCGCACATGGTGAGTTTCGCCATTGGTGCCCTGCTGGGCGCGGCCTTTCTCGGCCTGTTGCCGCACGCGCTGGAGGGGGTTGGCGGCACGGATTTTCACGCTGTCAGTGCCGCGGTGCTGGGCGGCCTGCTGGTGTTCTTCCTGCTGGAGAAGCTGGTGCTCTGGCGTCATTGCCACCAGGAGCACTGCGAGGTCCACGTCCCGGAAGAACACGGGCATCACCATGCCGCCGCCGGCACCCTCATCCTGATCGGTGACGGCATCCACAATTTCATCGACGGTTTGCTGATCGGCGCCGCCTTTCTCACCGATATTCATCTGGGTATCGTCACCAGCCTGGCGGTGGCGGCGCACGAGATCCCCCAGGAGGTGGGTGATTTCGCGGTGTTGTTGCACAGTGGCTTCAGCACCGGCCGGGCTTTCGTGTTCAATCTCCTGTCCAGCCTGACCACGGTCATCGGCGGCATACTGGCGTGGTATGCCTTCAAGCACGTGGAACCAGCACTCCCCTACGTGCTCGCCATCGCTGCAGCCAGTTTCATCTATATCGCGGTCGCCGACCTCATTCCCGGGCTGCACAAGCGAGTGGAGTTCGGATCCACCGTCAAGCAGGTGCTGTTGATCGCCGCCGGCGTGGCACTCATATACGTCACGCACTCGACCCTCCACTGAGAAGGCACCGGACTGGCGAGCGGCAGGGGGGACGATTTGATATTGGTCGGCCGTTGATCGATAGTGCGGCCCAGTATCCTGACAGGGGAAGGAAATGCCGAACTGGTACATGCTGACGCTGGTGGGCCGTGACCGGCCCGGGATCGTGGCCAGGGTGACCACGGCGCTGTTCGAGGCCGGTTGCAATCTGGGCGAGAGTTCCATGATTCGTCTGGGCGACAATTTCACCATCATGATGATGGCGCAGAGCGAACGCGACCGCGAGGCGCTACGCGAGGCCTTGCAGCCGGTTGCCTCGGAACTGGGGCTGGTACTGCACGTGGATGCGGTCGAGGCCGGGCGGCACCAGCGGCCGGTCCCGGACGTGCGTATCCTGGTGCACGGCGCGGACCGCGCCGGTATCGTGGCCCGTGTCACCAGCCTCGCCGCCGATGCCGGGCTCAATATTCTCGATCTGGAGTCGGACGTCGGTGGTACCGACTCCGAGCCGATCTATATCCTGCAGATCGAGGGGACTGCAGAGCACGGCCAGGAAGCAATCGAACAGGCGTTGGCTCCGCTGCAGTCGGAGGGCGTGCGCGTCGACGTGCAGTCGGTCGACACCCTGATCGGGTGAATCGTGGCGGTCCTGGAGATACTGACCTATCCCGACGAACGCCTGCGCCGGGTTTCCAGCCCGGTGGAGCGTTTCGACGCCGCGCTGCAGGCACGTATCGACGATCTCGAGGCTACGCGACTGGCCGGGCCGGGTGCGGTCGGTATCGCTGCACCGCAGGTGGGCTGGTTCGAGCGGGTGTTGATCGTCGACGTGTCCGGCCGTCGCAAGACGAGCAGTCACGGCCGTCTGGTATTGGTGAACCCGGAGATCACGGAGTGGGAGGGTTTCGCCATGGGGCGTGAGGGCTGCCTGTCGGTGCCCGACTACACCGGCAACGTGGTGCGCGCCGAACGTATCCACGTGGATGCCTTCGACCCGGAGGGAAATCCGGTCTCGTTCGACATGGAAGGTTTCGAGGCGCGCGCCGTCCAGCACGAGCTGGATCACCTGGACGGCCTGCTGTTCCTGGACCGCCTGGTGAGTCGCCGCCAGGACTTGTTCCGGCGCAAGGTGTATAAGTGAGCGAGGTGTGTAACCGTTCAGCCCAGGGAAGGCGGGGGACGTCTCTTCCCTCAGACGACCGCTTGTTTCCTTGAAATGGGCCGGATTTTCCGGGCCGGCCGAAACTCGCTGCGCTCAGACAACGGCCGGCTTTTTCCGGAAAATCCGGCCCATTTCAAGGCGCGGTCGATTCGGTCAGAGACGTCCCCCGCCTTCCCTGGGCTGAACGGTTGCCGATGTTTCAACGATCGACCATGTAACTGCGTGAATAATCTGATGTTGTCTGGTGTTTTCGCTGAAGGAGTGTGAGTGGCCGGGTTGACGGGGTTGGCTGCTTTCTCCATTGGGGTCTTTCCCAATGTGGGGAAGGATGGCTGAAGATCGTTCCCGGCTATACTTGAATTTCCCGGCAATGCCACCCATATACGCTGCAGTCAACCAATTTTCTCGGGGAGAACTCCTGTCATGCGGATGGATAAACTGACCTCCAAGTTCCAGATGGCGCTGGCCGATGCACAGAGCCTGGCCGTGGGGCGTGATCACAATTACATCGAACCGGTCCACGTCATGGTGGCCCTGCTGGACCAGGAAGGCGGTACCGTCCGTCACCTGCTGACCCAGGCCAACGTCAACATCAACCTGCTGCGATCCCATCTCGGCGAAGTGCTGGACCGGCTGCCGCAGGTGGAGGGCACCGGCGGTGAGGTTCATATTTCCAATGATTTGAACCGCTTGCTGAATCTTACCGACAAGCTGGCGCAGCAGCGCAAGGACCAGTACATCTCCTCCGAGCTGTTCGTGCTGGCCGCGGTCGAGGACAAGAGCGAACTGGGCGAGATCCTGCGCCAGGCCGGTGCCACCAAGGGACTGATCGAGCAGGCCATCGACAACATGCGCGGCGGGCAGAGCGTGGACGACCCCAATGCCGAGGACCAGCGCCAGGCGTTGGAGAAGTACACCATCGACCTGACCGAGCGCGCCGAGCAGGGCAAGCTGGACCCGGTCATCGGCCGCGACGACGAGATCCGCCGCACCATCCAGGTGCTGCAGCGTCGCACCAAGAACAATCCCGTGCTGATCGGCGAGCCCGGTGTCGGCAAGACCGCCATCGTCGAGGGGCTGGCCCAGCGTATCGTCAATGGCGAAGTGCCGGAAGGGCTCAAGGGCAAGCGCCTGCTGTCCCTGGACATGGGCGCCCTGATCGCCGGTGCCAAGTTCCGCGGCGAGTTCGAGGAACGTCTCAAGGCGGTGCTCACGGACCTGGCCAAGCAGGAAGGCCAGATCATTCTGTTCATCGACGAGCTGCACACCATGGTCGGCGCCGGCAAGGCCGAGGGTGCCATGGATGCGGGCAACATGCTCAAGCCGGCGCTGGCGCGCGGTGAGCTGCACTGCGTGGGTGCCACCACCCTGGACGAGTATCGCCAGTACATCGAGAAGGACGCGGCGCTG
>DROT01000032.1 GCA_011321775.1 Gammaproteobacteria bacterium | reverse complement strand
GGCACGCGGTCACTGACGGCCTGGAAATCATCGATGTTCAGCGGCACCTCCACCGCCCGCGCCATGGCGATCAGGTGCAGCACCGCGTTGGTGGAGCCGCCGAGGGCCATGACGATGACCATGGCGTTCTCGAAGGCCTCGCGCGTCATGATGTCACGCGGCTTGATATCCTTCTCCAGCAGATTGCGGATCGCCAGGCCGGCCTGCAGACACTCCTCCAGCTTGCCCGGATCCACCGCCGGAATGGAGGAACTGTAGGGCAGGCTCATACCCAGCGCCTCGATGGCGGAAGCCATGGTATTGGCGGTATACATGCCACCGCAGGCACCGGGACCGGGGCAGGCGTGCTCGACGATCTCCTCGCGCTCGTGCTCGTCGATCTTGCCGGCGATGAACTCACCGTAGCTCTGGAAGGCCGAGACGATATCGAGCGTGTGATTGTGCCAGTGTCCGGGCTTGATGGTACCGCCATAGACCATCAGCGCCGGCCGGTTGAGACGCCCCATGGCGATCATCACCCCGGGCATGTTCTTGTCGCAACCGGGGATGGAAATATTGGCGTCGTACCACTGGGCGGCCATCACCGTCTCGATGGAGTCGGCGATGATGTCACGCGACTGCAGGGAGTAGCTCATGCCCTCGGTTCCCATGGAGATGCCGTCGCTGACGCCGATGGTATTGAAGCGCAGGCCGACCAGGCCGGCCTTCTCCACCCCCTCCTTGACCATCGCGGCGAGGTCGTTGAGGTGCATGTTGCAGGTATTGCCCTCCCACCAGACGCTGGAGATGCCCACCTCGGCCTTGCTCATGTCCTCCGGTCCCAGGCCGGTGCCGTACAACATGGCCTGAGATGCCCCCTGCGACGGCGGCTGGGTGATCCTGGAGCTGTACTTGTTCAGTTTGTCGGTCATGTCGTCGGCCTCGGTCTGCTGGCGGTGAAATATCGTATTGTACCCCCGGCCGTTGGGGCCTCCAACGCCAGCACCAACGAAAAAGCCCGTGACTCGTCACGGGCTCCTCGCCTTCCTGCCGCAGATCAACCGCGGGGGGCGGCGACCACGATCAGGTCTTGCAGCTCTTGCAGGTACTGAGACCGAACAGCGAATAGGCCGGACACCAGCCGATCAGGCCGGTCACCAGCGGCACCGCACCGATCAGTCCCCAGGGGAACAGCACGTCCGTGTAGGGCCCCACGAAAGTCAGCGCAACCACCGCACCGCCGACCACGATTCTCAAAGCCCTGTCGATTCCACCTACGTTTGCCATGACACACCTCCTGCCTCGTTATCTCGTTCACGACCTACTGTATGCCCGGAACCTCCGGCCCGCAGTGATAATGTCACACAATGGGAAACAGCTGCTCAGCCACCATCTTCCCTCTCCAGCTTGGACAACGCCTGCGGCCGTATTACTTCGACCGAACCACGGTGTACCGCGATCCACCCTTTTCTCTCGAAACGCTTGAGCTGGCGGCTGACAACCTCGCGGGCGGTACCCAGTTCACTGGCGAGCTGCTGGTGGGTCGTGTTCACCTGGGCCGGGCGCCCGCCGCAACGATCCAGCAACACCCGCGCCAGGCGCGCGTCGACGCGGCCGAAAGCGACGTCCTCGACGCGCTGGATGAGGTCTCCGAGACGCCGACCCTGGCTGGCAAACACGAAACGGCGGAAAGGCTCGGAACGCCCGAGCGCCTCGTCGAACAGCGCCTGAGGAAGGACCAGGGCAACGGTATCCTGCTCGCAGACGCCCTCGGCCGGATAGTGCTCCTGGCTGATGAGACAGGACGTGGTGATGACACAGGACTGGCCGCCGAGGACGCGGTAGAGCACCACCTCGCGCCCGCCAACGGAAAGAACCTGCACCCGCACACGGCCTTCGACGACCACGAGATAGTTGCGGCACGGGTCGCCCCGGTGGAACACGTTCTGTCCCGCCGCCAGGCGCAGCAGCTGCACGCCGGCCCGCAGCCGCCGGGCGGCCGCATCCGTGTCCGGAAACCACCGATCCAGCAGTTCGTCTGCCGTCGCCGCCGTCGAATTCATGATGGGGCCTTCCCGTACCGCTTCATGCGCGCACCGCAAGGCAGCTTAGCCGACAGGCAACGGAATTTGAATGGATTTTCCGGTTTTTCCAAAGAAAAGCGCGGGCCACGGCCCGCGCCAGGTTTCCGGCCCAATGGGAGGATACGCGTTACGCCGAATCTGGACCGGAAAAGCCAGCCAACCGACCGGCATACCCGAGAGACCAGCACCGCTGCGGGAAGTTCCCCCACTGCGACAATTTGCCACATACCCAGCCCGAATCCCGGTTGCTAGTATCCGGTGCGTCCAGATTTGCCAGGAGAAAACCCCTCATGTCCGGTCCACGAGACAGCGCGCCCCTCGTCCCCCTTGTGCTTGCCTTGACAGCCCTCAATACCCCGAAGGTCCATGCCGGAGAAGCCCGCCAGCTGCCGCAGATGACCGTCGAGAGCGAGGCGGTATCGGCACCCGAAGCCTACCCGGTGGAACTGCAACCGACCACGATCACCACGCCGGACACGGCGGCCCTGCTGCAGCGCGCTCCCGGAGCCAACGTCAACCGCAACGGTCCGCTCACCGGACTGGCGCAGTACCGCGGCATGTACGGCGACCGGGTCAACGTACTGGTCAACGGCATGAACATCAGCAGTGGAGGCCCCAACGGCATGGACCCGGCGCTGTCCTACGTCCCGCGCACGCAGTTGCAGTCGCTGGAAGTGATCCGCGGCATCGCGCCGGTCAGCTCCGGCGTGGAGACCATCGGCGGCACCATCATCGCCGATTCCAGGCGCAGCCAGTTCGCGAGCGGGAAGAACGTCCGCCCGACCCTCGACCTGACACTGGGCGGTGCGACGGCGGACCGGTCACACGTCTACAGTGCCTTCGGCAGCGCCGCCAACAGCAGCCACCGCCTGCACGCCTACGGATCGAAGGAGCGGGGCGGCAATATCGAGTTTCCGGATGGCAAGATCCGCCCGACGCGCCACGAACGCCTCAACTACGGCGCCGGTTACGGCTTCCGCCACGAAGGGCAGGAAATCTCCTTCGACCTGCGCCGCAACCGTACCGACGACACCGGCACACCTTCATTGCCGATGGATATCGTATTCATCGATACCGACATCTACGAAAGCGAATACCAGGGCCGCTTCGGTGATTATGAGCTGCACGGCAAGCTCTACTATTCCGACGTCGATCACGAGATGTCCAACTATGACCTGCGCCAGCCGGCCACACCCGCAGCCAGCCGCCTGAACACGACCAAGAGCAACAGCCTGGGCTACCGCGCCGATTTCGGCCTGCCGCTGGGTCCCGGCACGCTGCTGCTCGGCAGCGACGGCCACTTCGACAGTCACGACGCCACCGTCACCAATCCCGTCAACCCGGCCTTCCGGGTGCAGGCCTTCAACGGCGTCGACCGCAATGCCTTCGGTTTCTTCGCCGAGTGGAACGCCACCCTGGCCAATGACTGGGACCTGCAGCTCGGCGCCCGCTACAACCGCGTCGAGAGCAGTTCCGGCACCGTGTCCCATTTCATGGCCGGCATGAACCCCATGATCGCCACCCTGCAGAACCGCTTCAACTCCGCGAAGCGGGACAACAACCAGAACAATCTCGACCTGGTGGCAAAACTGGATTACCACCTGTCGTCACGACTGGACCTGATTGCCGAGGGCGGCATCAAGAAGCGCGCACCCTCCTACCAGGAACTGTACCTGTGGGTGCCGCTGCAGGCGACCAACGGGCTCGCCGACGGTCACAACTACGTGGGCGACCTGAACCTGGACTCGGAAACGGCCTATGAAGCGGGCCTCGGACTCGACTGGCGCGGGCGCCGTGCCTATGCGGCACCACGCCTGTTCTACCGCTACGTCGACAATTACATCCAGGGCACACCCTCGACCGATCCGGTGGTGATCATGGTCAGCACCGCCAACGGCGACCCCAAGCCGCTGCAGTTCAGCAACGTCGATGCGCGCCTGTACGGGGGCGACATGGACTGGGGGGTGCGCTTCGGCCGCCACTGGCGGCTCGACGGCGTCCTCAGCTATGTACGCGGCGAACGCCGGGACATTCACGACGATCTCTACCGCATCGCCCCGCTCAACGGCAATGCCATGCTGAGCTACAACCGCTCGCGCTGGTGGGCCGGCATCGAAGGCGTGGGCTACGCCAAACAGAACAAGGTGTCGGAGACCAACGACGAGCAGAAGTCGGACGGCTATGCGCTGCTGAACCTGCGCGCCGGCCTCACGCTGATACGTGAACTGGAAATCAGGCTCGGCGTGGAGAACGTACTCGACAAGAACTACCAGCCGCACCTGTCGGGCATCAACCGCGTCGCCGCCTCGGACGTCGCCGTGGGCGAACACGTGCCGGGCCCCGGACGCAACTACTACGCGACCCTCGAGTACCACTACCGCTGAATCACCCCGGCCGGCGGATCGATCGCCGCCGGTTGGTGTACACTCCGCAAGTCATGAAGACACCCGCACTGCTCACCCTGTTCCTGCTGCTGCCGGCCGTATCACCGGCAGCCGATACGCTCGACCGGGCCATGTCGCTGACCGCCGAAAACAACCGCCAGGAACGCACCACCCAGAAGAAGATCGACCGTATCAGCGAACAGAACCACGCGATGCTGGAAGAATACCTCGCCCTGGGTCGCGAGCTGGACTCCCTCTCCACCTACAACGACCAGCTGCAACGCCTGGTGGATTCACAGCACAGGGAAAAGGCCGACATCGAGCAGCAGATGTCCGACATCGAACTCACCCAGCGCGAGATCGTGCCCCTCATGCTGCGCATGATCGACCGCCTGGATCGTTTCGTGAAAGAGGACATTCCCTTTCTGCAGGCCGAGCGCCAGCAGCGGGTGGCGCGGCTGCGCGAACTCATGGACCGCGCCGACGTCGCGGTGGCCGAGAAATACCGCCGCCTGCTGGAAGCCTACCGTATCGAACTGGACTACAGCCGCACCCTCGAGGCCTACCAGGACGAAATCGGTAACGACGGCCGGCGACGCACCGTCGATATGCTGCGCGTGGGCCGCGTCGGGCTCTATTACCTGAGCCTGGACGGCCGCGAAGCGGCCTGGTGGGATGCCGACGAACGACGCTGGAAGCCCATGGACAGCGCCGGCCTCCGGTCCACCCGGCGCGCCCTGCGCATCGCCCGCCAGCAGGCGGCGCCGGAACTGCTGGAACTGCCGCTGCACGCCGCGGGACCCGCCGATGAGGAATAGCCGGCCATTCCTCGCGCTGCTGCTGTTGCTGTGCACCCAGCCGCCGGCCTTCGCCGACCATCCGACCTCGCTCGACCACCTGTTGCGCCAGGTACAGGAAGCCAGTCGACGCGAGGCCGGGGTACGCCGCGAGCGCGAGCGGCAGTTCCTGGCCGAGAAGGCCGACCGCAAGGCGGCCCTGGAAGACATGCGCCGGCGCGTCGAGCAGCAGCGCAAGCGCGGAGCGGAGCTGAAACTGCAGTTCGACCGCAACGAGAAAGAGCTGCAGCAGCTGCAGGAGGCGCTGGAGCGGCGCGCCGGTAACCTGGGCGAACTGTTCGGCACCGTGCGCCAGTCCGCCAACGACCTGCAGGCATCACTGCGCGACTCGCTGGTGAGCGCCCAGTTCCCGGGCCGGGCGCAGTGGCTCGACACCCTGGCCAGGAGCCACAAGCTGCCCAATGTCACCGAGCTGGAACGCCTGTGGCTGCTGCTGCTGCAGGAGATCGATCAGGCCGGGAAGAGCAGCCGTTTCAGCGCCCCGGTCACCGGCAGCGACGGCATCACCCGCGAGCAGGAAGTGGTCCGCATCGGCGTGTTCGACGCCATCGCCGGCGACCGCTTCCTGCGCTACCTGCCGGACAGCGGTCGGCTGATGGAACTCGCGCGCCAGCCGGCAGCGCACGAGCGCCGGCTGGCCGCCGACTTTGCGGCGGCCACCGGGGGCTACCTGCCGATGATCGTCGACCCGACGCGCGGCGGCCTGCTGGGCCTGCTGGTACAGCGACCGACGCTGACGGAACGCATCCGGCAGGGCGGCACCGTGGGCTATATCATCCTCGCGGTCGCGGTCTTCGGTCTGCTGCTGACCCTCTACCGGCTGCTGTACCTGCAGCGGGTGGCCGCGAAGGTGCGCCATCAGCTGCAGCATCCGGCGGAGGCGCGCGACGACAATCCCCTGGGGCGCGTGCTGCTGGCGGCGCAAGGTGCGGCGGGGGAGGATATCGAGTCCGTCGAGCGGCTGCTGGACGAAGCCATACTGCGCGAGACGCCGGCGCTGCAACGCGGCCTCAGCCTGATCAAGCTGCTGGCGGCGGTGGCCCCGCTGCTGGGACTGCTGGGCACCGTCACCGGCATGATCCTGACCTTCCAGTCCATCAGCCTGTTCGGCACCAGCGATCCCAAGCTCATGGCCGACGGCATCTCGCAGGCGCTGGTGACCACGGTGATGGGGCTGGTGACCGCCATCCCGCTGCTGTTCTTCCACACCCTCATGGCCAGCCGCAGCCGCACGCTGGTGCAGATTCTCGACGAACAGTCGGCAGGCCTCATTGCCCGCCAGGTGAACGAAGGTGAGTGATACCCTCTGGTGGCAACTGGAGAAGGTGCGCGGCTTCCTGGACGCCGGTGGCCCGGTGTTGTGGATCATCATCGCGCTGGCCGCCGTCATCGGCGCCCTGATCGCGGAACGCTACTGGTACCTGCTGCGGGTATTCCCGCGGCGCCTGGAGCGCTGCATCCGTGACTGGCAACACACCCGCTGCCGCCGCCAGGCACTGGCGCGCCGCCAGCGCAGTGCGCTGCTGTCGGAGGCACGTATCCACCTGCGCCAGTCCCTGCCGCTGCTCAAGACCCTGGTCGCCATCTGTCCCCTGCTGGGACTGCTGGGAACGGTGACCGGCATGATCGAGGTGTTCGACGTGGTGGCGGTGGCGGGGACCGGCAACGCGCGCGCCCTGGCCTCGGGCATCTCGCGCGCCACCCTGCCTACCATGGCCGGCATGGTGGTGGCGCTACCGGGGCTGTATTTCTGCCTGCAGCTGGAACAGCAGGCCGGACGCGCGCTGGAGATACTCGCCGACCGGCTGCCCCTCAGGGAGACGATGCCGTGAGACGCCGTCACAGCGATAGCGCCGACGAAGAAGCCGAGATCAACCTTGCACCGATGCTGGACATCGTGTTCATCATGCTGATCTTCTTCGTGGTGACGACTTCCTTTGTCAAGGAATCCGGCATCGAGGTCAACCGCCCGACGGCCCAGACCGCACAGCGGGCGGCGCACGCCAACATCCTCATCGCCATCGCCCCGAACGGCGAGATCTGGATCGACAAGCGCGCGGTCGACATCCGCTCGGTGCGCGCCGTGATCGAGCGGCTGATGGCGCAGAATCCAGCGGGTGGCGTCGTCATCCAGGGCGACCGCTCGGCCCATATCGGACTGCTGGTAGAAGTCATGGACCAGGTACGCAAGGCCGGGGTCCGCAATGTCTCGATCGCGGCGACGCCGGAGGCGCGCTGATGCCGCTGCGCTATCCGCTGGCCGTGCTCGCCGGCCTGCTGGCCGCCGGCCTGCTGCTGTGGCTGATGCAGGCCCTGGTCACGCCCCAGCAGCTGCAGCGCAGCCATCGCGACCAGGCCCGGCTGATCGAATTCGTGCGTCTCAAACGCGACGAGCGGGTGCAGCGCAAGGAACGCCGGCAGCCGCCGCCCCCCCCGCCGCCGGCAACCCCCCTGCCCCGTCCGCAGCTGGAGTTTCCCGAGGAAGTCGGCCTGCAGGCGCCACGACTGGACATCAGCGCCCGTCTCGACCTGCCGCTGCAACTCGGTCAGGCACCCTCGCCGGGACCGCCCCCGGCGCAGCTGGACCACGACTTCATCCCGCTGTCGCGGCAGCCCCCGCAGTACCCCTACCAGGCCGCCCGCCGCGGGATCGAAGGCTGGGTGAAGGTCGCCTTCCGGGTGACCGCAAAGGGTACGGTGGAAGACGTGCGCGTGCTGGAGTCGGAGCCGCCCGGCGTCTTCGACCAGGCGGCGCTGGATGCCGTGTCCCGCTGGCGCTTCAAGCCACGCCGGGTCGGCGGCCGCGCGGTCGCCGGCGAGGCCGAGCAGGTCGTCGAATTCAAGCTGGACGATTAAGCCCTGTATTGCACGAAGACAGCACGGGAATCTCACTTTACGCTGCGTTACAAGGTCGAAAAGAATGTTTTCAGGTGGATTGCCAGGTTACCGTTTGTACCGGTTCGGGCTCAGGCCCGATCGGGCGGCGCAGCTGGCACGATCGCCCCGGCTTCCCGTAAACGCCATACGCCGCTGCGCCCTGATCATCGTCGCCCTGCTGCTGTCCGCTCCGCTCCCGGCCCGACAGCAGACCCTGTCCCCCTTCGCCTGGCGCCAGCTCAACGCCATCCACGAGCAGATCGACCGCCGGCAGGAGGCTGCGGCCCTCAAGTCCCTGCAGGCGCTGCTCGAACAACTGCCCCCCGACGGCTACGCCACGGCACTGGCGCTGCAAATGCTGGGTTATGTACAGGTCGATCGTGGCGACTACCCGGCGGCCATACGCGCCTTCGACAAGAGCCTGGCGCTGGAGCAGCTGCCGGAAACCAGCAGCCAGCGTCTGCGCTACGACCTGGCGCAGCTGTATCTGGCCACCGACCAGCCGGACAAGGCGGTCAGCATGCTGCAGACCTGGTTCCGCGAGGCAGACAAACCGGACGCCGAAGCCTGGCTGCTGCTGGGCCAGGCGTGGGCCGCCCGGAAGCGCTACCGCAAGGCCATCGAAGCGCTGCAGCACGCCATCCGACTGGCCAGCCACCCGCGCGCCGAGTGGTACGAGGCGCTGCTCGCCATGCACTACGAACTGCGCGACTATCGCGCCTGCGTCCCCGTACTCGAGGACCTGCTGCGCCTGTTCCCCGAGCGTGCCCGCTACTGGCCGCAACTGGCCGCGGTACAGCTGGCGATGGAAGACGAACACGCGGCTCTGGACACCCTGGAACTGGCCTACCGCGACGGCGCCCTGAAACAGGAAACCGAACTGCTGCAGCTGGCCAGGCTGTACCTGCACGGCGGAATCCCCTACAAGGGCGCGCGACTGCTGGAACAGGAGATGAAACGCGGTCGCATCCGCGACACGGCGGCGAACCGCAAGCTGCTGGCGCAAGCCTGGAGCGCCAGCAAGCAACGTGCGCAGGCGATACGAGCGCTGAAACGCGCGCTGGAGAAAAACCGCAGCCCCGAACTCGCCCTGCAGCTGGTACGCTGGTACTTCGATGGCCGGGACTGGAAAGCGGCGACGGACACCCTGCGGACGCTGACCGCACGGCGACTGAAGGCGAAGACCGCCGCGCAGGCATGGCTGCTGCTCGGCATCAGCTACTACCGGCAGGGACAGCTCGAGGCCGCCCACGACGCCTTCGAGCGGGCCGCCGCGCTGGCCGCGGGCCGCGAGATGGCCCGCCAGTGGCTGGAGTTCCTGGATGCCGGCACGACGGCACAGGGACAGCGACAGGAGCGGGGCGTGGAGGCTCCGGGCGCACAACGAGGGGGATGATCATGGGTGAGCGGCTTTTGCAGTACACTGCCGCCAGCATTCATCCGCAGCACGAATCCGGAACCGGCATGACAGACAAGGACCCCACGGAAGCCAGCACCATCCACAATCTGAGGCGTCTGTTCCTGCTGCGCAGCCTGGTGATCGGCGGCGAGCTGGCGGCGCTGGCGGCCATCCGCCTGCTGGATTACATGCCGTTGCCGGTCACCCCGCTGCTGCTCATCATCGGCTCGCTGATGCTGATCAACCTGTGGACCTGGCAGCGCCTGCACAGCGGCGCGGTGGTCGGCGACGTCGAGTTCTTCGGCCAGCTGTGTGCCGACGTGCTGGCTCTCGCCGGCGTACTCTACTTCACTGGCGGAGCCACCAACCCCTTCGCCTGGTTCTTCCTCATTCCGCTGATCATCGCTGCCACCGTGCTCTCGGCCGCGGCAACCTGGCTGATGGCGGCACTGACCACCGCCTGCTACAGCCTGCTGATGTTCTGGTACGTGCCGTTGCCCGGCCAGGAACACATGCACCACAGTGACAACTTCGCCCAGCACGTGTTCGGCATGTGGTTCGGTTTCGTGCTCAGCGCCGCGCTCATCGCCTGGTTCGTGGTCGGCATGGCGAAGACCATCCGCGAACGCGACCGCCTGCTGGCCGAGGCGCGCGAACAGGCCTTGCGCGACGAACAGCTGATCGCCCTGGGAACGCTGGCCACCGGCGCCGCCCACGAGCTCGGCACGCCGCTGGCGACCATGGCGGTGATCAGCGGAGAACTGGAGAAGGCCGAGGTGCCCGCCCCCATGAAACGCAAGCTGCGCATCCTGCACGAGCAGGTGGGGCGCTGCAAGCAGGCACTTTCGGTCATCTCCGCCTCGGCGGGAGAAACGCGCGCGGAGGGTGGCGGCCTGCTCGGCGTGGGCGAGTTCCTCGACACCGTGGTCGCCGAATGGCAATCGTTGCGGCCCGGCAGCCGGCTGGAAGTCGAGCTTCGACCCGGGCCGCCGGAGGCGCGCATACTCGATGAACACACCCTGCACCAGTCCCTGATCAACCTGCTCAACAACGCCGCCGATGCATCGCCGCAGTCGCTCCGGCTGCAGGCGGACTGGGACCGGCGACGACTGCGAATCGAGATTCTCGACCGCGGGCCGGGACTGCACCCGGCCATTGCCGACGAACTCGGCAAGCGCGTGACCAGTCACAAGGAATCGGGCATGGGGCTGGGCCTGTTCCTCACCCACGCCACCCTCAGGCGACTCGGCGGCGATATCCAGCTGTTCGAGCGCGAAGGCGGCGGCACCTGCACCCGCATCGAACTGCCGCTGTCCGGACTGCCCGCATGAACGAAGCACAGGACACCCGCCCCTCCATCCTCGTCGTCGACGATGACGAAATCTTCTGCGAGGTCCTGGCCGACGCGCTCGGCGACCGCGGCTACCAGGTGGCCACGGCGCACAACATCGAGGACGCCCTGGCCACGGCCTCGCGCATGGAACCCGAATATGCCGTGGTCGACCTGCGTATCGACCGGGAATCGGGTCTGCTGCTCACCAAGAAACTGCATGAACTGGACGAAAATACGCGCATCGTCATCCTTACCGGTTATGCCAGCGTCGCCACCGCGGTGGAAGCGATCAAGCTGGGGGCCGTTCACTACCTCACCAAGCCCGCGGATACCGACGAGATCGTCGCCGCCCTGCACAAGGACGAGGGTGACACCAGCGTGCCGCTGTCGGACAATCCGCCGACGGTGCGGCGCCTGGAGTGGGAACATCTGCAGAAGGTCCTCACCGAATGCGACGGCAACGTCTCCGCGGCCGCCAGGAGACTGCGCATGCACCGGCGCACCCTGCAGCGCAAGCTCGCCAAACGCCCGGCCAGGGAGTAGATTGTGGTCGCGCGCCCGGCGGTACCGCGGCGCGCCGTCCGTTACCGAACGCAACCGTCAAACAGGAACACGAACCATGAGCAAGCACAGCACCCTGATCGGCATCCTCTTTCTGCTCCTTGGCAGCGTCGTCGGCCACGCCGCCGACAACCCGCGTGTGCGGATGGAGACTTCCAAGGGTGATGTGATCATCGAACTCTACCCGGACAAGGCGCCGGTCACGGTGAAAAACTTCCTGCGCTACGTCCATGACGGCGCCTACGACCACACCGTGTTCCATCGTGTCATCAAGGGGTTCATGAACCAGGGAGGCGGCTACACGGCGGACCTGAAAAAGAAGGACATCAAGACCTACCCCCCGATCAGGAACGAGGCCGACAACGGCCTCCGGAACGAACGCGGCACCATCGCCATGGCGCGCACCGGTGATCCCGATTCGGCGACCAACCAGTTCTTCATCAACACCGCAGACAACAGCTTCCTCGACCACCGCGGCAAGACCCGGCGCGGCTGGGGCTATGCCGTCTTCGGCCGGGTGGTCAGCGGCATGGAGGTCATGGACCGGATCGCCCGGGTCGAGACCGGCGGCCAGGGTCCGTTCAGGAGCGATGTACCGAAGATACCGGTAGAGATCTACCGCATCCGCCTGATCGAGGACGGCGGCGAGACTGTCATCGACGTGCAGCAGCCACCGGAAGCCGCCCGGCCGGCTTCGGATCGGCCGTCAGCCACACAGTGACGCGGCGGTTCTCGGACCAGGCCCGCGGGTCGTTGCCGGGCTTTCTGGGCCGGGTGTCGCCGAAGTAGCGCACTTCAATGGCTCCGGCGGGCACGCCGCGCGAACGCAGGTAGCGCGATACCATGGTGGCGCGCCGACGCGACAGCGCCATGTTGTACTCGGGCTTGCCGCGGGCATCCGCGTGCCCACCGAGAACGATGCGCATCTTTCCGCGCTTGCGGTAGTCGCGGACCACCTGCTCGAGCACGCGCCGCGCCGCACGGCTCAGGCGAACGCTGTTGGTGGCAAAGTGAATGCGGTGCTCCGCCAGCGGCTCGAAATCCAGGTACATCAGCTTCGCCGTACAGGCGAGGAAAGCCGGCAGCACTTCACGGAAACGGACCGGCTGGACCGTGATCTGCGTCTCCTCCGCCGGGCCGGCACCGGAAAACGCGATTACCGCCTGCATGCCCTGTTCCAGTTCGTGGAAGAACGCCAGCGACTGCGCATTGCCCAGTTGCAGGGGCACCTTGCCTCGTTGCAGCGCGGCTTCCCCCAGCGAGCGGCCGGCACCCTGGTGGCGCCACGGCGGGGGCTGGACATACAGGCGGGCGGTGCGTTCTCCGGGCTGGGGCTGATCGACATGAAGCGTAAAACGCAGGCCGTGGCCGGGGCGCTGTTCGAAGCGGACGCTGCCCAGGTGCGGAATCGGGTGGCTCAGCACGCACTGGCGAGGGGCCGTATCGAGCTGCCATCGGGAAGCCTCCCAACTGGCCCGGTAGGGCTGCAGGGCAGCACCCGCCTCCCCAGCACGCAACAGCGCCAGCAGACACAGGCACAGGAGCCACGGGAAACTGCGGCGTCGCGCCACCATGACCTTCATCCGCCCCCGCAGGGGCCGGATCCCGGTCCGATCGAGCGCCGGCCGCAACGCACGCCGGCCCCCGACCGACGCTGCAGCCTCGCTATTCCAGATTGAACCCTGCATTCCGCCCCTGTCCCTCGCCATCGTACCGGCCACGACCAATACCGGTTTCATCGACGCCTCGGCGGTCGTTCTTGAGGAAGGACAGGGAAAGGTCTCGATGCGGGCGGCAACTTGTCATCCCGCCATGACAGAACGTCAGAACCTGTCCGTGCCGTGTCGGGCAGCTGAACACTCTACCGACGACCACCGCCCGTCGCGCAGGGGCGGTTCAAACTGAAAATCATGAAGTTTATGGGCACGTCCCACCATTTTCCGGGCATCCGGAATGGGTATTCATGACTTCTTTGAGGGCATTTCAACGGCGATGCGGCTCCAAAGTGTCGAAATTCTTGTCACTACCGTTCCGGAATCACCGGGAAACCTGAACAACCGCCCCGCCACGATTCTAATCGTTTGTATAGGCTATTCTTTACATGGATGGCGCGAATGTTGCTGCCGGTGGACATGCGTTCATCGACGCCCCGGGGGCACGACCGCCACGAGACGGACGCTGAACGCGGGCGGGCAGGCGCGTAGCCGTTGTGTCCGGGGCAGAACATCGCTTCTGCGGCATGCAGGCATGAGTGCTCGCGACAGACGACTGCGCCAAGACGCGCCCGTACATTGAAAGACCTTTCGAGCCATTCGCAAGGCAGGGCAACCTCGCCCGGACACCCGCGAGGTTCTTTTCACTGTTGGCATCAGAGACGGAACCCGATATGAACAAGCCAGCCATGTCACCCCAGAGCGTGACCCATACCCGATTCAACCCCCTGACCCGGCCTACGCGGGTCTTCATTCTCGGCCACCACGATTTCTCCATCGACGGCGTCGTCAGCATGCTGGCAGACCACGAGGACGGCTATCTGGTCTCCTGTATCGAGCCGGGCAACGACTGCATGGAAAAATTCGCCGAGGCCAGCCCCGATGTGCTGTTGCTGCATCACCGGGCGGTGGACGGCCCGCTGGAACGCTTCATCCACCGGGTGCTGGGCGAGTACCCCGAGGTACGCATCCTGGTCTTCGGACAGGAGATGGACGACGACCAGCTGTACCGCCTGGTGCGGGCCGGCGCACACGGCTATATCAACGAGCGAATGAACGGCGACCACGTCAAACGCGCGCTCGATTCGGTGACCAGCGGCAACGCCTGGATCGAACGCCACATCATGGAGCGCTTCATCGCCGAGCAGCAGGGCGCCGACCACGTCCTGCTGTCCCAGTTTCACGACCGCATCGACGACATGTGCACCCAGCTGACCCGCCGGGAGACCGAGATCCTGAGCCAGGTGATCCGCGGCCTGGCCATCAAGCAGATCGCCGAAGAGGTCCACCTCTCCCACCAGGGCGTCAAGATGCACCTCGCCAAGCTGTTCAAGAAGTTCGGCGTCAGCAACCGCAACCAGTTGATTCTGGCGGCCTTCGACGAGATCTCGCCGGTGGAGCAGCTGTCCACCCTGCTGCGCAACGGCCTGGAGAAGAAGCTCAGCCCCCACTGAACCAGGAACCCGACCGGGCCCGCCTTCCGCCTTTGAGCTGACGATTTGGCGCAGTCGGGGCCGGTGGTGGTTCTGACCGAATCGACCGCGCCTTGAAATGGGCCGGATTTTCCGGAAAAAGCCGGCCGTTGTCTGAGCGCAGCGAGTTTAGGCCGGCCCGGAAAATCCGGCCCATTTCAAGGAGAAAAGCGGTCGTCTGAGGGAAGAGCCACTTCCCACCCCGACCGCGCCAGATCGTCACGCGCAAAAGCCGGAAGGGCGACCGTGGCAGCCCGGTCGGGTTCCTGGTTCAGTGGGGGCTGAGCTTCTTCTCCAGGCCGTTGCGCAGCAGGGTGGACAG
>DROT01000031.1 GCA_011321775.1 Gammaproteobacteria bacterium | reverse complement strand
TGGTCGCCAGGTCGCGGCTGTTGTAGAACTCCAGCCGCTGCACGATGCCGAAGCGGTCGCGCAGCGGCGAGGTCAGCAGGCCGGCGCGGGTGGTGGCGCCCACCAGGGTGAAGGGTGGCAGGTCCAGCTTGATGGAACGCGCCGCCGGCCCCTCGCCGATCATGATGTCGAGCTGGTAGTCCTCCATCGCCGGGTAGAGGATCTCCTCGACCACCGGGCTGAGGCGGTGGATCTCGTCCACGAACAGCACGTCGTGGGGCTCGAGGTTGGTCAGCAGCGCCGCCAGGTCACCCTGCTTTTCCAGCACCGGCCCGGAGCTGTGACGCAGATTGCCGCCCATCTCGTTGGCAATGATGTGCGCCAGGGTGGTCTTGCCCAGACCGGGGGGGCCGAAGATCAGCACGTGGTCGAGCGCATCCCGGCGCCGGCGCGCCGCCTCGATGAAGACCTCCATCTGTTCGCTGACCTGCGGCTGGCCCACGTAGTCGGCGAGGGTGCGCGGGCGGATGGCGCGGTCGAGCGCCTCGTCCTCCGCCGAGGCACTGGCGGTCACCAGTCTGTCGGGTTCGATCATGGGCCTGAGCATACAGGCAGCGACGCAAACGGCACAAGGCCGGGCGTCGTTCCCGGCTGACGTGGAAGCACGTGGCGCGAAGCTTGGGCTGAGCGCAGCGAAGCCCAACGGGACCATGCCCGAACGACCGCACGTCGGGCTTCGCTGCGCTCAGCCCAAGCTACCTCGGTCGGCCTGGCTGGACGGTAGCCTGGAGGGCGGAGCGGATGATGTCCTCGGTGGCCCGTTCGGCCGTATCCACGGCACGCACCATGCGACTGGCATCCTGCGGCTTGTACCCCAGGGCGACCAGCGCCGTGACCGCCTCCTCCACCGGGTCGAGGACGTCCGGGGTCGCCGATCGTCCGGCGCCCGCCGCTGCCGCAGGCAGCTCCCAGTCGCCCAGCCGGTCGCGCATCTCCACCACCAGGCGCTCGGCGGTCTTCTTGCCGACACCGGGCAGCTTGGTCAGCGAGGCGGTGTCGCCCGCCTGCACGCAGGCGGCGAAGTGACCGGCGTCCATGCCCGAGAGAATGGTCAGCGCCAGCTTCGCGCCCACCCCGTTGACGCGGATGAGGCTGCGGAACAGGGCGCGGTCGGACAGCTTGCTGAAACCGTAGAGGGTGTGCGCATCCTCGCGCACCGCCAGGTGGGTGTAGAGGGTCACGGTCTCGCCGATCGCCGGCAGCTCGTAGAAGGTGGTCATGGGCGCCTCGACCTCGTAACCCACGCCCTGGACCTCCAGCAGCAGGCCGGGCGGCTGCTTGTCGCGCAGGATGCCGCGCAGGAAACCGATCACCGCAGGCGCCCTCCGCGCAACCGGCGCACATCGCCGACCCGTTCCAGCGCCTGCCGGCGGTAGCTGTGGCACAGCGCCACGGCGAGCGCATCGGCGGCGTCGGCCTGCGGCGTATCGTTCAGGTTCAGCAGCACGCGCACCATGTGCTGCACCTGCCGCTTGTCGGCGCCTCCCCTGCCGACCACCGACTGCTTGATCTCGCGCGGGGCATACTCGGACACCGGCAGTTCGCCCATGACGGCGGCGCAGATGGCGGCCCCGCGCGCCTGCCCCAGCTTGAGGGCGGAATCGGCGTTGCGGTGCATGAACACGCTCTCGATGGCGAACTGCTGGGGGCGGAACTGCTCGATCAGCTGGCTCAGTTCGCGAAAGATGAGTCCGAGACGGTCCGGCAGGCTGTCGCCGGCGACCTGCAGGCAACCGCTGGCGACATAGCGTGCATGCTGTTCGCGGCAATCGATCAGGCCGTAGCCCGTCAGTCGTGAACCGGGGTCGATGCCGAGGATGCGCGTCACCGGCAAGGGCTCATCCCGCCGCCGGAGAAACGGATCGGCAGCGCCGCTCGCCGGCAACGCGGTCCGTCACAGTTCCGCCAGGATTTCCGCGGAGATGTCGGCATTGGAGTACACGTTCTGCACGTCGTCGAGATCCTCCAGTCGCTCCAGCAGGCGGATCATCTTTTCCGCGTCGGCCTTGTCCAGCGGCGTGGTGTTCTCCGCCCGCATGGTGACTTCGGCCTCTTCCGGCTCGAAACCGGCCGCGATCATGGCCTCCTTCACGCTGACGAAGTCCCCGGGATCGGTGAGCACATCGATGGACCCGTCGTCGTTGGTGACGATGTCGCTGGCGCCCGCCTCCAGCGCCGCCTCCATGATGGCGTCCTCGTCACTGCCGGGCGGGTAGCCGAGGATACCGGTCTGGGTGAACTGGAAGGCCACCGAGCCGCTGGTGCCGAGGTTGCCGCCGGCCTTGGTGAAGGCATGGCGCACCTCGGACACGGTGCGGTTGCGGTTGTCGGTCATGCAGTCGACCATCACCGCCACACCGCCCGGGCCGTAGCCCTCGTAGCGGACCTCCTCGAAGTTCTCGCCGTCCTGGGCGCCGGCGCCGCGCTTGATGGCGCGCTCGATGGTGTCCTTGTTCATGTTGGCGGCGAGCGCCTTGTCCACCGCCAGGCGCAGACGCGGGTTGGCCGCCGGATCCGGATCGCCGCTGCGCGCCGCCACCGTGATCTCGCGGATCAGCTTGGTGAAGATCTTGCCACGCTTGGCATCCTGCGCCTTCTTGCGGTGCTGGATGTTGGCCCATTTGCTGTGTCCTGCCATGCCTGCCTCACTCGCCCGGTAAATTTCCCAAGTCTACCATGCGCGGCCCTCAGGGCGAGACCTCCAGCATGCGATCCAGCGCCAGGCGCGCCAGCTCCGCCTCGCGTTCCGGCACCTTCACCTGGTTGACGACCCGGCCGTCGATCAGGTTCTCCAGCGTCCACAGCAGGTGCTGCGGGTCGATGCGGAACATGGTGGAACACATGCACACCGTCGGTGACATGAAGTGCACCGACTTGCCCTCGGCCTTGCATTCCTCGTGCAGGCGGTTGACCAGGTTCAGTTCGGTACCGACCAGCCAGCGGGTGCCCGGCGCCGAGGCGCGAATGGTCTTGATGATGTACTCGGTGGAGCCGACGTAGTCCGACTTCCGGCACACCTCGAAACTGGCTTCGGGGTGCGAGATGACCTTCGCGTCCGGGTATTTCTCCTTGAAGCGGTCGATGTGTTCCGGCCGGAACATCTGGTGGACCGAGCAGAAGCCCTTCCACAGGATGATGCGCGCCTTGCGGATCTGTTCCTCGCTGAGGCCGCCCATGGGCTGCTCGTAGTCCCACACCACCATCTCGTCGAGGGGGATCCCCATGGTATAGCCGGTGTTGCGGCCCAGGTGCTGGTCCGGGAAGAACAGCACCTTCTCACGCCGCGAGAAAGACCACTCGAGCACCTGGCGGGCGTTGGTCGAGGTGCACACGATACCCCCGTGCTCGCCGCAGAAGGCCTTGAGATCGGCCGCCGAATTGATGTAGGTGACCGGGGTGACGCTCTGGTCCGGGTCCAGCACCTGTCCCAGCTCCCGCCAGGCGCGCTGCACGTTCGCCAGGTTGGCCATGTCGGCCATGGAACAGCCGGCCGCCAGGTCCGGGAGGATGGCCACCTGCTCGGGGCGGGACAGGATATCGGCCACCTCGGCCATGAAATGCACGCCGCAGAAGACGATGTACTCCGCCTTCGAGTTCGCCGCCTCGCGCGACAGTTTCAGCGAGTCGCCGGAATAGTCGGCGTGCCGGAATACCTCGTCACGCTGGTAATGATGGCCGAGGATGACCAGGCGCTCGCCGAGCGTGCGTCTGGCGACGTCGATGCGCGCCTCGCACTCCTCGTCGGTCATCAGGGTGTAGGGGTTGATGTCGATTGCCGTAGCCTGCATAGCACCTGGACTCCGGAAGGGCTGCCACGCAGCCCTGTCACACAGTGAACAAGGAACATCTCCCGTCGCCCCGGCGCAGACCGGAACCCGGCAGATTCGACGCACTGGATCCCGGCCCGGGCCGGGATGACGAAACGATCGGAATTTCCATGGAGAAATACCGATTCATCATCACCTTGCAATTATACGGTCTCATCGGCGCAGCACGTAACGCTCGATGGCCGCCTGGTTGGTATGGGAACTGGCCTCCAGCGCCGCCTGCAATGCCGGCAGCCACCGGAAACGACGATGCTCGGTGTCATTCAGTTGGACCGACAGCCGCTGCGGCAGTTCCGCCAAAAAAACGTGCTCGGTGTTGTAGCGCACGTCCGGCGCATAGCGCGAACGCCACGCCGGCAGGATCTCGAAACGGTTCGTACAACCCGTATCGACCAGCCGATCGCCGACGTCCAGGCCGGTCTCCTCCCGAACTTCGCGCAGCGCCGCCTGCAACGGCGTCTCGTCCCCTTTCAGGCTGCCGGTAACCGACTGCCAGTATCCCGCGGGCTGCTGCCGTTCCAGCAGCAAAACTTCGGATGCCGCCGTGTAGATGACCACCAGCACTGACTCGGGGCGCTTGTATTCCTGACTCATGAGCTCAGGCGTGTGACTCCGGCTTCTTGCGCAGGCGGATGTTGAGCTCCTTCAGCTGAGCGTCCGGAACCGGCGAAGGCGCCTCGGTGAGGAGACAGGCCGCCGTCTGCGTCTTGGGGAAGGCCATGACCTCGCGGATGGAACGGGCGCCGGTCATCAGCATCACCAGCCGGTCCAGACCGAAAGCCAGTCCGCCGTGCGGCGGGCAACCGTACTTGAGCGCGTTCAGCAGGAAACCGAACTTGTCGCGGGCCTCCTCGTCGCCGATACCCAGCAGCTCGAACACCCGCTGCTGCACCTCGCTGCGGAAGATACGCATCGACCCCCCGCCCAGCTCGGTACCATTGAGCACCATGTCGTAGGCGCGCGAGTGGCAGTTGCCGGGATCGGACTCGAGCAGCTCCAGGTGTTCTTCCTTCGGCGAGGTGAAGGGATGGTGCAGCGACACCCAGCGGTCGGCCTCCTCGTCCCACTCGAACATGGGGAAATCCACCACCCACAGCGGTTTCCACTCGCCCTCCAGCAGACCACGATCCTCGCCCAGCTTGACCCGCAGGGCACCCAGCGCCTCGTTGACGACCTGCGCCTTGTCGGCGCCGAAGAACACCAGGTCGCCGTCCTGGGCGCCGGTACGCTGCATGACCTCGGCGATCACCTCGTCGGGGAGAAACTTGAGGATCGGCGACTGCAGGCCCTCGCGTCCGCGCGCCACCTCGTTGACCTTGATATAGGCCAGCCCCCTGGCGCCATAGACGCCGACAAAGCGGGTGTAGTCATCGATCTCCTTGCGGCTCAACTCACCCCCGCCGGGCAGGCGCAGGGCGGCGACGCGCCCGTGGGGATCCAGCGCCGGGCCGGCGAACACCTTGAAATCGACACCCTGCATCAGGTCGGCGACATCCACCAGCTCCAGCGGCACGCGCAGGTCCGGGCGGTCGGAACCGAAACGCCGCACCGCCTCCTGGTAGCTCATGCGCGGAAAGGGATCGTCCAGCTTCACCCCCAGCACGCTGTCGAACAACCGCCGGATCATCTCCTCGGCCATGACCATGATCTGGTCCTCGTCCATGAACGAGGTCTCGATATCCAGCTGGGTGAACTCCGGCTGCCGGTCGGCACGCAGGTCCTCGTCGCGGAAACAGCGCACGATCTGGTAGTAGCGGTCCATCCCCGACATCATCAGCAGCTGCTTGAACAGCTGCGGCGACTGCGGCAGCGCGAAGAACTCGCCCGGGTGGGTGCGGCTCGGCACCAGGTAGTCGCGCGCGCCCTCGGGGGTGGCGCGGGTCAGGATCGGCGTCTCGATGTCGAGGAAACCGTTGTCGTCCAGGTAGTACCGCAGCTCACGGGTAATGCGACTGCGCAGGCGCATGCGCTCCAGCATCTCCGGCCGCCGCAGGTCGATGTAGCGGTAGCGCAGCCGGTGTTCCTCGGAGACGGTGTCGTCGTCGAGGTGAAAGGGCGGCGTCTCGGCGGTATTGAGAATGGTCAGCTCCTTGCCCAGCACCTCGACCTCGCCGGTCGGCAGGTCCGGGTTCTCGGTACCCTCCGGCCGCCGGCGCACGCGTCCGCGAACCTGCAGCACATACTCGCTGCGCACCCGTTCGGCGGTCGCGAAGGTCTCCTCGGTATCGGGGTCGAACACGACCTGGACGCGCCCTTCGCGGTCCCGCAGGTCGATAAAGATCACCCCGCCGTGGTCGCGGCGACGGTGCGCCCAGCCGACCAGGGTCACTTCCCGGTCGAGGTGGCTGACATTGAGTTGTCCGCAGTAGTCTGTACGCATGATCATCCGGTCTTTTTCTTGCTGCTGGTCGAGTCCTTCTTGCCCGCGCCGGCCTTGTCCCCGCCCTTGGAGGCGGAGTCCGACTTGGCGATGTTCTTCTTGTTGCCGCTCTTGAAATCCGTCTCGTACCAGCCCCCGCCCTTGAGGCGGAAACCGGCCGCGGAGACCAGCTTCTGCAGCGTGGCCTTGCCGCATACCGGACAGACCGTCAGCGGTGGATCACTGATCTTCTGCAGCTTCTCGAGCTTGTGTCCGCATTCGGAACAACGATATTCGTAAATCGGCATGGCAACACCTCGTATGGAACAGCATCCGATTCGCAAAGCGGCCGATTATAGCAGCCCGAAGGCCGGATTGCCGGCGTTTCACCGGCGCCGCGCGGAAACCCCGGTCCGGACAGGGGAATAAGCCGGACCGGCGAGCGGGTACAATGCCCGCCCATGCACGTACGCCATACCGAACTGCCCGCCGGCCGGGGCCGCGATCTGCGCACCCTGCGCTCGCTGCTGCCCTTCCTGTGGGAGTACCGCGGACGGGTGCTGGTGGCGCTGGTGGCGCTGATCGTCGCCAAGGTCGCCAACGTCGGCGTGCCGCTGGTACTGAAACAGATCGTCGATGCACTCGACAGCAGCACCAGCCCGCTGGTGCTGCCGCTGGGACTGCTGCTGGCCTATGGCGCACTGCGGCTGGCGAGTTCGCTGTTCAACGAGGTGCGCGACTCGGTGTTCGCGCGCGTGCGCCACGGCGCCATGCGCAAGGTGTCGCTGCGGGTACTCGAACACCTGCACCGGCTGTCGCTGCGGTACCACCTGGAGCGCAAGACCGGCGGCATCTCCCGCGACATCGAGCGCGGCACCCGCAGCGTCAGCTCGCTGCTGAACTACATGGTGTTCAGCATCCTCCCCATCCTGGTCGAGGTGGCGCTGATCGCCGGCATCCTGCTGAAACGCTACAGTCTCTGGTTTGCCGTCGTCGCCTTCGTGTCGGTGGCGAGCTACATCGGCTTCACCTTTCTGATCACCGAGTGGCGCATGAAGTACCGCGTTCAAATGAACGCCATGGACTCACGCGCCAACACCCAGGCCATCGACAGCCTGATCAACTACGAGACGGTCAAGTACTTCGGCAACGAGCAACTGGAACTGCAACGCTACAACGCCTCGCTGGCCGCGTGGGAGGATGCGGCGGTCAAGAGCCAGACTTCGCTCTCGGCCCTGAACATCGGCCAGGCCGCCATCATCGCCGCGGGCGTCACCGCGATCATGATTCTGGCCGCCAATGGCGTGGTCGCGGGCACCCTCACGCTCGGTGACCTGGTGCTGATCAATGCGCTGCTGCTGCAGCTGTTCATTCCCCTGAACTTCCTCGGCGTCGTCTACAGCCAGCTGAAACACGCCATCGCCGACATGCAACTGATGTTCGACGTGCTGGAGCAGGAACCCGAGATCCGCGACCGGCCGGATGCCAGGGAACTGGAAGTCGGCGACGGCGAGGTGCGCTTCGAGCACGTGGATTTCGCCTACGACCCCGAACGGACCATCCTGCACGACGTCAGCTTCACCATTTCCGCCGGACACAAGGTGGCGGTGGTCGGCCCCAGCGGCGCCGGCAAATCCACCCTCGCACGCCTGCTGTTCCGCTTCTATGACGTCGACGCGGGCCGCATTCTGATCAACGGCCAGGACATACGCGAAGTCACCCAGCAGAGCCTGCGTGCGGCGATCGGCATCGTGCCGCAGGATACCGTGCTGTTCAACGACACGCTGCGCTACAACATCGGCTACGCCCGACCGCAGGCGAGTCAGGCGGAGATCGAACGGGCGGCGCGGCTGGCGAACATCCACGAGTTCATAGTCAGCCTGCCGCAGGGCTACGACACCGTGGTCGGCGAACGGGGCCTGAAACTCTCCGGCGGTGAAAAGCAGCGCGTCGCCATCGCCCGCGCCATCCTCAAGAACCCCAGGATCCTGGTGTTCGACGAGGCGACCTCCAGCCTCGACAGCCACTCCGAACAGGCGATCCTGGAGAGCCTGCGCGCCGCTGCCGAGAACCACACCACCCTGGTCATCGCCCACCGCCTTTCCACCGTCGTCGATGCGGACCAGATCCTGGTCATGGAAGGCGGTCGTATCCTGGAACGTGGGCACCACCAGCAACTGCTGCAACAGCAGGGCCTGTATGCGAAGCTATGGGAACTGCAGCAGCAGGAAGAGCAGGAATGAGGCAGCACCTGCCGGTTCATGGCGGGGCGCGCCGCACAGTGACGACGCCCGGGGGTTATCGATGACGATTCATTCGCCCTGCGAGCGCCGGCGGCGCAATTGCTCGGTCTCACGCGCCATGATGTGCCGCACCAGCAGTTCACGATCCGACTCGCGAATCTGTTCGTAGACCACCGCCACCTGCCAGGGATAGGGCAGCTCACCGTCG
The DNA here is from genome assembly GCA_011321775.1 of Gammaproteobacteria bacterium. Taxonomy (GTDB): domain Bacteria; phylum Pseudomonadota; class Gammaproteobacteria; order DSM-19610; family DSM-19610; genus Thiogranum. The sequence goes on along the minus strand of DROT01000031.1, from coordinate 6,260 downwards.
GCTGCACGCTCGCAGTGAATCACACGACTGACCGTGAGGATGCCGACCAGGGACGGCAGCAGGACCATGCGCAACTCCAGCAGTGCCTCCAGCGGCAATTCCCGCTGTGAACGGAAGGCAACGCCGCCGGCACTGAGATTGACCTCCCGCGTGGTCTGTTCGTCCAGCCGCATCTCTTCGCGCACGAACAGCTGCGCCACCATGTTCAACTTCTGGTCGATCGACTGCAGACAGCGGGCGATTTCCGGTGACTGCGCCTGCACCCGGTGGATGGTGTGACTCATCTGTCGTGAAGTCGCGGCAAAGGTCGAAGACGCGGTAAAGCGGTCGACCATGCCCGAGCGTATCTTCTCTACCAGCGCCTCGACCTCATCCTCCTCGATGAGGCGGTAGTCGAGCGCCACCTCGTCATCGATCCTGAAATATTCCCTGCGTTCGTCGCTCATCTCGGCTCCTGCGTCCCTTGCTCCTGTCACTGATGTCCTGCGGCCCGGATGCCCTTGACAGTAACACCCCCGGCCGCGGGTTGCGCGGCCTTGACGCCGTGCCCGGCCGTGCCGGCACTTCCGCCGGCCCGGATTCCCCGGACTTTCGGCCGGACCGCGCCGGCGCCCCCGGTCTTTTTCACCACCCTGGAAGAGGTCGGGGCAGGCCCGGTCCCCGCTTTCGCAGCCTTGCCACCACCGCCCGCGGCACCCAGAACACCGCCCTGCCGGTCTTCACCCTGCTGGAGGATGATCTCCACCCGTCGGTTCCTGGCCCGATGGGCCGGCGTGTCGTTCTTCGCCACCGGTTCGGTATCGGCAAAGCCCTGCACGAGGAAGCGGCTGGAAGGAATGTTGGTGGCCAGCATCATTTCATGCGCCACCGAGACCGCGCGCGCCGCCGACAGCTCCCAGTTGGAACGGAAACGGCGCGTATAGATGGGCACATTGTCGGTGTGGCCGGCGACGATGATCTTGCCCTCGGACCCCTCGAGAATCTTTGCCACCCGCGCGAGAATCGGCCGGAAGCCTTCCTTGAGTTCGGCGCGCCCGGAAGCGAAGGACGCCTTCTCCCGCACACGGATGATGATCTTCTGGCCGTCGGTCTCCACGTCGACCGTGCCGGCCTTGATCTCCTTGCCCAGCGCCTTGCTGATCAGACGTGCGCGCTGCTGCAGCTTGCGGCGTTTCTCCGCGGCGGCGCGCGCCTTGAGCAGTTCTTCCACCGATTTCCGGTCGACCGTCACCGCGTTCGCGATATTGTTCGCAGAAAGCAACTTCCGTTCGGCCTCCAGCTTGCGGCTGAGGCGCTCGGCCGCGAGTTTTTTCGCCTCGAGGAGCGCTTTCTTCTGCGCCGCACTCAGCCCCTCAGTCTGCGAACGCTGTTTGCCCGGCATCAGGTGGGCGAGTTTGCCGCTGCTGGCCCCGGCCTTGAGATCGGCCTTCTGTCCCGCTTTCTGCCCCGCCTGCCGGTCCGCCTTGTTGCGGCCCGGCTCGTGTGGCTTGTAGCTCTTCTCCCGGTCGGGAATGTGCTCGGCCTTCGGCGTTGGTACCGGCCGGCGGCGCTCCTTGCCCAGGTCCAGGTTGACCCGCAGGTCGTTGGTGGTCATCTGGCGGATGACGTTCATCGTGGTGGGCTCCGGGCGTCCGGGGCTGAATTCCCTGGCGATCACGTTGATCCCCTTGGGCGGCTCCTTCACCTTGATGTCACGCTGCACGCCGAAGGCGTTCTTCAGCGAGCCGGCCATCTCCTTGTACTTGGAGACGTCCATCTCCGAAAAGGACAACAGCAGCACGAAGAAGCACATCAGCAGCGACATGAGGTCCGCGAAGGTCATCACCCATGCAGGCGCCCCCTCGTCTGCCTTGGCTGCCGCTGCTTCCTCAGACATGATGATCCCCGTTCAGGCGGCCCGGGCAGTCTCAGGCCGCATCGGCCTGTTCCGCCGCGCTGGATACCCGCTTGCTGGCGGGAAGGTAGGTCTTGAGGAGCTCTTCCATGACCCGCGGATTCAGCCCTTCCTGGATGGCGCTGATGGTCTCCAGGATCAGTGCCTTGTTGAGACGCTCCTCCTGGCTGCGGTGCGCCAGCTTGTCGGCGATCGGCAGCGCAAAGGCATTGGCGATGACCGCGCCATAGAGCGTCGTCAGCAGGGCAACCGCCATCGCCGGGCCGATGGACTTGGGGTCGTCCATTGCCGACAGCATCTGCACCAGCCCGATGAGGGTGCCGATCATCCCCATGGCCGGCGCCATGTCGCCAATGGCCTTGAAAATGGCCTGACCGCGTTCGTGACGCTCGATGGTCAGATTGATGTCCTTGCTCAGCATGTTGCGCACGAAGTCCGGTTCGTGCCCGTCGACACACAGCTGGATACCCCGTTGCAGGAACTCGTTGTCGATGTCCTGGCCCTCCAGGCCCAGGACACCTTCCTTGCGTGCGATGTTGGCCAGCTCCACCCCCTCCTCGATCAGCTTCTGCGGATCGTCGGCCTTGTTGAAGAAGGCCTTCATGGCGACCTTGAAGGCGCTGAAGAAATGCCCCATGGGGAACTTCATGAGCACCGCGAACAGGGTGCCGCCGCCGACGATGAGCAAGGAAGGAATGTTGACGAAAATGATGGCGCTGCCGCCGACGACGATGGCGGCGATAATGATGCCGAAGGCTCCGAGCAGGCCGACGAGGGTGGCGAGATCCATGAAATGCTACTCCATTGCGCGATGCTGGAAATCCATACCCGCTATATCGCCGCCTGCCCGCCATTCTTGAATGGACAAGCGATCACCTCGACCATGACAATAGGGGGTGTAGTGGCCGAGCGAAAAACCATGCCGAGCGAAGGGAAAGCACACAGCGTACTCGTCACCGGCTGCTCCAGCGGCATCGGCTACTGCGTGGCCCGCGGCCTGAAGGAGCGCGGTTACCGCGTGGTCGCCAGCGCGCGCCGGCAGCAGGACGTGGAACGACTGCGCGAGGAAGGCCTGGACTGCCTGCGGCTGGACCTCGACGACAGCGAATCCATTCGCCGCGCCGTCGAAGAACTGGCAGAGCGTACCGGGGGGCGACTGTACGGCTTGTTCAACAACGCCGGCTACGGCCAGCCGGGCGCGATCGAGGACCTCGACCGCGAGACCCTCCGCAGACAGTTCGAGACCAACGTGTTCGGGACGATGGAACTGACCCGCCGGATACTGCCCTGGATGCGCGCGGCGGGAGAAGGACGCATCATCCAGAACAGCTCGGTACTGGGTTTCGTGTCGCTGGCCTACCGCGGTGCCTACAATGCGAGCAAGTATGCCCTCGAAGGCCTGTACGACACCCTGCGCCTGGAACTCGCCGGCAGCGGCATCCACGCCATACTCATCGAACCCGGCCCGATCACCAGCGCCTTCCGCAACAACGCCTGGGCCGCCTACCGGCGCCACATCGACCGGGAGCACAGCGTGCACCGCGAACAGTACCTGGCGATGGAACGGCGCCTCACGCAGGCGGGGGCGGTGGTACCGTTCACGCTGCCACCCGAAGCGGTGCTCGACAAGGTCGTCAGGGCACTGGAGAGCCCCCGCCCGCGACCGCGCTATTACGTGACCTTCCCCACCTGGCTGTTCGGAACGCTGAAGCGGGTGCTGAGCACCCGAGCGCTGGATCGGGTACTGCTGCGCGTCTCCCGTGATGAGCAGAACTGAACGGTTTCCTGAATGAAAAACCCACCGCGAGCGGTGGGTCTGGTGGCGGGATGCAGCGAACGCTCAGAAATCGAGCCGCACACCACCGAAATACTTCTGTATATCGTTGCTCTGGCGGGTATTCAGAGAGATCGACAATTTCTTGGTGAGCTTGTAGATCGACTCGATCACCCCGAATGTGCCGTCATAGTCGCCGGTCCGATACTCTACGGAGGCATCGAGTTCCCACTTCTTGGTCGCCTGGAAACGCACGCCGGCATCGAATATACCGCCGGCATCGCTGATGGACGAGACACCACTGGAACTGTTGTTGATGCTGTTATAGAACCAGGTGCCGGTCGCAAACGCGTCGAGCTTTTTCTTCATCAGCGTGTAGTGCCCGCGCGCACCGGCCTGAAACTCGGTGAAGTCGGGATCGTTACCGGGACTCGGAGGATAACTTTCGACCTTGCCGCGCTGAAATCCGGCACGCAGGGCGACATAATCGAAGGTGGCAAAGGAGGCGCTCAGCGTCCCCAGCTTGAAGTTTTCGGGGTCGCCAGAAGTATACTGGTAACCGGCGTCGACGAAGCTGTAGCTGAATCCCCTGGCCGCCACCAGCGGCGATACCAGTGGTGCAACTGCTATGATCGACACAACCCCAAGGGCTTTTCTCGAAATCATGACTCCTCCTCCTGAATATTATTGTTCTGGCCGGCGGCCGCCCGCTCTCCGGCTCCCGGAACCAAATTCCGCACCATACTACGGTTTCAGCATCCGCTCTTCAAGCCGAAATCCGCCCGCACCATAAAAAAAGGGCGGGCCGAAGCCCACCCTTAGCAGTTGAAAAAACGACCTTTTCAGGCAGCGCTGGCGTGCTGCTGCCCGGCGGTGAACACCAGCCGGTCGTCTTCGACGTCGACCTTGATGACCTGCCCGGGATGGAAGCGGCCGGCCAGGATCTCCTGTGCCAGCGGGTTCTCCAGCTGGTGCTGGATGGCCCGCTTGAGCGGCCGCGCGCCGTAGACCGGGTCGAAACCGGCCTCGCCGAGCTTGTCGAGCGCCGCCTCGGTCAGCTCCAGCCCCAGATCGCGCTCCGCCAGACGCTGGCGCAGGTACTCGATCTGGATGGTGGTGATGGCGCGGATCTGCTCCCGACCCAGCGGGTGGAACACCACCGCCTCGTCGATGCGGTTGATGAACTCCGGCCGGAAGTGCGAGCCGACCACTTCCATGACCGCCTGCTTCATGCGCTCGTAGTTCTCCTCGCCGGCCAGTTCCTGGATCAGCTGGCTGCCCAGGTTCGAAGTCATGACGATGACGGTGTTGCGGAAGTCCACCGTACGGCCCTGGCCGTCCGTCAGACGCCCGTCGTCGAGCACCTGCAACAGCACGTTGAACACGTCCGGGTGGGCCTTTTCCACCTCGTCCATCAGGATCACCGAGTAGGGCTTGCGCCGCACGGCCTCGGTCAGGTAACCGCCTTCCTCGTACCCCACGTAGCCCGGGGGCGCGCCGATCAGGCGGGCCACCGAATGCTTCTCCATGAATTCCGACATGTCGATGCGGATGAGGGCATCCTCGGTATCGAACAGGAACTCCGCCAGCGCCTTGGTCAGCTCGGTCTTGCCGACACCGGTCGGGCCCAGGAACAGGAAGGAACCGTTGGGCCGGTTGGGATCGGACAGGCCCGCGCGCGAGCGCCGGATGGCATCCGAAACCGCCTTTACGGCCTCGTCCTGACCGACCACGCGCTTGCCCAGTTCCTCTTCCATGCGCAGCAGTTTCTCGCGCTCCCCTTCCAGCATCTTGGACACCGGGATTCCGGTCCACTTGGAGACCACCTCGGCGATCTCCTCTTCGGTGACCTTGTTACGCAGCAGCTTCATCTCCTTGACTTCGGCCTGCGAGGCCATCTCCAGCTGCTTCTCCAGCTCCGGGATACGGCCATACTGCAGTTCACCGGCGCGCGCCAGATCACCGGCCCGCTGGGCGGTCTCCAGCTCCTGGCGGGCGCGCTCGAGTTCCTCCTTGATGTGATGGGTACCCTGAACCGCGGCCTTCTCGGCCTTCCAGATCTCTTCCAGGTCCGAGTATTCGCGCTCCAGCTTGTCGATCTCTTCCTGCAGGTTCTCCAGCCGCTTGATGGAGGCCTCGTCGCTCTCCTTGGCGAGCGCCTCGCGCTCGATCTTGAGCTGGATCAGGCGCCGCTCGAGCTTGTCGAGCTGCTCCGGCTTGGAATCGATCTCCATGCGGATGCGCGACGCCGCCTCGTCGATGAGGTCGATCGCCTTGTCCGGCAGCTGCCGGTCGGTGATGTAGCGGTGCGACAGGGTGGCCGCGGCGACGATGGCCGGATCGGTAATCTCCACGCCGTGATGCACCTCGTAGCGTTCCTTGAGACCACGCAGGATGGCGATGGTGTCCTCCACGCTGGGCTCGTCCACCATCACCTTCTGGAAGCGGCGCTCCAGCGCCGCGTCCTTCTCGATGTACTGGCGATACTCGTCCAGGGTGGTGGCACCCACGCAGTGCAGCTCACCGCGCGCCAGCGCCGGCTTGAGCATGTTGCCCGCATCCATGGCACCCTCGGCCTTGCCGGCGCCGACC